>JAKEFB010000218.1 GCA_022616275.1 Chloroflexota bacterium
GACAGGTGACATGGAAACAATAGCAGTCGAACGCAGCGTCTGGATAGCCGTACCCCCTGAACGCGCCTGGCGGGCCGTCACCGAGCCAGAGCAGCTCAACCAGTGGTATGCCACCGGCCGGGGCTATTCTATGTCGGTGGAGAATCTAAAAGCCTATCTGGAGGGCAGGAGCATGCCGCATTGAGCGAGACGCCCATTTTCGCCGCCCTGGCCGACCCCATGCGCCGGAAATTGCTGTTGAACCTGGCCGAGAACAGTCCCAGGACGGCGACCCAGCTTGCCGGGGAATACCCCATCACCCGGCAGGGGGTTCTCAAGCACCTTCGTATTCTCGAAGAGGCCGGCCTGGTCGCCGTCCATCAAAAGGGCCGCGAAAAACGCTATACCCTGACGCCGGAACCCCTCGGCGAGCTTGAGCAATGGCTCAAAGAAATCAGCGCCAGATGGGATGAACGCCTCCTGCGGCTCAAAACACTGCTCGAAAACGAGGCCGCCGGCTAGCACCCCAGGCACCGCACCATAGCCACCATCAGTTCGATAACGGCCGCGTCATCCAACCCCTGATCGCGCACCAGCGAGCGCCACGTCGTAAAACTCAGGGCGTGACCAATAGCCGCATGGACCAGCGACCTGGCCGCCTCCTGCGGTTGCCACACTTCCGCCAGCACCTCGGCCAGATGTGCCCAATAGGCAAAATAAGGCGCAAGCACCTCACCCAGGACCGGGTTCACCTCAAGCTCACGGGTCGCCTGTACAAACATCGGCTCGGTACGGCGGTGATAAGCATAGACCGCCCTCAGCCCGATTCGCAAGTGCTCCTCAGCATCTTCAACCTCCTGCCAGGCGGCCGGGTCTGGGGGAGGATTGCATGCCAGGTAATGGCCGGTACAGGCGCGTAACAACGTTTGCTCGTCCGGGAAATGGCGGTACAGCGTCAACCGCTCCACACCGGCAAGCTTGGCTATCGCACTAATCGTTGCCGCCCCGCCCGCTGTTTGATGTAGCTGGATCGCCGCGTCAATGATCCGTTGGCGGGTCTCCTCCTGGCGTTCGGCGCGGCGTTTAAGTTGATACTTTCGAGGCATTGCTCACTCGCCTCACGAAGAACTCAGCATTTCACTAAACATCTTTGTTCATTGATATTGACAAACCAGCCTGGTTTCACTATAATCTACGCAATGATTATACATCATTGTTCACCGAATTAAAAGAACCCAAAAATCAGCGAATGGAGGCATCATCATGATAAAGGAATACCGTACGGCCATTGTGACCGGGGCATCGCGCGGCATTGGCCCCTATATTGCCCAGGCGTTGGCTAAAGAAGGAATGAACCTGGTATTGGTGGCTCGCAACGCCGCCGATCTGCAACGTGTGGCAGACCAGATAAACGCGGCCGGTGCGCGGGCGCTCGCCGTTCCCGCAGATATTATCGACCGCAACGCCTTGAGCACGCTCATCTCTGCCGCCGAGGCCGAGTTTGGAGCCGTTGACGTGCTCGTCAACAATGCCGCCCT
Organism: Chloroflexota bacterium; assembly: GCA_022616275.1. Taxonomy (GTDB): domain Bacteria; phylum Chloroflexota; class Anaerolineae; order Promineifilales; family Promineifilaceae. The sequence continues at coordinate 1,518 of JAKEFB010000218.1, forward strand.
CGATAGCGCCATATCATTCCACAAAGAGCGGCCAGAGGTTATCGAACAGATACTCTTAACAAATCTGAGCGCCCCCATTACTCTGACACGATTCCTATTGCCGGGAATGTTAGAGCGCGGCCGGGGCCATATCGTCAATATCGCCACCCTCGCCGCCAAGATACCTTTCCCTTACGACGTCATGTACGCCACCTCAAAAGCTGGACTGGCCCATTTCACCACCTCCTTACGAGCCGAGTATCGCGGGACCGGCGTAAGCGCCTCCGTGGTTCTGGCCGGCCAATTTACAGATACCGGGCTGTCCGCCCAGGCATTGAAAGAGACTGGCGTCGTTAAGCCCAAATCAGTCCCGACGTCCCCTCCCGAGGCCGCAGGTCAGGCCGTTATCAATGCCCTCAAAAAAGACATTCCTGAGATTGGCATCCCTGCGCCAGCCATATTATTTGCTCGAATTCCCTCATTGGGGACTTTATTTCTCAACCGCACCGGCGTCAGCGGCATGATTAAAGCGATCGCCGAAGCTCGCGGCCACATGTAGGAATACACGGCTCCTCACCTCACTCGCCCGGCGATTGTCTCGCCGGGCGGGCTTATCCTGAACTTACTCTCTCCGCCAACCACAAATTGACGAGCGTTTCCGGCTCAACTCCCCGCAGTTGGGCTTCTTTACTGATCTTTTCGTACAGTTCCGGGTCAAGTGTAACCCGCCTGCGCCGCCTGGCCCGGATCTCAAACTCGACCTCGTAAGTCTCATCCCAGTAGTCAGCCAGGCTATGAGTATCCCAAAACTCCGCCAATTCTTCTAGCGTTGTAGCTTTAGAGATACTAGAACGTTCTTGCTCTTTATTTTCGTCCATGACGTTTCCGCTCTTTCCTATCCATATCACGGGCACTGATAACAAGCGCCCTGTTGCCCGGTTTTAAGATGAAAAACACAATGAGATAACGGCCGGCGTAGGTGCTTCCACTAGCTGAATAGACATCTTCACCCGGTCTTAAGCCTTTCTCAACGAAGCGAAGCCTTGGTCTATTAAGTAGAAACGGCGCAAAATGCTGCTCGATCAACGTGACCATCTCCCCAGCCGCCCGCGATCCATCCACTTCAACCATCGTCAGTCCATAGGCTTCGACTTGTTCCCTCACCCGCTCCGCCAGGAGCATATCCCGCCTGAACAGGTTCATCCTCGCTCGTTCCGGGTCACTCACCTCCTCCCGGAATGAAGGCTTGTTGCGCCGTTCCATCGAGGCCCATTTGAATGCCTCCGTCGGTACCAGCCAGATCGCCTGGCGCTTGCTCGCCAGCACCGGGACCAGAAGCCCTGGCAGCAACCCGAAACCCTCCGCCACGATCATCGGCGCTTGAGGCAAGCCAAGCAAATCCTCCACCACCAGCGGAAACCGGTCTTGAAAACTCTGCCAGGCGCGCCGCAGCAGTTCCTCCGGCTCTGGGTACACCCAGCGCTCGTCCATAGAGGCGTTCAGGAAAGCGCGATAACGCGGCTCTGTTTCCGCCAGGCGTTCCATCTGGCGCGGGTCATGCCGGTCATAATGGTACAGTTGGCATCCATACCGTTCGGCGATACGCTCCGTGGCCGTCGTCTTGCCGCTATCGGTCGCTCCCCCGATCCAAAGCACATGAGAAAGGGCCTGTTTGAGGTCTCGCCCCATCAATTAAACTCCAGTGCCGGCGGCGTGCTTCCATTGCACCATAGCGTTCCCCTGCTGACGGCTGGCATACCAGCCCCTTCATTATAGCACGTCTAAGGCTAACGGCGTATGGCAGTAGCCATTGGTGTCTCCGTCGCCGTCGGCGTGGGCGGTGCAGGTTGTGTCGGTGTGGTGGTGGCCGTCGGCGTGGGCGGCGCAGGATGGGTAGGCGTTGGGGTCGGGTCTCCCGGATTCAGGTCCGCTACAACCAGGGGAAGATAGACCTGAGTGATACCTGGGGGAAACTCGCCCGGGTCTCCCAGCCGGCAGTCGAAAGCATCCACGTTATCCGTTGGCAGCAAAGAGAGGAAGGGAGCCGGCAGGAAGGGCACTTGCAGCCCAGAACCAGGGAACGGATCACCTGTGCCGACTTTAAATCCATCGGCCGGCGAATAGTCGTCCCCCGTCCCCGGCGTCCCGTCCAGGCCAGTTAGAGAGGGCGAGGAAGGGGTCAGGGAGATAATCAACCGGCCGCCATTACTGAAGATCGTATCTGTGTCTGTCAGGCACAACCCGTCTATGTCGTCGCCAGGCTGAAGACCCAGTTCCGCCTCGCTGGCATAAAGTGTCCGGCCGGATGGATCACTCCCGGCCGGCAGCACCAGTACATCGGCCGGCGAGACTCCCAGGGCGCCTGCGGTGGGTGTGTCTACAGAAAAAAAGACGGGAGTGTCGGGCACATCATCCCCCGTCGTTTCCAGATCGCCGCGCATTTGCAGGGCATCCAGTTCGTCAAGCGGCTCAGGCAGGCCGATTAATCCCAGGTCTTCCTCGTCATACAACTTGATGTTGAGGCGGATGCCGGTGGCCGGGTTCGCCCACAATTGAGCGAAGATGTCGCCGGCCGCCCCATCATCGGGTAATTCGGGGGGAACCGGCCCGCCGAAGGAAATGCAGAGAGGCCAGATGGGTGCGCCATCGCTGGCCCCGGCCGAGTTCCGGTCAACCGACCAGAAATACAGGGTTGAGATGATATTACCGGTCACCGGGTCCACGTAAGCCGGGCAAGGGTCCAGGGGATCAACCCAGTCCGTGCCATCGGAAAGAGCGTCTACGTTGTGGCCGGCCGTTAGTCCCAGGGCGGCCGCTGTTAGTTCCAGGGCCGGCGTGGTTGAGCCAACCAGCCCAAACAGGTCGGCCGCACTGGCGCCTGCCAGGAAGGGGGAGAATGGGTCAAGGGAAAAGAAGGGCGGTAGCGCAGGTGACTGTGGGATGGCGGCTGGCCGGACGGGAATCTGCACCTGGGCCGGTGAACCGGCCCAACTGAGACTGGCCAACAGGAAAACGATGAGCAGGGTCGCAACCGGTCCCAACCAGTGGAAGGTGGCTTTTGCATTCATCATTCATCTCCAATTTGTATAGGGCCAACTGGCCCTACGCTCAATTGAGAGACGGATGACACGCGTCTGACCTTTCCTTATTTCCGGACTATTGGCCCTGATGATGTCGAACTATAGCGACCCGGCCGGGATAATCCTCTGGTCATTGGGCGAAGGATATGGTGTAATATGGATAGGTTGGGGTTACGCGGACAGCGCCTGGATGATCAGGGTGAGTACTATATCACTGACGCTCACCTTGTACACCTTGTTCTGACCAGGCGGCCGCGTCCGTCCGAGGGTATCTATGTCTCTCTTCTTAAAAAACCTCCTCTTCACCATCTTCGTCCCCGGCACGGCCGCCGTCCTCCTCCCCTTCCTCATCGTCGCCAACCGCCCGGAAGGGCTGGCAACTCGCTGGGGTCTACAGCAATACCTGGCCCTGCTGCCGCTGTTGCTGGGGGCCGCCATCTATCTCCACTGCGTCTACGGCTTTGCCGTCCTCGGCCGGGGCACCCCCGCGCCGTTTGACGCTCCCAAACAGTTGGTTGTGCGCGGCCTCTACCGCTACGTGCGCAACCCTATGTACATCGGCGTCCTGCTCGTCACCGCCGGCTGGGCCTTACTGTTTAACGCCTGGCCCGTCCTTGTCTACGCCCTTGGCCTTAGCCTGGCCTTCCACCTGTTCGTCGTCCTCATCGAAGAGCCTTCGCTGCGCCGCCAATTTGGGCTATCATATGAGCAATATTGCCGGGCTGTCCGGCGTTGGCTGCCCGGCCCACCCTATGAACCGTCCAATAATCGCTCCTGATAAACAGGTGATTTCCCCCGTCCTCGTCGGCCGTAGCCAGGAAACGGAGCTGCTGGCCGCTGCCCTGGCCCTGGCCGCCCAGGGCCAGGGCCAATGCCTCCTGGTCTCCGGCGAGGCCGGCGTCGGCAAAAGCCGGCTCCTGGCCGAATGCTGTCGCCGGGCGGCCGGCCTGGGCTTTGCCTCCCTGCAAGGCGACTGTTTCGAGCAGGACGTCACCTTCCCCTACGCCCCCTTCGTTGACGCCCTGCGCGCCTACTTTGCCCGCCAACCGGCGCCGGCCGTGGCCGCCGCCCTGGGGCCGCTCGGCCCGGAGCTGGTCAAGCTGCTGCCCGAGCTGGCCCTCACTTTGCCGGCCGTCCAGCCCACACCGCTGCTGGACCCCGAGGCCGAAAAGCGCCGCCTCTTTGAAGCCCTGGCCCAATTCCTGGCCCGCCTGGTGGACGCCGGCCAGCAAATGCCGCTGTTGCTGCTGCTTGAGGATTTGCACTGGGCCGACGAGACCAGCCTGGACTTTCTCCACTTCTGGATCCGTCGGCTATCCTCGCTGCCGGTCCTGGTGCTGGCCACCTACCGCCGCGAAGAGGTCTCGCCGCCGCTGGCCCGGCTGCTGGCCCACCTGGAACGGCAGCGGCTGGCCCGCGAAATTGTTTTGCGGCCGCTCAGCCACGCCCAGGTCCAGGCCATGTTCCAGGCTATCTTTGACTGGCCCCGGCCGGTCCACGAAGAGTTCCTGGACACCGTCTGCCAACTGACCGAGGGCAACCCCTTTTTCGTCGAAGAAGTCCTCAAGTCGCTGGTCATGGCCGGCGATCTCTTCTACGCCGGTGGCCGCTGGAGCCGCAAACCGGCCGCCGAGCTGCGCATTCCCCGCAGCGTCCAGGTGGCCGTCCAGCGCCGGACCGAGATGATGGACCCGCCCGCCCGCCGCTTGCTGACCCTGGCCGCCGTAGCCGGCCGGCGCTTCGACTTCAAGTTGCTGCAGGCGTTAACCGGCCAGGGCGAGGGCGAGTTGTTGGGACAGGTCAAAGCTCTGCTGGGTGCCCAACTGGTCGTCGAAGAAACGGCCGATCACTTTGCCTTTCGCCACGCCCTCACCCGCCAGGCGGTGGTCGCCGGCCTGCTGGCCCGCGAACGGGCCGCCCTGCACCGGACCATTGCCGAGACGATGGAGCAGCTCTACGCCGATTCCCTCGACATGGTCCTGGCCGACCTGGCTTACCACTTTTACGAAGCCGGCGCCTGGCCCCAGGCGCTGGCCTACGCCCGTCAGGCCGGGGAAAAGGCCCAGGCCATGTATGCGCCTCGTGCCGCCGTCGAACAGTTCAGCCGCGCCCTGGAGGCGGCCGGCCACCTGGGGATGCCGCCGCTGGAGCTATACCGGGCGCGCGGCTTGGCCTACGAAGTCCTGGGCCAGTTTGAGCCAGCCCGCGCCGACCTGGAGACGGCGCGGACCGCCGCCCAAACGGCCGGCGACCGCCAGGCCGAATGGCAGGCGCTCCTGGAGCTGGGCAAGCTGTGGACCTCGCGAGACTACGAGGCGGCCGGCGATTACTTCCAGCAAGCCCTGACCCTGGCCCAACACATGGAAGAGCCGGCGCTGGTGGCCCGCAGCCTCAACCGGGTCGGCAACTGGCACGTCAACATGGAACGGCCGGTCCAGGCCAGGCAGTACCACCTGGAGGCCCTGGCCCTCTTCCGCGAGCTGGAAAACCGGCGCGGCATCGCCACGACTTTGGATCTGTTGGGGCTGGCCTATTACGAGAGCGGGGAGGTCGTCCAGGGGACGGCCTACGACGAGCAGGCCGTGGCCCTCTTCCGCGAGTTGGGCGACCGCCAGGGGCTGGCTTCCAGCCTGGCAATGATAGCCGGGCGCAGCAGCCCGTACATGTTCGGCGCCGTCGAGTCCGTTGGCATGGTGGCCGAGAGTATGGCCGACGCCGAAGCCGCCCTCCAGATCGCTCAGGAGATTGGCTGGCGCGCCGGGGAGGCCTTTGCCCGGATGCACCTGGCTTTTTATCACGGCGGGTCGGGCGAGTACGGCCGGGCGCTGGAGCTGGCCCGGCAGATGCTGGAAATTGCCGAGGAAATTGAACACCGGCAGTGGCAGGCGGCCGGCCATTGTACCCTGGGCTTGCTTTACCTGGACGTGCTGGCCTTGCCGGAAGCCCGGCAACACCTGGCGCAGGGGCTGGCGCTGGCCGGCCAAATCCACTCTTTGCTCTGGACCCACCTGGCCAGCGGCGCGCTGGCTACGACCTGCATTGCCGCCAACGACCTGGCCACGGCCGAAGCCCTGCTCCGGCCCCTGATCACGGGCACGGCCGCCTCGATGGAGACGATTGCCCAACGGATGGTCTGGCAGGCCCAGGCCGAATTGGCCCTGGCGCGCCACGAGCCGGCCGGGGCGCTTCAGGTGGTGGACCGGCTGATTACCGCGTTTCCTAACCTGGCAGCGGGGCAGATAGTACCGGGATTGTGGCTGCTGCGCGGCCGGGCGCTGGCCGCGCTCAACCGGCCGGCCGAGGCGGAAGCGCATTTGCAGGCGGCGGTGGAAACGGCTCTGGCCAGGGAGATCTGGTGGCTGGTGTGGCGCGGCCGGCTGCATTTGGGCAACCTCTACCAGGCCCAGGCGCGCCACCAGGAGGCCGTGCAGTCTTGGGCCGCGGCCCAGACCCTGGTCGAGGAGCTGGCGGGCAGGCTGGCCGACCCGGCGCTGCGGCTCAATTTCTTAGAGCAGTTTAGGCGGCTGCAAACCCCCGCCCAGGCCGCGCCGCAGCGACCGGCCGAAGAAGTGTACCCTGGTGGCCTCACCCGGCGCGAGCGCGAGGTGGTGGCCTACATTGCCCGGGGGAAATCTAACCGCGAAATTGCCGAGGAGTTGGTGCTCAGCGAGCGAACGGTGGAAACGCACGTCAGCAACATCCTCTCCAAGCTGGGCTTCTCCTCCCGCGCCCAGGTCGCCGGCTGGGCTGTGGAAAAGGGGCTGGCCAAAACCCTCGGTTAAGAATTTGACGCCAAGACGCCAAGACGCAAAGGCATAAATTACTTTTGCGTCTTGGCGCCTCTTGGCGTCTTTGCGTTTTTATAAATTGGGAATACTTCTCTGGAGGATGGGTAGTTCGGCCAGGGCTTTGCCGGCGCCCAGGGCGGTGCAGGCCAGGGGGTTATCGGCCACGTAGGCGGGCACGCCGGTTGCTTCCGTCAGCAGGATGTCAATATCCCGCAGCAGCGCCCCGCCACCGGTCAAGGCCATCCCCCGGTCAATGATGTCCGAGGCCAGCTCGGGGGGGGTCTTGGATAGGACCGCCCGGATGACGTTAACGATAGCGGCCAGCGGCTCGGAGATAGCCTCGACCACTTCGCTGGAGGTAATGGTGATCGTCTTCGGCAGACCGGCAATCTGGTCCCGCCCCTGGACGCTCATTTCCAGGCGCTCGTCCAGCTCGCTGGCCGCGCCAATCTTAATCTTAATCTCTTCGGCCGTCGGCTCGCCGATGATCAGGTTATATTTTCGGCGGATGTAACTGATGATAGCGTCGTCCAGGTGGATGCCGGCCACGCGCACCGACTCGGCGCAGACGATGCCGTTCATGGAGACGACGGCCGCTTCGGTGGAGCCGCCGCCCAGGTCCACGATCATGTTCCCGGTAGGCGTGCCGACCGGTAGCCCAGCGCCAATGGCCGCGGCCAGCGGTTCGGGAATCAGGTGGACCTCGCGGGCGCCGGCGGCCAGGGCCGCTTCCTTGACCGCCCGCCGTTCGACGCTGGTCACGCCATAGGGCACGCTAATCATCACCACCGGCTTGCGCAGGTGGAAACGGCCGGCCACCTTGTCAATGAAATAATTCAGCATGGCCTGGGTGACGAAGTAATCGGCAATGACGCCATCACGCAGCGGCCGCATTACTTCGATTTCTTCGGGGGTCCGGCCGTACATTTCCCGGGCGGCCCGGCCGACTTCGACAATCGTCGTCTTGTTGCCATCCTCGCGAATGGCGACCACCGACGGTTCTTGCAGGACGACACCCCGGCCCTGTTCATAAACCAGAACGTTGATCGTCCCCAGGTCAATGGCAATGTGGGGAGTAAAAAGTGCCAAGTTTGTTTACGTTCTCCTGGAAAGGTAATTGGGTAATTCAGTAATTGGTAATTACCCAATTACTGAATTACTTGATTACTCATTCTCTTCTTCGCCGCGCAGGCCGGTCATCGGCATCCGCCGGCGGCGCATGCCGGAGGCTCGCCGCAGGCTCACGTCAATGCGGATTTGCGCCCGCCGCAACTCTGCCTCGATCTGCGCGTACCGCTCGGTATCTTTGGGCGCTTCGCGCATGGCTCGCTCGGCCGCTTCGCGCGCCTGTTGGGCTCGATCAATGTCAATCTCTTCGGCGTGCTCGGCCGAATCGGCCAGGACAATGACATGGCTCGGCCGGATTTCGGCAAAGCCGCCGCCAATGGCAAAAAACTCTTCCTGGCCGCCCTGCCGCACCATCACTTCGCCAAAGCCCAGGGCCGTCAGCAGGGGTGAGTGGTTCGGCAGAATACCCATGCGGCCTTCCGTGCCCGGCAGACTGACGTAATCCACCTGACCGCTGAAAACCGACCGTTCCTGGGTGACGATATCACATTGCAATGGCATAGTTAAATCCCATCAAGACCACGGACGACGGACAACAGTTTGTCGTCTATCGTCCGTCGTCTGTCGTCCAAGCTAGGCTTCCGCCCGAAGCCGCTCGGCCTTTTCGACGGCGTGGTCAATGGTGCCGACCATGTAGAAGGCTTGTTCCGGCAGGTCGTCGTGCTTGCCGTCCAGGATTTCGCGGAAACCGCGCACCGTTTCCCGGGTGGGCACGTACTGGCCTTTCAGGCCGTGGAACTTTTCGGCGACGAACATCGGCTGGCCCAGGAAGCGCTCCATCTTGCGGGCCCGGGCCACCAGCAGCTTCTGATCCTCGCTCAATTCGTCAATGCCCAGAATGGCAATAATGTCCTGCAGGTCTTTGTAGGTTTGCAGCACCTGCTTGACCTCGCGGGCCGTGCGATAATGTTCCTCGCCAACGACCTCTAGTTGGAGCGCCCGGCTGGAGGAGGCCAGCGGGTCCACGGCCGGGAAGAGGCCCTTGGCAAACACCCCCCGGTCGAGGGTGATGACCGCGTCCAGGTGGGCAAAGGTCGCCACCGGGGCCGGGTCCGAGTAGTCGTCGGCCGGCACGAAGATAGCCTGCAGCGAGGTGATGGAGCCGGTCCGGGTGGAGGTAATGCGCTCCTGGAGGGCGCCCATTTCGGCGGCCAGCGTCGGCTGGTAGCCGACCGCGCTGGGCATCCGGCCCAGGAGGGCCGACATTTCCGACCCGGCCAATACGTAGCGGAAAATATTGTCAATGAAAATGAGCACGTCGCGCCCTTCGTCGCGGAAGTACTCGGCCATCGCCAGGCCGGTCAGAGCCACGCGCAGGCGGACGCCGGGCGGCTCGTTCATCTGGCCAAAGACCATGGCCACCGAGTCGAGCACGCCGTACTCCTTCAGTTCGTAGTACATGTCCGTGCCTTCGCGTGTCCGTTCGCCCACCCCGGCGAAGACCGACACCCCTTCGTGGGCGGTGGCCACCGAGCGAATCAGTTCGGAGATGGTCACCGTCTTGCCCACGCCGGCCCCACCGTAGATGCCGGTCTTGCCACCCTTGATCAGGGGGGAGATCAGGTCAATGACCTTCATACCGGTCTCAAACGTTTCCAATTCGGTAGATTGTTCCTGAAAGGTGGGGGATGACCGGTGGATAGGGTAATAGGTGTCGGCCTCAGGCGTCGGTCGGCCGTCAATCGCTTCGCCGATCAGGTTGAAAATGCGCCCTAGGGTGACCGGGCCGACCGGGACCATAATCGGCCCGCCGGTGGCCGTGACTGCGGTGTTCCGGGCCAGGCCATCGGTGGCGTCCATGGCCACAGTACGAACCAGGCCATGGCCCAGGTGTTGCTGAACTTCCAGCACCAACCGGCCGTCCGGCCGGGAAATATCTAGCGCTTCATAAATTTCCGGCAGTTGTCCTTCCGGGAAATCCACGTCAACGACAACGCCGCGAATGGCTTTCACTCTGCCTATAGCCATGTAAAAACCTCCTCGTATCCACTCAAGGGCCAGGCGGGCGGCGGCCAGAGGACCACCGACCGGCCCTTTGCTTTACCTGCTTCTGAGCGCCTCAGCCCCGCCGACAATGTCCAGGATTTCGCTGGTGATATTCGACTGGCGGGCCTTGTTGCGCTCCAGGATTAAGATGTCAATTAATTCGGCCGCGTTGTCGGTGGCGTTGTTCATGGCCACCATGCGGGCGCTGTGTTCGCTGGCTTTCGCTTCCAACACGGCCTGATAAATCTGCAGCTCCGTAAAGCGCGGCACGATGGTATTCAGCAGGACGGCCGGTTCCGGCTCGTAGCTGTAGACCCGCTGGGCCACGCCGGTCAGGTCCACATGCTTGACGTACTCGGATAGGGCCATCCCTTCCAGGTCCAGGGGCTTCAGGGGTAGCAGTTGCTTGGCCGTCGGAATTCGAGTCACCAGGCTGACGAAGTCGGTATAGACGATAAAGACGTCGTCCACCTTGCCGGCCAGGAAATCGTCAATAACCACCTGGGCAATGGGGGAAACGTCCATGAGCGACGGCTCGTCAGGAATCCCGTCAAACGAGGCGACGACGTTGTAGCCCCGGCGGATCATCAGGTCACGCCCTTTGCGGCCGACGGCCACCACCTGCGCCGGGGTGGTGAGGGCATGGATAAACCTTTCGGCCTGACCGACGATGTTGGCGTTGTAAGCGCCGGCCAACCCCCGGTCGCCGGTGATCAAGATCAGGGCCGTGTTGCGGATGGTTGGGCGCGTCGTCAGCAAGGGGTGGCCGGTTTCGCCGACGCCCGGTTGGGAGGCCAGGTTAATGAGGATTTCGTAAGCCTTGCCGGCGTAGGCGCGGGTGGCGGCCACCTGATGCTGGGCCTTGGAAGCCTTGGCGGCCGAAACGGCGGCCAGGGCGCTCGTCACCTGGGAAATATTCTTGACGCTCCGGATCCGTTTGTTCAGTTCGCGTTCAGTAGCCATAGGTTCAGCGTCTCGGCGCGACGTTTACTTTGACCAGCTCGCATTAAAGTCGGCCAGGGCCTGCTTCAGCGCCTCTTCGGTCTGCTCAGTGAATTGGTGGGTCTGCGAAATCGTCCGGCCGATCTCGGCCTGGGCGGTGTCCATGTAGCGCAGGAAGTCCTTCTTCCAGGCCCCAATCTTGTCCAGGTCCACATCATCCAGGTGGCCACGCGTACCGGCATAAATGAGCATGACCTGGTGGTCGAGCGGGTACGGCGAATATTGCGGCTGCTTGATCAGTTCCATCAGGCGAGCGCCTCGGGACAATTGGCGCTGGGTGGCCCTGTCCAGGTCGGAGCCGAATTGAGCAAAGGCGGCCAACTCGCGGTATTGGGCCAGGTCGGAACGCAGACCGCCGGTCACCCGGCGCATGGCCTTGCGCTGGGCGTCGCCGCCGACGCGGGAGACGGAGAGACCGGTGTTGATGGCCGGCCGCTGGCCGGCGTTGAAGAGGTCTGTCTCCAGGAAGATCTGGCCGTCGGTAATAGAAATGACGTTGGTGGGAATGTAGGCTGATACGTCGCCCAGGAGGGTTTCAATAATCGGCAGGGCGGTCAAAGAGCCACCGCTGCCGGGGAGTTGCTTGATCTCGTAATTATCGGCGTCGGGCATGGCCTTAAGGGCCTCGCTGGCCTCTTCCACGTCGTGGTTGCCAAAGTAGACTTTGCCGTCCACGCCCTTCGTGTCTTTGGTTATTTCCGCGCCCTTGGGGACGATAATGAGATCGTCGCGCAGGCGGACGGATCGTTCCAGCAGGCGGCTGTGGAGGGAGAAGATGTCGCCGGGGTAAGCCTCGCGGCCGGGCGGGCGGCGCAGAATGAGCGACATTTCCCGGTAGGCCCAGGCGTGCTTGGACAGGTCGTCGTAGACGACCAGGACGTCCCGGCCCTGGTCCATGAACTCCTCGCCGATAGCGCAGCCGGCGTAGGGGGCGAAATATTGCAGCGGAGCCGGATCGGAGGCGCCGGCCACGACGACAGTCGTGTATTCCATCGCCCCGTATTTCTCCAGCGTGGCCACTACCTGGGCCACCTGGCCAACGCGCTGGCCGATGGCCACGTAAATGCACAGCAGGTCGCCGCCGCGCTGGTTAATAATGGTGTCCAGGCAGATGGCGGTCTTACCGGTCTGGCGGTCGCCGATGATCAGCTCGCGCTGGCCCCGGCCGATGGGGAACATGGCGTCAATGGATAGGATACCGGTCTGGACCGGCGTATCCACCCGCTTGCGCTCGATGACGCCGGGGGCAATACGCTCAATCGGCCGCCGTCTGGTCGTGTTAATCGGCCCTTTGCCATCGAGCGGGTTGCCCAACGGGTCCACGACCCGGCCGATCATGGCCTCGCCCACGGGGACCGAAGCGATCCGGCCGGTGGTCCGCACCTGGTCGCCGACTTCGATGCCGGTGTAATCCCCCATGACGACGATACCGACGCTGTCCGGCTCCAGGTTCAGGGCCACGCCGGCGACGCCGTTGCTGAACTCGACAATTTCGTTGGCTTTCACGTCGGCCAGGCCATCGGCCAGGGCAATACCATCGCCCACCGACACCACCGTGCCCACGCTCTGGGCCTCAATAGCCGGCTCGTACCCTCGGATCTGTTCAATTAACGATTCAGTAATCTTCTGAAAATCTGGGGCCAGAGTTGCCATTCACCAATCTCCTAACTACTGGTTGTTGGTTGATGGTTGGTAGTTGATAGTAGCCGTCAACCATCAACCATCAACTATCAACTATTATTCCGTCAAACCGGCCACCGTCGCCGCATCCAGCTTAGCCACGACAGCGGTAAGCAACTTAACTGCGTTGTCAAAATCATCACGGTGGATAATTGCTCCGTGGCTGTGGATGTGGCGGGCGGCCACACCGATGACGACGGTGGGCACGCCCGTGCCGTGCAGGTGGATCGCTGCACCGTCCGTAGCCCCCCCGGTCAGGGCCGAAAATTGGACAGGCACGTTCAGTTCGGCGGCCGTGTCAATGAACAGGTCGCGCAGCTTGATGTTGGGGATCATCCGGGCGTCGTAGACCATGATCGTCGGGCCGGCGCCAAGCTTGATGTTGCTCTCTTCCTCTTTAATGCCCGGCACGTCGCCGGCAATGTCCGACTCCAGGATAATGGCCACGTCCGGGTCCACTACCCGCACGCTGGTCGTCGCCCCGCGTACGCCGACCTCCTCCATCACGGTAGTGACGCCGTAGATGTGGTTGGGGTGCTGCTTACCGGCATAATGGCGCAGCACCTCCACGGCCATGGCGCAGCCAATCCGGTTGTCGAAGGCTTTGGAAAGATAAGTCTTGGGATTGGCCAGGACGACAAAGTCGCTCTGGGGCACCACCGGATCGCCCACGCGGACGCCGGCCGCTTCTACGTCTTCGCGAGAGGAACCGCCGATGTCAATGTACATATCCTTCTTGACGACGATCTTATTGCGTTCTTCGGCGTCCAGCAGGTGGGGCGGCTTGGCCCCAATGACGCCGACGACGTCCCCCTTATGACTCTTGATCACCACCCGGTGGCCGAGCAGCACCTGGTCCCACCAACCGCCCAATTGGACGAACTTGAGGAAGCCCTCCTTGGTGATGTGGCTGACCATGAAGCCAATCTCGTCCATGTGGCCAGCCAGCATCACTTTAGGGCCGTCGCCTGGCTGGTGGCAGATGAGGCTGCCCAACTTATCCTGGGTGACTGTGCCTAACGGTTCCATGGCCTCGCGCAAGACAGCGCGTATTTCTGTCTCGTATCCGGGCACGCCATGAGCTTCCGTTAGCACCTTTAATAGTTGTTCTCTTTCGTCCACTTAAATCTTCCTTAAAACCAAAACGGGGCTGTAACAGGTGGCAACTTGAGCCTGCCAGGGCAAAATTGGCCAATCCCTGGCAGGGTCGGATATTACCCCACCCGATTCCTTTTGTCCAACAATTCACAAACGACGCCAGAGCATCGCCCGCTAACTTCCTGGAGGTTTAAACGATGCCCATCGCCAACCCCCGGGAGGCACATTGCCGAATGAAGATCGTTTTGTGACAATGGGCTGGCAACGATGACGACGATTAGCCTGAAACGCAAAGATTCGCCACACCAGGTCGCGCTGCATAGAACTGCGTCTTTCCTGGCGGCCGTGCTCCTGGTCTGGCTGGCCTTTGCCCTGCGCACTCACCACCTGGACCACTTCGGCTTCTGGCAGGACGAAGGGCTGACACCTTTGCGGGCCGGCTATTCCCTGGCCGAGATTTTGAGCAACCGCATCACCATCCAGGAAGGCGTCACCCGCGACACGCACCCGCCGCTCTACTACCTGGCCATTCACGTTAGCCGCCGCCTGTTGGGCGAGAGTGACTTTGCCTTCCGCTACCCCTCGGTCCTGGCCAGCGTGCTGCTCGTGCCCCTGCTGTACCAGTTCGGCCGCCGGCTCAACGGCCGGGCTACCGGTATTGTGGCGGCTCTTCTGGCTGCTGTCAATCCCTTGCACGTCTGGTACGCCCAGGAAGCGCGCATGTACACCCTGGCCGTGCTCCTGGGGGCGGCGGCCAGCTACGCCTTGTGGCGGGCCATGCAGAGCGGCCCGGCAGCCAACCTGCGGCGCTGGTTCACTGTTTACATCCTCTTTGCCGGCCTGGCCTTTCTCACCCATTACACGGCCGCCTTCCTGGTGGCCGCCCAGGGCCTGTTGTGGGCCGGGCTGCTCTGGCGGCGGGGGCAGCGGCGGCTGATTATCGGCGGCGCGCTGGCCGGGCTGCTGGTGGCTCTACCCTTTATGCCTGGCATCATCCCGCGCCTCTTTACCGGCGCGGAGGCCAATTACCACTACGTCTCGCCGCTGATTATGCTTCAAGATGTGGTCCACGGCTTTGGTATGGGGCTGACGGTGGACTTTCGCTGGCTGGCCATCCGGCTGTTGGACGTGGGGGTGGCCTTACTGCTGCTGGTGGGCATCACAAAAAACCCCGCAGGTTTCCGAGGGCACGCATCGTGCCCCAACCTGGGGGGTTTGCGCCTCTTCTTACTCGTCTACCTGCTGGCCATTGTCGCCGGGCTGGCGTTGGGCTCGCTGATCAAGCCGATGTACCAGGGGGCGCGGCACATCATGATCGGGTCGCCTGCCTTCTTTTTGCTGCTGGCCCGGGGTGTGCAGGCCCTGCCCCGCCGGCCGCGCCTGGCCCCGGCCGTGGGGCTGTTGCTGGCCCTGGCCGGCCCGGCCATCTCCCTGGCCAACCTCTACCTGGATCCCCAGTACGCCAAGGACGACGTACGCGCCCTGGTGGCCACTATTGAACAGCGTGCCGGCGACCGGGACGTGATCGTCTATAACAATGCCATCCTCCTGGGGCTGCACTGGCATTACCAGGAACGGACCGAGCTACCCGTCACCGCCCTGCCCGTCTACCCTTTCCCAGCTACGGCCGAGACCACCAACCAGCTCCAGGAACTGGCCGGCCGGTACGAGCGTATCTGGTTTGTCGTCGAGCCGCCGGCCGTTGGCCTGGACGCTGCTGGCCTGGTCAGCGGCTGGCTGGAAGAACGGTTGTTGCGGGTGGAGCGCCACGCCGAGCACGCCCGAACGATGCGGGTCGAAGCCATCGCCTATACCACCACTCCCTGGCAACTCACCTCGCTGCCGGCCGGCAGCCAATCCGTCGAAGCTCAGTGGGACGAGACCCTGGCCCTACAAGGCTGGCAGCCAGGCTTCGCCCAGCCGGCCGCTCTCTCTACCCTGTGGCTTGACCTCTTCTGGCAGGCCGGCCAACCACCGCCGGCCAGCCAACAACTGCGCTTTGCCCTGCGCGGCCCGGACGGCCAGACCTGGCTGGACGACAACCGCCCCTTCTGGCCAACGGATACCACCCGGCTCTTCACGATCCCTCCAACCGCCCAATCTCCAATCTCCAATCTCCAATCTCCAATCTCTACGGCTCTCACCCGCCTCAGTTACGGCCTTTCCCTGCCGGCCGCCATGCCGCCAGGCGATTACGAATTGCTCCTGCTGCCCTGGGACAAGGCCAGCGGCGCGGCCGGCGGCGAGTGGGCCTCATTGGGTGTGGTGACGCTGGCCCCGGCCAGCCAGTGGCCCCGGCCGCCGGAATTACCGGTGCAGGCTCTCTTCCCCGTGTACTTTGCCAATGGCTGGCGGCTGCTGGGGGTGGATAGGAACTGGACGGAGAGCCGGCCGGGCCACAACCTGCCGCTCTATTTCTTCTGGCAGGCCCCGGCCGGCGTCGCGGACGACGCAGTTGGCTACGAGCTGGAAGTGGTCGGGCCGGACGGCCAGAGCTGGTTCAGCCACGCCTCAGCCCCCGGGCCGGAGTGGTTGGCCCCGGCCGACTTTCCGGCCGGGGCGCCGGTACGGGAATACCTGGGCCTCTCCTTCCCGGCTGAAGCGCCGCCGGGTGTTTACCGGCTGCGCTGGCGCTTGCGGCAGGGCCAGGAGATTATTCCTGGCCGGCCGGCCTGGCGGCCGTGGTCCAACGAGTGGATCACCTTTGGCGAAATCACGCTCCGGCCGTGGCCCCTGGTGACCAAATTGCCGGCGGCCGGCCAGGTGGTCGAGGCCCAATTCGGCCCGGCCATCCAACTGTACGGCTACGACGCCGCCCCGGCTGTGCCCCAGCCTGGCCAGACGCTGGAACTGGCGCTGTACTGGCGGGCCCTGGCCGTACCCCAGGAGAATTACTACGCCTTCGTTCACCTGGTCGCCCCGGACAGTGAGGAGATCGTCTACCAGGTAGACCGCATTCCCGTGGAGTGGCTGCGGCCGACGAAGGGCTGGCGCCAGAACGAGATCCTGTCCGACGCCTACCAGTTACCCATCCCGGCCGATTTGCCCCCCGGCAACTACCGCCTCTACGTGGGTCTCTATAATCCGGACAGCTTCGAGCGGCCGGCCGTCACCATCCAGGGCCAGCCCCAACCCGACAACCGGCTGCTGCTGATGGCTATTTCCGTTCCCTGAAGCGAGTTTGCGAGTCTGCGAGTTTGCGAGTGGAGAAGTTCACTCCTCCTCATTATTTCGAGTTGCCGGGAGCGTAAACCAAAACGTACTCCCCTGGACCCCGTCGCTTTCTACTCCTACCTGCCCGCCCAAATTCTCGACGATGCGCCGGACAATGGTCAGGCCTAAGCCATGCCCCCTCGTTCCCTGCTGGCCCAGCCGTTCAAAAGGCTCAAATACCCGGGCCTGCTCCTCGGCCGACAGACCTGGACCGTTATCCCGCAGCCAAAAGTATAACTGCTGCCCCTCCGGCTGGAGGCTGGCCCCCAACTCAAGCACTGGCGGCCGGCCGCCATATTTGATGGCGTTGCTCAAGTAATTGACCCAGACCTGTTCGACCCAGGGACTATAGCCAAGAGCCAATGGCCAGTCATCGGGCCTGGTAATTTGCGGGTTATGTTCGGCGCAAAGCGCCTCCAGGCTCTGAATAGCATTGCTCACAACCCGATCCATGAGCAGCGGCGCGACATCTACCTCTTGCTGGCGGACCCTGGCCAGTAGCAGAAGAGCATCAATGATTTCGTTCATCTTGAGCGCGTGCTGGTAAATCTTGCGCAGGTATTGCTGTTGGGCTTCATCCTGGCCATTGAGTTGTAGCAGTTCGGCATAGCCGCTGATGGCCAGGAGCGGGTTTTTCAGGTCGTGGGCCACCGTGTAGGCGTAGGCATTCAACTCTTCGTTGGTGGCCTGCACCTCGCGCAGGTGCTGCTGTTCTTTTTCGTACAGCCGCACATTCTCAATGGCCATGGCCGCCAGGTTGCCCATGGCCAACATCAGGTCAGCGTCACCCAGGGTGAAGTCTGGCTGGTCTGGCCGGTTGATACCTGTCAAGACACCCAACAACTGCCCCTGGTACTGCACCGGCACGACCAGAACAGCCCCGCAGTTCGTCTCGATCCGCCGGCGCTGTACTTCCAGGCTCTCCCGGGGATCAGGTTCACTTTTAGGAGACAGCGCTGGCTGCAACTCGCGCAGGACCCAGCCGGCCAACCCGTTCATCAACTCCTCAAAGGAGACGTAGGCCACGTTCTCGAAACCGGGACCACCTTTGATAAAATGGGTCACCTGTTTCTGCGCAAAATCAACCGTGATCAGCGTGACCCGGTCGGCCGGCAACGCGCTGGCCACGGTATCGGCCAGGGTTTGCAACAGGTGGGGTAAATTTTCGTAGCCGATTAACGACTGGACTACCTGGTAGAGGGCTCCTGTTCTGACCAGGGCAGCCTGGGTGATCGTTTCCATGCGCTTCCGCTCGGTGACGTTGCGCAAAACGACGACGCGTCCCGATAACTGCCCGCCCTGGTCATAGAGGGGCGAAATGTGCAGGTCAAAGTAATTGTCTCCGACGAAGATTTCCGTGCGGATTTTCTTAACCTGACCATACCGTTCCAGCATCTCCGGCTGACCGGCTACAACCTGGTCAATGGACTGGCCGAGCAACTCGGCCGCCGGCCGCCCCAGGAGCCGCTGCCCGGCCGGGTTGAGGTCCACGATCCGGCTCCGCTCATCCAGGACGATGACAGCGTCGTCCATGCTCCCAAAGACCAGGGAGTAGACCGCCGGTAGAATATCGGCCGGCTGGAAGCGAAAGAACCCCCAGGCCAGGATCAGGGCCGACAGGCTGTAAGCAAAATAAGCAAACTTTATGACCGGGGATGGTGCAGCAACAAAGGCAAAGATGGTGAGAACCCAGGGGGTCAGAGCGCCAAAGACAGCGTAACTGGCCGTGTTCGTCGGAAACAGCCGGGGAAAGCGAATAAAAGCCTGGGTGGACAACAGGGCTGCCAGCAAGACCAACAGGTAAAGGTAACCAGTGTGGACGGCATGGCCGGGGCCGCGCACGAAAGCCAGAAAAGAGGAGGAAGGCTCCAAATAAAGTTCCGACCACAGCAGCCTATGGGAGCCGCTGGTTAACAGCAGTAACAACTGGCCGGCCGCCTCGACAACGAGTGGAACCGCCAGTCGCCTGAGCCACTGTTGTTGGCGGACATATTGCAAGATGAAAATGAACCAGGTTGGGGGTATGAAGATCAGCCAGACAAATTGAAGGTTGAACCAAAAAAGCTTGCCGTTAAAGCTGGCGCTATACCCCTCCAGGGAGTAGGTCAGCGACCAGGCGGCCAGGAGGGCCAACAGGAGCGCCAGGACCGCCCCGCCGGAAGCAGCGCGCCGGCGCCAGGTCAGAAAAGCCAGGCCGGCAAAAATGGCTAAACTGGTGAGCAGGAAGATGATTAAGAATTGCTGCGGCCCTGACATTGCCGCCAGTCCCTCCTTGGGGCCTATGGGGTATTGTAGTGGCCCACTATCAGCCTGGCAACCAATATCAACAGATCACATTGGAACGCGGGCATCTTGCCCGCCTCTGCGGACAGGGTGTCCGCGTTCCCAGGGCATTCCGATCTACTGAACATCAGGGACTTTCCCACACCCCGTCGGCGAGGATACCAAAATCGGCCGGCGACACGGCCGGCGTTGCTTCGCAATAATCGCAAAGCCCTTGCCGGAGGAGCGTCATAGCAATGCCTTGATCGTCGGCCCAGGTGGGGCCTGGGCCGGGCGCCAGGAGGGCCAGGCTGTCATTAAGGCCCAACCGGAAGCCAGGGTCGGTGTAGTTGTCTAAGGTCTGGTTGCCGACGGTGAGGACCAGCCGGCCGTCATCGGCGTCCAGGTCATCGGGGGGGCAGTCGGCCGGCGGCCGGGCACAACCTAGAACGATAAGAATCGTCGTGCCCTCGGGCACAGCAGCCAGGGCTGGCCCGGCGGCGAAAATCAACGAGCCTTCGTCGGTCGCCGTTTTGCCGTCGTTGTCCGTCACCCGCCAGCCGCGCAGGTCCACGCCACCCGGCCGGACCACCTCCAGGGCCAACCAGCCCGCCTGGCGCTCATCCCCCAGGCCATAGCCGGCGAAGTCCACGTCGCCGGGCCAGGGCTGCTCCACGTCGAGAGGCGCAAAACGGGGGGTTAGCCGCTGCTCGCCAGCCACCGGCAGGGCCAGTACAGCCTCACCCGCTACTTCTTCCCAACCGGCGAAGCGGAAACCCGGCCGGGGCACAGCCGTTACCGTAATCGTCGTGCCCTGGAAATAGACCCCTTCCCAGGGTAGTTCCGGCAGGATCTGGCCGTTGACGGCCACAGCGCCCACGCCAGTGGCCGGGGCTGAGAAGGAGAGGCGGGCCGTTCCCGGCAGATTGTATTGAGCCACCAGTTGCTGGCGAAGGAGTTCCGGCCGCTGGCCGGCAAAGTCGCGCAGGTAGGCTACCCCCCGCTCCCAGCTATACGGGTTGGCCCAGACGAGCGCTTCCTGGGTCATATTGGGGGCCAGAGCGGCCGCCAGAGCATCAACCTCGGCCGTCACCGTTTCCGGGGCAAAGGCCGTGTTGAGCAAGTCGGCAGCCCGGGTCAGGAAGCGCTCAAAAAAGAGGGGATTGGCCATCAGATGCTGCAATAGCAACGTGTGGCGGCCGGTGGTAGATGGGTCCGGATCTGCCACCAGGGCGTTCACCACCAGGTTGGCGTTGACGCTATTCCAGCGCGTCGGGTAGCCGAAGCTGTGGTCGCCGTCAAAAATCAGCCAGTGCCAGCGGCCGCCCTGGGTGTAGGAACGAAACTGGTGGACGTTGCTGTTAGGCCAGTCCACGTTGCCGGCGTAAAGCTGCAAAATGGTGTAGTCAATGAGGTTATCCAGGTCGAGCTGGCTCTGCACGTAGGTATAGCTGGCCGGATCGGCCAGGTCGTGGGTGGCCACGAAGGCCATCAGGTGGTCCCAGTGGCGGCGATTGCCGCTCTCGATACGTGGCCCCTCTTCCAGGACCCGCTCCGGCGTGTCCAGAAAATCGGCTTCGGCCAGGTTATAGCGAGCGGCCAGGAAGCGGGCGTCCAGCCGCTCGCGGATGAAGTAGACGCCCATTGGTTCGCCATTGAGGAAGAGCAGCACCGGCCGGCCGCGGGTAGCGTCGGCCCGCGTCTCCCAGGCCAGTTGGGAGACCAATGGGTTGCGCATCAACGTCCAGTAAGGCTCCATTTGCGGGGCCATATCTTGCCCACCATTGTGCAGGATCAGACGCTTGAAGGTCGTCGTGCCTTCCCCGGCAAACAAGGGATATTCCAGCCGGCTCTGGCCGTATTCCTGGCGGAAGTAGAGGCGCAGCGACTTTTTCGGCGAGGTCCGGCTGGCGCCACCATGCACCCTTACACCGGCCACAATCATAAAACCGTCCCGGCGTTCTTCGTCCACAAAGGTGATGTGGGCCGGCCGCTCCCACTCCGGTCCTTTTTCGTTGGCATTGGCAAAAATGCCCCGTTCCGGCCCCTGCCAGTCGGCCGGGTCTATGATCAGGGAAACGAGGGGCAGCGTCGCCTCGACGCCCATCAAGTAGGAGGCAGTTGCCACCTCGCCCAGTTCGCCATCAGGCAGTATGGTCCTGGCCCGGACGACGGTGACAATGGGCGCGGCGGCGCTCAAGTGGAGCGGCTGGGTATACACCTGGCCGCTCTCCAGGGTGGGCAGGCTGCCGTCGGTGGAAAAGAGGATTGTTGCCCCAGGTTGGGAGGCCTGGATAGCCAGGCTCAGATCGCCGGCATAGTAGCCGCCCGGGTGGGAGAAGCGCGGAGCCTCGACAACCACCCCGGCAGCCAGGGACGGCCGGGCGGCCAGCCAGCCTGTCTGCCAGAGGAGCAGAATCAAAAAGCTCCCCAGGATAATGGCCAGATGTGGCGACAGGCGTTGATGATTAGAAACGGTTACCTGGTTCATGACCCAATCAAAGGGGGGCATTGTACAACAAATGCCAGCCCCCGGCACTTGCCGGCCGGCCGGCTGGTGACTAGACTTATCGAATGCTCAGGCCCCCTTCCTTGGTGGTCATTGCGCTGGCTCTCATGTTATGCGGCAGCGCCATCCGTTTTCACAACCTGGGCGGCGACAGCCTGTGGTTCGACGAGGTGTTAACGGCCAACGCCGCTCGCAGTGGGCTGGACGGCGCTTTTGCTGCCCGCGACCACCCGCCCTTGCTGTATTTGATCACCTGGCCGTTCCTCCGGGCACTGGGCGATAATGAGTTTGCCCTGCGCCTGCCCCAGGCCCTGGCCGGGATTCTAGCCATTCCTTTGCTGGCCCAGTTGGGCCGGTCGCTGGGCCGGCAGCGCGCCGGGCTGTGGGCGGCCTTCTTGTTGGCCCTTTCTCCCTTTCACCTGCGTTACTCCCAGGAAGCGCGCCACTACGCCCTGCTTATGACCTTCTCCCTGGCCACTTACCTGTTACTCGTCCAGGCCCTAGCCGGGGGACAGTTTCGCCAGTGGCTGCTCTTTGCCCTGGCCACGGCGCTGAATTTATACACCCACTATGGCGCGTTCCTGGTCCTGGCCGCCGAGCTGGTCCTGGTTGGCGCCTGGCTCGCCCGGCGGTTGCAGGCCCGGCAGTTCCGCCTGGCCGCCCGGCCGGCGCTGGCCGGGCTGTTCCTCCTGGCGCTTTACGCGCCCTGGCTGGCCCGGCTGGTGACGGCCGTCGGCAGCAATCTTGGCGAGGCGGCCGGCCCGGGCACGACCGGTATTACTCCCCTCAACGTCTGGCTGCGACAGGCTTTTCTGGCCTTCGGCTTTAACCATAGCGTGCTGGCCACCCTGCTGGTTATCCTGGCCGCGGCTGGCCTGGCCCTCCTGGCCTGGCAACGGGAGTGGCGGGGGGCTTCCCTCATCGTGTCCCTCCTGACTATTCCCTTTGTAGCCATCGGCCTGTTCCAGGTGGCCCGGTGGGGCTTTCCCAAATACGTCATTTACATGCTGCCCCTTTACCTGCTGGCGGCCGGCGTCGCCCTGGACGGCCTGCTGCTGGCCCTGGCCCGGCCGGACCCACGGCAAACCAGACTCTATGCGGCCGGGACGGCCGTTGTCATTGTTTTATTTATGTTAACTATCTGGCCGCGCCTCCAGGAGGAGTACCGTTATGTAGAACGAGAGTGGCGTGGGGCGGCCGCTTACCTGGACGGGCGGGCGGCCGAGGGCGACATCTTCCTGGTCATGACGTTGGACCTACCCGATGGCTTTAACGAAGGAGGTGTGGCCCTGCCCTACTACCTGGAGAGTTCTTTTGAGCGCTACACTACCCTGGACGCCAACCGGCTGCGGTTGGAACAGCTCCAGGCGCTGGCCGGAACAGAGGCCACTGTTTGGGCGATAGTCCTGGACCGGGTGACGCCGGTCACGCCGGCCGGCCCGGCCATGCACGTCGAGCCGGTTGACGGGGCGCTCTTTGTCATTCACCCGGTGCGCCCGGCCGGGCCGCCGCTGGCCCAATTGGTGGCGCTGTACGAACAAATTGCGCCCCTGGCCGTGACCCCGTCGCCCCAATGCCTGCTGCGACAGGACCAGGCAACGCTCCAGGCGGCGATGGGCGATTTTGTGGCGGCGGCCGGGGCCCTGGCCCAGGCCCAGGAACAATGTCCCATCCCGGCCACTGGCGAAGAGGCGCGGCGGGCGTTGCAGCAAGCCATTGATCGCGGTCTGTTGGCCCATCACCTGGCGGCCGGGAACGAAGCGGCGGCGCGACAGGTAGCCCGGCGGCTGCTCCAGGTAGACGCCAAGGACGAGGCGGCCCTGGCCGCCCTGACGGTCGAAAACCTGTTGCAGCGTTTCCTGGCCGGCCAGGCCCAGGTCCAGGACGAGGCGTCCCCGGAGCCGATCCAGGTCCGGCGTTTTGTCATGCCCCACAACGGCGATTGGGGCGAAGTCCTGTTCGTCCACCCACCGGCGGCCGTTTCCTTCACCATCACTCTGCCGGCCGAGCCGGCGGCGCTCCGTTTTCGTCTGGCCCTGGCCCCGGAAAGCTGGACCTGGGGCGGCGACGGGAGTACTTTTGTCGTCCGGGTGGCTGCGGCCACTGGGCCGTTAGCCGGCGGGCCGGCGACGGAACTGTTTCGCAAGCACGTAGGCAACGGGCCCGGCGACCACGACTGGCAGGAGGGCCAGGTAGACCTGGCCGCCTACGCCGGGCAGAGTATTACCCTGACGCTGGCGACTGAGGCTGGCCCGGCCGGAGACAGCACCGGCGATTGGGCCGGGTGGGAGACGCCGCGGATTGTCTGGCGGTAAGGAGAGATTGGAGATTGGAGATTAGAGATTCTGTGGTCGGATCCAAAATCCAAAATCTAAAATCTAAAATCCAAAACCCATTGTGGGTCGTTCTGGCCGTTTACCTGCTGCTGGCTTTGGGCTATGGCGTCGTCAACCCGTTGTTTGAAGCGCCGGACGAGCACTGGCACTATTTTACGGCCCAGTACATTGCCGATACCGGCCGTCTGCCGGCCGTGGCGGCCGAGCCGGACCCCTTCATCATGCAGGAAGCGGCCCAGCCGCCGCTCTACTACGTCATTGGGGCGCTGCTGATAGGCGGCGTGGACACAGCCGGGGCGCGGGAAGAACTCTGGCCCAATTCGCGGGTCTGGCTGGGCGACGCCAGCTCGCCAACGAACAAAAACGCCTTCGTCCACGGGCCGCAGGAAGCCTGGCCCTGGCACGGTTACGTCCTGGCCGCCCACCTGCTGCGTATCCTGTCGGCCGTCTACGGCCTGGGGACGTTACTGTTTCTTTACCACGGGACTCGCCTGACGTGGCCGGAGCGGCCGGGGCTGGCTCTGTGGGCGGTGTCCCTGGTGGCCTTCCTACCCCAATTCACCTTCGTTCACGGCACGATCAGCAACGATACCCTGATCACGCTGCTGAGCGCCGCCGCCCTGTGGCAATTGTTGCGCCTGTGGCGGAGCGGCGTCACCGAGGCACGGCTGCTGCTGTTGGGCTTGACTATCGGGCTGGCTATCCTGGCCAAAACGGCCGGGCTGCTGTTGCCGGTCTATGCCGCGGCCGTCGTCGCCTGGCTGACCTGGCGTGAGGCGGGAACGGCCGGGTGGCGCACATTTGCCGGCCGGGCTGCCTTGCTGGTCGTTCCGGCCCTGGCGTTGAGTGGCTGGCTCTTGTGGCGCAACTGGAACCTTTATGGGGACGTCACCGCCGCCAACCAGTTCGTCCGCATCGCCGACGGCGACCGGAATTACACCCTCTGGCAAGTAATGGCTGAGACCCCAGGCCTGTGGACCTCTCTCTTCGCCATCTTCGGCTGGTTTAACGTCCGCGCCCCGCAGTGGGTGTATGCCGTCTGGAATGGGATGGCCGTGTTAGCCGTGGCCGGTGTGCTGCTTTTCTGGAGGGGGAGAGGGTCGCTCTACGAGCGGGGGGACAAGGTGACAAGGAGACAAGGTGACAAGGTGACATCCCCGCACCTCCACACCCCTACACCCCTACAGTCCTTCACCCCCTCTCCTCCTCTCCCCCTCTCCAAGCGACCGGAGGTCGCCGCTCCCCTGCTCCTGCTTTGGCTACTTCTCATCTACGCCGGCCTGGTCCAGTTCCTGCTCAAGACACCGGGGGCGCAGGGGCGGCTACTCTTTCCGGCGCTGCTGCCGCTGGCTACCGGGCTGGTCTACGGCCTCAGCCGCTGGCGCTGGCGCTGGCTGCCGCCAGTGACGGCCGGGCTGGCTCTCCTCACCAGCCTGTACGGCCTATTCGTTCTCATTCCCCGCGCCTACGCCCGGCCGCCGCTGGTGGCTGAGGCTGACATCCCGGCGACGGCCACCCGTTATCACACTGACCTGGGGGAGGGGCTGGAGCTGGTAGCGGCCGAGCTACACACCCCGGCCGCCTACCCCGGCGACTGGGTCTTGGCCACCCTCTACTGGCGGGCCGAACGGCGACCGGTTTATAGCCGCTACCAGGACGTGCCCTACTTTGTCCTGGAACTATACGGTCGGGAGTTGGAACCGGTGGGCAAGCTACAAAGCTACCACGGGGGTGGTCTCTACCCGCCGTCTTTCTGGCCGCCGGGCCAGGTGGTCGTAGATCGGGTGGCAGTGCAACTGACAGAGACGCTGGCCCTGCCCACCCAGATCACCGTCTTTGCCAAGCTGGCCGGCGCTGAGCCGTCACAAAACGTCGGCGCCTTAAAAGTGGTCCCAGAAACATGGCCAGCGGCATCGGAAGCAGTCCTGGCCAGCATCGGCGACGCCGTCCAGTTGGCGGCGGCTACGGTGAACCAGACCACGGCCTGGCCGGAGGATATCATCACCCTCACCGTCCGCTGGCAGGTCCAGGCTCCGCCCGGCCGGGACTGGACGACCTTTGTCCACCTGGGCGACCCGGCGCAGCCGCCCCTGGCCACGGCCGACAGCGTGCCACTGGCCGGCGATTACCCTACTCGCTATTGGGCCGCCGGAGAAGTATTTGACGACCAGTATACTCTGGTGGTGCCGACGGACATGGCCTCCGGCCGCTACCCCCTGTTGTTGGGCATGTACGACAGCGAGAGCATCACCCGCCTGCCGCTGCTGGTGAACGGGGAGCGGCAATTTAACGATGCTTACATAGTGGAGTGGATCGCCGTTGAAGAACGCTAACTGGCGCGCCCACGCGCCCTGGCTCCTGGGCTGGACGGCGCTGTGGGCCTTGTTCTTCGCCACCATCCTCCTGGGGCTGGAGCGACTGCCGACCAGCGATTTCTCCGGCCAGTTCCACGCCTTTGCCCGCTTCCAGGCTCAAGAAGTGCTGGCCGGCCGGCTGCCGGTCTGGTCGCCGGGCAGCTACGCGGGCATCCCCTTTGCCGCCGACCCCCAGGCAGCCGTCTTTTACCCACCCCGCTGGCTGACTATCCTGGCCAGCGCCCCCTGGGGCCTGCCTTATTACGCCCTGGAATTGGAAGCGTTGCTGCACATCTGGCTGGCTGGCTGCTTCACCTATGCCCTGGCTTACGCCATCACCGGCCGGCGGCCGGCGGCGCTGCTGGCCGCCGTAGCCGTTGGCCTGGGCGGCTATCTGACCAGTTACCCGCTGCTGCAACTGGCCGTCCTGGAGACTGTTACCTGGCTGCCCCTGGTCTTGCTGCTGCTGCGCCTGGGCGTGGCCCGGCCGAATCCTACACCTTACCTCGTCGCGGCCGGGGCCGCCCTGGCCGTTAGCCTGGCCGCCGGCCACCCCCAGACCTTCCTCCACACCGGTTACCTGGCCGCCGCCTACTACCTCTTCCTGGCCGCGCGCGCCCGCTGGCCCTGGCGGTGGGTGGTAGGGTTGGGCGCGCTGGTAGCGGTGGTTGCCGCGGGATTGGGAACGGCCGCCTGGCTGCCGGTGTTGCGCTACGCACCGACTACCCTCCGGGGAGGGGTAAATTACAGCTTCGTCTCAACCGGCCAGCCGATGTTAAACTATTTGCAGGCGCTGGCCCCGGGCACTCTGGCTTTCTGGTCGCCGGAGTATGCCGGGCTGGCCACTGTCATCCTGGCCCTGCTGGCCTGGCTCGGCCGGCGCCACGGCGACCGGGCTGAAATTATCTTTTGGGCTGTAGCGACGGGGCTGATCGCCTGGGTGGCACTGGGAGACCGGGGCATTTTGTTCTGGCTCGTCTACCGGCTGGCTCCCGGCTTTTCTCTCTTCCGCCAGCAGGAACGGCTGCTGGGCCTGGTCAGCCTGAACCTGGCTTTGTTGGCCGCTCAGGGGCTGGCTTTGTGGTTGGAAGTGGGCGCCAGCCCACGCCGCCGGTTGCTGCGGCCGGTGATCCTGCTGGCCAGCGGCGCGTTACTGGCGGCGGGTCCGGTCCTGGCGCTGACAGCCGCCATTCACACCTGGCCGGACTGGCCGGCCACCTGGGTGCGGCAACTATTGCTGGCGGCGGTTGTCCTGGGGCTGCTCTGGCTATCTGCCACCCGCCGAACGAAGCTGGTCGCCCTGCTGCCCCTCTTGCTGGCCGGCGATCTGTACCTGGCAACGCTGGGCGGAGTGGACCGCCAGCCAGGCCCGCCCTCGGCCTTCTGGCCCCGGCCGGCCTGGACGGCAGTGCTGGATAGCGAGAGTCCAGCGCGGCTCGATTCGCGGGGGGTGTTTTACGCCAACGTGGGCGAGCTATACGGCTGGGAGGATATGCGCGGCATTAGCCCGTTGCAGCCGGCGGCGCTGGCCCGCCTGGACCGGCTGCCGCGGCCGATACGCTGGCAATTGCTCAACGTCACTCACGTCCTGGCCTGGGCGGAAGACGCCGGCGAAATGGCCCAGGAGCCGCTGGCGCCCGTGGCGGCCATTGACGCGCCCCTGTTGCCGGACCGGCCGCTGCTAGGAACAGTCTATCGCTTTGAACGGGCTTTTGACCGGGCCTGGATGGCTTACCGGCCGGTGGCGGTGGCCGACGCTGAGGAAGCCTTTCGCCTGCTGGACGATCCATCCTTCAACCTGGCCGCCGACGTCCTCTTTCACACCCCGGTAGACAGCGCCAGGGTTGCTTTTCCGGCCAGGCCCTCTTCGGTCCGGGTCAGGCGCCTGCAGGCCAACGCACTCCAGATCGAAGTGACTACGGAGACGCCCGGCTTCCTGGTTATTAGCGAGTGGAACTACCCTGGCTGGCGGGCGACGCTGGACGGAGAGCGAATCACCGTTCACCCGGCTAACTACGCCTTTATGGCTGTGGCTGTCCCGGCCGGCAGACACTTCGTCCGGCTGACTTTTATCCCCCCGGATGTGATCGCCGGAATGGCCATTTCCGTGGTCGTACTGGTTATGGCCGGGGTTATAGCCTGGCGTTGGCGGCCGAACATCACCCTGAACGAGCGTTCAATCACTCCGGTGAACCTCCCACCACTAAACCTCCCAGAGGTTGGGAACCTCCGGAAGGTTGTTGTTGCTCAGCAGAGGCCGACCATCACGGTGGCAACAACGGCCATTTTACTCTTGGCCTTTGGGCTGCGGGTCTACACGGCCGCCACCCAGGAATTGCGGGCCGACGAGGCTTTCAGCACTCTCTTTTCGCGCCAGCCTCTGGCCGAAATCGTCGCCCAGTTGATTGAGGTCGGCGAAACGCACTCTCCCTTCC
The DNA here is from genome assembly GCA_022616275.1 of Chloroflexota bacterium. GTDB lineage: Bacteria > Chloroflexota > Anaerolineae > Promineifilales > Promineifilaceae. The sequence goes on from JAKEFB010000218.1 coordinate 30,368, forward strand.
ATTTCCTGTCGCTGCACGCCTGGACAGAATTACTGGGCGAGAGCGAATTTGGCTTGCGGACCCTATCTATTTTTCTGGGCACGCTACTACTGGCGCTGCTCTACCAGCTTGGCAGGAGGTCAGGCGGCCGGGCCACCGGCCTGCTGCTCATGCTCGTGGCGGCCGTGTCGCCACTGTTGATCTGGATCAGCCAGGACGTGCGTAACCTCTACACCTGGGCTCCGCTGCTGGGACTGCTGGCGGCGTTGCTGCTGGCCGACATTGGCGCCGGCCGCCGGCCGGCCAGGCTGCTCTGGTGGGGGCTATACGCCTTGCTGGCGGCGGCCACGGTCTATAGCCATTATTACGGGGTGGTGGCCCTGGCCGGCCACGGCCTCTATCTGCTGGCGAAGCCGGGCAGGCGACGGTTGGTGTGGCCCTGGCTGGCCAGCGTCCTGGCCGCCGCATTGTTGTTCGCCCCCTGGCCACTCACCCTGTGGTCGCAGTGGCTGGCCGCCGGCCACCTGGCCAGCCCGGACTCGCCCGACCTGGCCCAACACCTGACCCGGCTGGGCCGGGAACTGGTGGTTGGCAGCTCTTATGAGCATCCCATGACCCGGTGGTTGTTCCTGGTCGCCCTGGGGCTGGTGGCCGCCGGCGCTTACCATCTCCAACGACGCCGGCCGGGCTGGGCGGGCATCCTGGTGGCCTGGCTGGCGGCCGGCGCTTTCGGGTTGTACCTGGTTCGGTTTCACCGCTCGACCTTCAACCCTTTTTACATTGTCCTGGCAGCGCCGGCCTGGTACGCTTTGCTGGCCATAGGGTTAGGGCGGCTAGGCGGCGGCCGGGCCTGGTGGTTACGCCTGGCCGGCCTGGCTGCTCTGGCCGGCCTGCTCGTTGCCAGCTTGTTGAGCCTGGCCAATTATTATTTTAATCCCACCTATAACCGTACCCTGGGCTACCGGCCAATTGCCGAAGAGGTAGCCGCCTTATTAGAACCGGGTGACGTTTTCCTGGCCAACGCCCCCGACCCGTCGCTGACCTACTACCTGGAAGGGGTGACCATCCCCACGGCTATCTGGCCTTCCCATTGGGGTGAGTCGGCGGAGGAGACGGAGGACGGACTGGCAGCGCTGGCAGCTCGATACGACCGGATCTGGTTTGTCCCGGCTACGGGCAGCGGCTGGGATGAGGAAGGAGTGGCCCTGGGCTGGTTGAACGACCACATGTTACTGGAGCAGGCCACCACGTATGAGAAGCTGTCCTTGCTGGTCTTCCGGCCGCTGCACGCCGTGGACCAGGTGCTCCGGCCATTAGGCACGCCTTTGGATGGCTTGCTGGAACTGGAAGGGGTTTACCTGACGGTTAATGGACAGCCGGCCCCGGCCGGACCCCTACTCCTTGCGCCCGGCGACACGCTGCAAGTTACCTTGCTGTGGCAGGCTTTGGCCGGCATGCCTGACGATTATACCGTCTTCGTCCATGTGCTGGCCGAAGACGGCCGGCTGGTGGCCCAGCACGACGGCGTGCCGGTACACGGCACGCGCCATACATCCACCTGGCAGCCAGGCGAACGCTTGCTGGACCGGCACGAGATCACCATCCCGGCCGGCGTCTCAGCCGGCGGCGGCCGGTTGGTGGTGGGGATGTATGAGATGCAAACGCTGGAGCGGCAACAGTTTGCCAATGGACAGGATGTCGTCACTATTACTCCTCTGGCCATCCGGCCGGAATAGTGGGAAAACCCGGCAGGTTTCAGAAACCTGCCGGGTTTGGCGCAGGCAGAATGGCGGCGCGTTGCGTTCCCTCTTCCCCATGTTATAATGCTGCCCATTACGGCCATCAATTGTTAATGCATCATGAGTATGGATTCACCGAGAAGACAGCGTTCAGGGGTACGCTTGCCTTTGTGGGGGCTGGGGGTGTTGGCTCTGGCGGCTGTGCTATTCCTGGCAGCCACCTCAGCCTGGTTGTTTGATACGGTTGAGGGCCTGGCTTCGGCCTGGGAGGTCACCGACCCGGATTTTGGCGTTGTCTCCGAGCCGGCCGGCCAGGCAGGCAATGATCCGTCGAACCCCTTTGCCAACCCAGGGGACAGCCAGCCCCTGCTGCCGGATGAATCGCTTGAGCCGTGGTCGGGCCGGGAGAGGGTGACTATCCTGGTCCTGGGTATTGACCAACGTTGCGACGAAGAAGGCCCTACCCGCACCGATACGATGATGGTCTTCACGATGGACCCGGTTGGTCTATCGGCGGCCGTCCTTTCCCTGCCCCGCGATCTGTGGGTGGAAATTCCTGGCTTCGGCGTAGACCGCATCAACGAAGCGCATTTCCTGGGCGAAGTCTACGATTATCCCGGCGGCGGCCCGGCCCTGGCCGTGGAAACGGTGGAAGCAACGCTGGGGGTCAAGATTGATTATTTTGCTACAGTGAACTTCGACGCTTTTGTCCAGGTTGTGGACCAGGTCGGCGGCATCGACGTCGTGGTGACAGAAACGATTAACGACGATCAATACCCGGACCGCTGCTATGGGTACGATCCCTTCACCATTGAGGCTGGCCAGCAGCACCTGGACGGCACGATGGCCTTGAAATACGCCCGGACCCGGGCCACCTTTGGCGGTGACGTAGACCGGGCCGCCCGGCAACAGCAGGTGGTCATGGCTCTGCGGGATAAGGCGCTGCAGTTAAACATGGCGCCGCAACTGGTGGCCGGCGCTCCCGAACTGTGGCGCATCTTCCAGAACAACGTCCGCACCAACCTGACATTGAACGAGGTTATTCAACTGGCGCTACTGGCCCAGGAGATTCCCAGCAGCAGCATTCGCACGGAGGTTATTGACTATAACTACGTTTACAATGAGACGACCCCCGATGGGCGGCAAGTTTTGGTTCCTGTTCGGGAAAACATTCGTCTCTTGCGGGATGAACTCTTTGCCCCGCCAGCCATCCCGACCCCTGTTCTGGAAAATATCCCCGAGATGATCGTCGAAGAAGAAGCCCGAGTGGCTGTTTATAACGGCACCAGCGTCTATGGCCTGGCGGCCGCCACCCAGCAATATCTCCTGGACCATGACATTAACGTAGTGGAAGTCGGCAACGCCGATTCCGCTACCTATCGTACCTCACAAATTATTGATTACGGCTCTCATCCAAATACTACCCTTTACCTGGTCCAACTCATGGGCATCCCGCCGCTTAACGTGAGCAACGGCACGAGACCCGGCGGCGACTTCGACGTACTCATCATCCTGGGCAACGACTGGCAAGTGCCAGACCCTTAGGAGACGATGAGGAAAATCAACTGTTCGTGGTTGGTGCTGGGTTTTCTGCTGTCCTTGACGGCAGCCTGCAATGCCCCAGGCCCGGAAGCAACGCCAACGGCAACGGTTCGAGCTACCACAAATCCTTTACCGACAGAGCCTCCTATAACTGCGGCCGCGCCTCGCCTCACTCCTAGCCGAACTCCCCCGCGACCGACCAACACCCCACCAGCGGCTCGCCGCCTACCCACTAACTGGCGTCTTTTTGGCAACGAGCGCTTTGGCTTGCAGGCGGCCGCGCCGCAAAGCTGGGTAGACGTGGGCGGCCTATTTCGGGCCAGCGCCCAGAGCAGCCAGGTAGGTCCGCGCCTCCTTTTCCTGGCCAATTCTCGCGAAACAGGTGAAAGGCTGCTGGCAGGGTCCGGTCTGGACGAGCAGGCTGGGTTTATTTTTGGTTTTGCCACGGAACCGGCCGGACTGGGTGGGCCGTCTATTCCGGTAGAAACCGACCCATCCCACATTTTGACTCAGTTCCTGAGCCAGGCCGGGGCAACCGGTCCCACCGGCACACCTCTCCCGGCCGTCGTTCCGCTGACTATTAACGACGTCCCGGCCGCCTACGCCGACACCAGCCAGTTGCCGTTGCCCCTTTTTCCACTGCCGGCCCAGGAGTGGCGGATACGGGTCGTTCTGCTGTTAAAACTAGGAACGGAGGCGCCGGCGATTTTCTTGCTTGGCGCCCCGGCCGAAAACTGGCCGGCAATACAGGAAACGTTCGAGGCGGCAATGGCCACCATCATGCTGCCGGACAGCAACAGTAACGTCCGGGAGCACCTGGCGGGCAGCGACCAAACTAACGGAGAGCTGGAAAAGGGGCGGCGCGACGTCTGGACCTTTAACGGGGAAAGCGGCCGCTACGCCACTATCAGCCTGACGCCTGAAGACAGTAGTATTGACCTGACCCTGGCCTTGATTGACCCGTCCGGTAAAGTGGTCATTAGCGCCGACAACGGTTTTGCCGGCGACCTGGAAGCTTTGACAGACGTTCTGTTGGTGGAAAGCGGCACCTATCTGATCGAGGCTGGCGAGTTTTTTAACGAGGCGGGGGGCTATCAGTTGAGTCTGTTACTGACCGACGAACCTCAATTTGGAGGCGGCGGCCGGATCGAATTCGGCCAGGAAATTACCACGGACCTGGTGGACAATGGCGAACACACCTGGGTCTTTAACGGCACGGCCGGGCAGACGGTAACTATTATCTTAACGCCACTGGACGAGCAACTGGACCTTATTATAGAGGTCGAGGGACCGGGCGGCCGGCAACTCCTCTCCCTGGACGAAGGCTTCGCCGGAGACGCCGAGATCCTGACCGGCTTCGAACTTTCAGTGACGGGTGAATACACGATCCTGATCCGAGGCTTCGCCGGCCACGGTGGGATGTATAAGCTATCCCTCGATGAAGGCGGGGAAAGCACCATTAACTTTTACGACGCGGGTGACCTGGCCAACGGCGACACCCAGCGGGAATTCTTACGGGAGGATGAAATCCACGCCTGGTTCTTCGAGGGCCAGGTCAACGACGAGGTCGTCATCGAAGTGACACCACTGGGCCGGAACATGGACCTGGACCTCTGGCTGCTGGACCCTAACGCCAACCAGCTGGTAACGAAAGATGAATTTTTATCCGGCCAGGCAGAAACGATTGAATATATCCTGCCTGTGGACGGGCAGTTTATGATCCTGGTTCGGGAATTTTTCGGCGAGCCCGGCGAGTATGAGATTACGCTCCGAATTGGCGGTGACGGCGTGGTCGAGCCGGCCGGCAATCTGACTTACGACCAGATGGTTAACGGCGACCTGGCGCCCGGCCGGCGGGCCGGCTGGACGTTCACCGGGCAGGCCGGAGACGTGATTGACGTGACCCTCACCCCCGTCACTCCAGGTAGAGACCTGGTGATTGTCCTGCTGGATCCGGCCGGCAACGTGGCCATTACGGTGGACGCCACACTGGGTGGCTTCCCGGAGCGGCTGGTGCGCTTTGTCCTGACCAGCGACGGCCCGTGGACTATCGTCGTCCAGGAGTTTTTCGACGAAGGTGGGGAGTACGAGCTGATAGTAACTAGGCAGGAGGAGTAGCAAGGCCGCAGGTAATGTTGCCCTTTGCCCCTACTCCAGATTGTAGACCTCTCGCCTGCGCCAGCCGGATTGGGCAGCCACGACGGCGGCCGCCTCTTTACGGGACAGGCCCTGAGCCAGGTGCGCCGCCAGGGCGGCCCGTACGGCCGCCTCATCCCAGCGGATGGCCTCGCCACTGGCCCCGGCAATGACCACTGTTAGCTCGCCCCGAATAGGACCCTGGCCGAAATAGGCAATGGCCTGGCTGGCCGGGCCGCGCCATGTTTCTTCGTATAGCTTGGTCAGCTCCCGGCCGACGCTGACTGCCCGGTCGCCCAGGGTGCGGATCACGTCGGCCAGCAAGGCTAAGAGGCGGTGGGGCGCCTCGTAGAGTATCAGGGTATGGGGCAGTGCTGCCACCTGGGCCAGCACCGCCCGGCGAGCCTTCTGCTGGCGGGGCAAAAAACCGAGGAACAGGAAGCTATCGGTGGGCAGGCCGCTGCTGACGAGGGCGGCAATTGCCGCCGATGGCCCGGGGATGGGGACGACCGTCAGGCCAGCCTCAAGGGCAGCCTGGATCAACCGGTAGCCGGGATCGGAGAGACCAGGCATGCCGGCGTCGGAGACCAGGGCCACATCGGCCGTGGCCAGCCGCTCAACCAGTTCGGCCACCCGGCCGGGACCGCTGTACTCGTGATAGCTAATCAGGGGCGTTTCAATGTGGTAATGGCTCAACAGCCGGCCGGTAGTGCGGGTGTCTTCGGCCGCTACCAGACTCACCTCGCGCAAGACTCGCAGCGCCCGCAGGGTGATATCTTCCAGGTTGCCGATGGGCGTTCCGACCAGGTAAAGAACAGGCACAGATAGAGGGACAGAGATTGGAGAATAGAGATTAGAGATTACGAACGACCTTTGATTGACAACCTCCAATCCCCAATCTCTAATGGTTCTGCAAGAACACAAAATACAACAGGTTTTGATTGCAACTGGCCCAGGTGGTTACCCGGTAAATTTGGGAGACGGCCGTACCATTGACTGTTTCTAACTGGACGTTGTGGCTCTGGACGCGTGGCGCATCAAACAGGTACACCTCGTAGCCAGACGGCCCATAAGCCGTGGCCCCACCGACCGGGGCACGTACATCCACCCCACTATCCCAGACATGCACCTGGTACGTGCTGGACCCTACCGGGTTGCCGTTTAAATCAAACACCTCGCCGGCAATACCCAGCCAGTTGCAGCCGGCATTGTTGGCATAGTTAGCCAGGGGAATGGGGCTGTCCGGCGACTTGGTGAACGGGAACGGCGACCGGGTGTTGGTGGCGGTGGGCGATGGCCCCGGCGTCGGCGTATGGGTCGGTGTCGGGCTGGGGGTACGCGTCGGCGTGAAAGGCGGGAAGGTCGGCGTGATCGAAGGAGTTAACGTGGGCCGGCGGGTATTGGTCGGCGCGAGCGGCCCGCTGGTCTGGCTGGGGATTGGGGTAAAGGTCGCTCGTACAACCTCAGGGGTGGCGGACGGTGGCAGGGTGGGAACAACAGCCAACTGTGCCAGGGTTGGCGTCAGCGAAGGGCCTTGCAGCCCTAACATGGCTGCCAACGTCCCACCAGGCAGAACAAAAGCCAGGATCACCGCCAGGGCAATAAAAAAGGCGGCTACTACCAGCATAGCCGTCAGTACGTTCAGTAAACTGACAGCGCAGCCCCCCCCCCGGTTTCTCCTCGATCTCCGACTGGATCTTGCCATCGCGTGTACCTCTTCTGGTTAAGCACCGGTATTTACAAAACGGACAACCTCCGCCGAAGCCCGCAACTCGGCCAGCCAGGCCTGGAAATCCTGGTCCAACAATGGGACGCGGTCGGCAATGGGACGTTGCGGGTCGCGCTCAACCACCTGGACGATGTAATAGGCTGTTTCCGTCCCGCCAGGGATGGTGGCGACAATCACCTCGCTGACCTGCCCCGGCTGCAGGGCAAAGGCTGCCTCTTCCACGGCCGGCACCAACAGCCAGCCTCGAGCGAAGAAGCCCATATCACCGCCAATAGACGCTGTGTGTGGATCCTCTGAATATTGTTGAGCCAGCGCAGCAAAGTCGGCGCCAGCCCGGATCTGCTCTAACAGGGACTGGGCCAGTTCCAGGCTGGAGAGCTGGATGTGGCGGGCCCGTATCTGTTCTACTGCGAAGGGTACGTCGGCCGTGACAAAAGCCACGACCTGTTCAACCAACAACTCAAAAGCCAGGGCCTGGCGAAATTCCTCTTCGGTGAAATGATTGGCTGCCAGCCAGGCGGCAAAATTCTCCTCACCCTCAGCTTCCTCCCTTGATTCGGCCAGCGCCGCGTCCACCATCTCCGGTGTGACGGTAATGCCGTTGGCCTCGGCCGCCTGACGAATCAACTCGTTGTCAATGAGCGTATTTAAGATCAGCTCCTGGTAGTTGCCGCCATCGCTGCCCGGTGCCAGCCCCAGGGCCTGCTCGTAACGGGCCAGCTCTTTTTCGTAATCGGCCAGGAAAATGGGCTGGCCGTTGACCGTCGCCGCCAGAGGTTCCAGCGTCGGCGTGGGCGGCGCGGCCGTAGCCGTCGGCTCGACGACAGCGCCGGCCGGTGTGTTGCCGGCCGGCGAACCAGAATTATCAATTGCCGGAACGGCCGCAGTCGACTGGAGGCTGGGTTGAGCCTCTGGCCCGTCGGCCGTCTTGCCACAAGCTACCAGCCAGACAAAAGAGAACAGGCATATCAAAGCAAACGAACGTTGGCGCATAAGCAAAACAAACCTTTTGCAAAGTGACACCAGGCTAAGGTGTCCCCATTTCACGACATAATGTTAGAGAAATTATACCCAGGGCAAGAGCCAAGGCAAAAGGGGCGGCCCGGCCCGGCTATAACGAGCGCCAGGCAGTTCAACTGGCATTGACCGCTACTCAAAATGAACAAGTGCCAGGCACTTTGGCAGGATCAGCCCAAAAACGTCAGGGCTACGCCGGCAGCAACGATGAGCAAGATAATGAAGCAACCGACGCGGAAGAGGGTCGCGGTCAACTTGAACGCCACCCGCAGCAACACCCAGCCAATCGCCAGGACGACGGCAATAATAATAATGGGAACAAACTCAGACAGGCCTTCCATCTTCAGCCTCCTAAGTAGCTGTCAGCTATTAGCTGTTAGCTATAAGCTATAAGCCGGCAACTACAACTATTAATCACCAACTATCAACCACCATCACTCATCGCTCATTGCTCGGAGTTGGCAAGGCCAACTGCGCTCATTGCTACTCCAAGACATGGCCTCGCTTGACGACAGTATGTACCAGGTTGGCGCCAAAGCGGTAACCAAGCTGGCGATAATCGGCCACGTCTAAAATGAGCAGGTCGGCCTGCTTGCCGGTCTCCAGGCTACCGATTTCGTCCCCCCGGCCGATGGCGTGGGCGGCGTTCAGCGTCGCGGCCGCCAGGGCCTGGGCCTGGGTCAGGCCCTGGTAACGGCAGGCCAGGGCAATGACCATTTGCATGGACTCGCACCAACAAGTGCCAGGGTTGCAGTCGGTGGCCAGGGCCAGCGCCCCGCCGGCATTTAGAATAGCCCCGGCCGGCGTATAATCACGGTGGGCCAGGCCAAAGGGCGTGCCCGGCAGACTGACGGCAACCGTCCGGCCCCGGCCCAGGGCTGCAATATCGGCCGGGGGCGTCTGGACCAGGTGATCGGCCGACACCGCGCCCAACTCCACGGCCAGGGACGTGCCGCCCAGGCCGGCAAATTCGTCGGCGTGGAGTTTGAGGCCAAAACCCAAGGCTCGCGCCGCTTCCAGAATGCGCCGCGTCTGGGCCAGGTCAAAGACCCCTTCCTCGCAAAAGACGTCGCAGTAGAGGCGGACGCCCCGCCCGGCCATCCATTTGGCCGCCGCTGGTAGCATCTCTGCAATCACCAGCTCGACGTAAGCTTCGGTGCGGCCCTGGTATTCGGCCGGCACGGCGTGGGCCGGGAGAAAAGTAGCGGTTAATTCCACCGGCTGGCGCTCAATCAAAGCCACGATGGCTTCCAGTTGCTTCAGCTCGGCGGCCGTTTCCAGGCCGTAGCCGGTCTTGGCCTCGGCGCTGGTCGTGCCGTGGCGGAGCATCCGCGCCAGGCGGGGCAGGTTATCGGCCACCAGCGCTTCCAGGGTGGCGGACCGCGTCTGGCGGACCGTGGACATGATGCCGCCACCGGCGGCCATAATTTCCATGTAGCTGGCCCCAGCCAGCCGTTGCTCAAATTCGTTGGCCCGGTCGCCATACCAGGGCAAATGGGTGTGAGGGTCCACAAAGCCGGGAATCACGCACCGGCCGTGGGCGTCGAGCGTGTGCCGGGCCGTATACCTGGCCCTCAGCTCGGCGGTAGGGCCGGTGGCGACAATACGGCCGTCCTGGACGGCCACAGTTCCATCTTCAATCAGGCCCAGTGTGCCCAGTTCGCGGCCCCGCTGCGGGCCGGCCGGCCCGGGGACGACGCACAACTGGCTGGCTGAGTGAACGAGCAGGTCCACAGATTGCATCATTTGCCATTGTACGGCACGGCCGTTAAATCTCAAATTCTGCTGATTGAGAGAGGTGACCGCCGGCCCCTTCCCGTACGCGCCAGGCCAGCAACAGCGCGGCCAGGAGCATCGCCCCGGCGGAGACCAAGCCCAACACCTGAAAACCAGCCGCTTGCCACAGGGCAAATCCGGCCACTGCTCCGGCTGCTCTGCCCAGGCCGCTGGCGGCCACGTTCATGGATAGGGCTACCCCCCGAGCCTGGGGGACGATTTCAGTCATCAATGGTATTCCGCCCACCACGGTCATTTCAAAGAAATAAAAAAGCGTGAAAAGGGTTATCAACGCGCCAACCAGCGTAGCGCTGGTGTTGGGGATCACCAGGTAGAATAGAGCGGTCAACAGGCCGGTAAGAATAATGACCGGCCGCTTGCCAAAACGGTCTACGGCCAGCCCGGTGGACAGCTCACCGCTCAACTCGGCCACGCCAATCACGGCCGTGGCCAGGCCGAGGCCGGTCAGGCTCAAACCGAAACTATCTTCCATCCAGCGGCCGTAGACAATCAACAACATTTCGTTGGCCGTCATGACCAGGAAGGTATACGCTGCTGCGGCCCAGATTACTGGCTCACGGCGCATTACCTGCCAGGTCGTACGTAGTGAAGTGGCCTGGCCAGCCAGCCGGTCGGCGGCCGGCAAGGTGCGCCACAACAGGAGGGCCGCCCCCAACCCAAACAAGCCCATCACCAGGAACGGGGCTTGCCAGCCCTGCCAGGCAATGAGAAAACCGGCCGCCGGAATCCCGATAAAGAAGGCGCCAGCCCAGGAAAACTCGGTAATGGCCAGGGCCTTGCCCCGGTTTTTATAGGCAACTACGTCGCCCAGGTAGGCCTGCATGGCCGGGTCGTAAACGACCTTGGCCAGGGCAATGGTCGAAAGCCCCAGGCCCACCAGCCAGTAAGCGGGCCAGAGCACAATGACCAGGCAGCCCAGGCTAAACAACAACATGGCCAAGGCGATGACCGGCCGGCGGCCGAAACGTTCTGAGAGGGGGCTAAGCAGGAGACCAAGCAGGCCGGCAAAAGAACGTAGGGAGATCAGCCTGGAGATGGCCCCATCGGAAACGTCCAGGCCGAGGGTCAGGGCGGATGAGAAAGGGTAGACCATACGGAGGCCGATGTTCAGAAATAGCCGGCCGAGGGTTAGAGCGCCCAGTTGGAGGAGGAGGTTTTTGATGCGTTGGCTGCTCACGGGCGAGGAGTGTAACGGATCATGCCGGAAAGGTAAAACTCGTAATCCAAAATCGAAACGCTCCTTGCCCTGACCCGCTTTCCGATTTAGAATGTTCTCAATGTACCCCATGCAGGCTAACAGCCTGCGTTACGAGCTTTAATAGCACAGGCTGTCAGCCTGTGGGCTGCAAAGGAGCTGTTTTTGACCACCTGGCCGGGCGAAACATTGTCTGAAAAGCTGGCCCGCCTGCGAGCGGCCTTGAAAGAGGCGCAGGAGGAGTTGATTGAATCGGAGGCAGAGCTGGCCGACCGGCTGGCCGAAGTTCACGCCTTCGAGCGGGAATTTGAGGCCGGGCTAGGCGTTTTGGTAGACCAGTTGGCAACCCTGGAAAGGGAACTCAACCACTATCAGGAGCGGATGCGCCGCCACCGCAACCAGGAAGTCTTTGGCTCCGGCTACGCCTCTATCGAGGAGCAGTTTCGCCGCACCTGGGAAGTCCCCCCTACGGCCGCCCCCACACCACCGCCGGAACCGGTCAGCCCGGCCACCGAGCAACAAATTAAACGCCTCTACCGCCAGTTGGCCCGCCGCTACCACCCCGACCTGGCCAGCGATACGGCCGACAGAGAGTATCGCACAGAGAAGATGACGGCCGTCAACGACGCCTACGCCGCCCGCAGCCTGGCCGAGCTGGTTGCCCTGTCCGAGGAGCCGGACGTCACCAGCCTGGGTAGAGGCAAAGAGGGCCAGACGGAGTCGCAAATGGTGGCGGCGCTACAGGCCGAGCTGGCTCGCATACACAAGAGGCTGCGCCAGATAGAAGCTGAATTGAGCCGGCTGCACCACCGGGCCAGCGTCCAATTGAGTCTGGAAATGAAACTGGCCCAACGGCGCGGCCGGAACATGCTGGCTGAAATGGCTGCCGAGCTGCAACAAAAGATTGCCCGCAAAACGGCCGAGCGGGATTTCCTTAAAGCGCAGTTTGACCAGTTGGAGAGTTAGAGTCAGGTTTTAGCAAGGCCAAAACTCGGTTAGAGTTAGAGTGCCAGCCCTCGATTTCAACTCTAATTCTAAACTCTGACTCTAACTCAAAAGCCCGGCTGCCAAATCTCTTCCAGGTCGAGGATAAAACCTGGTAACAGTGGCTCCCCGGAGATAGTCGCTGGGTTTTGCAAGTGAGTCATGGGCGTATCCGGCCGGTAGACGTAAACGCGCCGGCGGACAGGATCAATCAGCCAGCCTAACTGAGCGCCGTTAGCCATATACTCGTCCATCTTGGCCTGGACATCTTGCAAGCGGTCTGAGGGGGAGCGAAGTTCGACGACAAAATCGGGGCAAAGCGGCAAGAATTGCTTTTTTTGCCGGGGCGTCAGTTGCACCAGCCGGGAACGGCGGACCCAAGAAGCGTCCGGGGCGCGTGTCGCTCCATTGGGCAAGATAAACCCAGCCGACGAATCAAAAACAATTCCCGTGCCATCATCTTCTGCCCAATTACCAAGACTGATAATTAGCTTTGCGTTGCGGCGGCCGGTCTCACTACTGGCTGGGGCCATAACAATAATTTCTCCCCCGGCCGTGCGCTCAATGCGCAGGTCCCGGTTGATCTGGCAAAAGGCAAAAAACTCGTCATCCGTCATCTGGATGACCGGTTCCATTCGCAGCACCAGGGGAGGCTCACCGGCCTGGAGTTCTGTTCTCATGGTCAAACCTCTGCCAGGATTATACCACTACAAGGCAGTGCCTGGCACGGGGCAAACGGCCCTGGATTATCCAGAGTGGCTCTGCCCCGTGCCAGGCACTACGATGAATCTCTATTTACTCTTTCTCGTACGGCTGGCCGACGGCCGCCGGGGGCACCGGCCGGGCCAGGGCAGCTACCAGGATGGTCAGAACGTATGGAAGCATTTGGAAGAACTCGGCCGGAATCTGGGGAAAGTTGATTTGCATCCGAATTTGAAAGGCGTTGGCCAGGCCAAAGAGGAGGGCCGCGCCAAACGCGCCAAAGGGAGTCCAACGGCCGAAGATGAGGGCGGCCAGAGCAATGAAGCCCCGGCCGTTGGTCATGTTAATGTTGAATGCGCCCACCCATTCCAGCGTTAACCAGATGCCGGCCAGGCCGGCCAGCAGGCCGCCAATCATGACGTTGGCGTAGCGCATGAAGTAGACGTTGATGCCCAGGGTATCGGCCGCCTGGGGGTGCTCCCCCACCGCTCGCGTCCGCAATCCCCAGGGGGTGAAAAAGAGCACGTAGTGAATAACAACACTAAGAATGATCATCGCGTAAACGATAGGTTGATGTTGGAACAGAACCGTGCCGATAAAGGGGATTTCCGACAAGAGGGGAATATCAATGGGCCGAAAGGTGCCGGCCGAGCCAGGAAAGCGCGGCGGCACCAGGAAGATCTGGTACATGTGGCCGGTAAGGCCGGCCGCCAGAAAGTTAATGACCGTACCGCTAATAATCTGGTCCATCTTAAAGCGGATGGACAGAACGGCGTGCAGGGCAGCCATGAGTGCCCCGCTCAAGAGGCCGGCTACTACGCCCAAGAACAGGCTGTCCGTGTAGGCGGAAACCAGGGCGGCTACCATTGCCCCGGTCAACATCATGCCTTCAATGGCAATGTTGACGACACCTGACCGCTCACTGAATAGACCGGCGTAAGCGCCCAGGGCAATCGGCGTGGCTGTCGCCAGAGTCAGTTGCAATAGACCGGCAATTAAAGCCAGGTCCATCTTAACCTCCCCACCCCCTGGTTAAGGGCGCGCCTTCGGTGACGGCCGGTTTTTGCTTGAGCCGGTACAGGTAACGTACGATGGCTGGGGCGGCCACAAACAGCAGAATTAAAGCTTGAAGAATAGAAACGATGTGGACCGACAGGCCGGCCCGGCTTTGCAGGAAAAAGCTGCCGGTGCGCAGCGTGCCAAAGATAAAAGCCGAGGGGATAATGGACAGGGGGTGGTTGAGGGCCAGCAGGCTGACGGCAATAGCGTCAAAGCCATAACCGGAGGCAAAGCTCTCGCTTAAGACGCGGTTGGTCAGGCCCTGCACTTCTAAAATACCAGCCAGGCCGGCCATACCGCCTCCCAGAACCATAGCCAGGATGTACTCCTTTTTAGGGCGAATGCCGGCATATTCGGCCGCGTTGGGATTCTGGCCAGTCGTCCGCAGCGAGAACCCCCAGGTTGTCCTGAAAAGGAAATAGTAAACCAGGCCGGCGGCCAGCAAGGCGATAAAAAAGCCGAGGTGCAGCCGGCCGGTGCCAAATTCTGGTCCAAACAGCTCCGTCAGGCGGGGCAACTCGGCCGTCGCCGCCAGGGGCGGCGTTTGTACCGTCGAAGGGTTAGGGTCTTTGAGCGGCCCACGGACCATGAAGTTGGTAAAAAAGATGGCAATAAAGTTAAGCATGATGGTATTGATCACTTCATGGGAGTGTAACCACGCTTTCAACAAGCCGGGGATCGCTCCCCAAAGCATACCCCCCACAAAACCGGCGGCCAGGACGACGATAGGATGAATGACGGGCGGCAGATCCAGATAAACACCGGCCAAGGTACCAAACAGAGCCCCTATTACGAATTGCCCTTCGGCGCCAATGTTAAAGAGGCCGGTGTGAAAGGGAATGGCCACGGCCAAGCCGGTGAGGATGAGGGGGGTCATGGCGACCAGCGTATCAATCAGCCCCCTGGCGTTAAAAATCGCCCCGTCCAGAATGCCCCAATACCCCGAGGCTACCTTCTCCAGGCCAACCAGGGGATTTTCGGCGGTAAAGATAATGATAATAGCGCCGATCAGCAGAGACGTAAAAATGGCTAATAGGGGAATGACCAACGGCTGTAAAAATCGCTGCTGGAAGGACTTCTGGCTTGCTTTGTTGATCTTAATAGTATTTGTGGCCATTTTCAACTGTGCAGTGTAATCATTCAGATGCTAGCACTTCTCAAGTGCAGGCACCTCTAGCAGCCTCGATTTCTACGCCGCCGCGCCGGCCATCAGCAGCCCCAACCTTTCGCGCGTCGCCTCGGCAATGGGCAGAGTCTTGACAATCCGCCCTTCAAACATCACCGCCACCCGGTCGGCCAGGGAGAGGATCTCGTCCAGCTCGGCCGATACCAGCAGCACGGCGCTGCCGCTATCGCGCTGGTTGACGATTTGCTGGTGAATAAATTCAATCGAGCCTACGTCAATACCCCGCGTCGGCTGGTTGGCAATGAGCAGCTTGACCGGCCGGGAGAATTCACGGGCGACGATCACTTTCTGCTTGTTGCCGCCGGACAACGAGCCGGCCGGGGTTCGCACGCTGGGCGTCCGCACGTCATATTTTTTAACCAGGGCCTGCCCATGGGCCTCAATGGCCCTGTGGTCTAAAACAGGGCCATTGGCAAATGGCGTCTGGTAGTAGCGATTCAGGACCATGTTATCGGCCACCGGGTAGGCCATGACCAGGCCGTGTTTTTCCCGGTCTTCAGGAATGTGGGCCACACCTAGCTCGGTTATGGTCCGCGGCCGGGCGTGGGTCGTCTCCTGGCCGTTAACAAACACCCGGCCGCTGACGACCGGGCGCAGGCCGGTCAGCCCCTCCACCAGTTCCCGCTGGCCATTGCCTTGGACGCCAGCAATGCCCAGGATCTCGCCGGCGCGCGCCTCCAGCGAAACGCCATTCACAGTCACGTTCCCGCGCTCGTCCCGGACCACCAACTCTTCCACCTGCAGCACCGGTTGGCCCGGATGGGCTTCCGATTTTTCCACCTGCAAGATGACTTTGCGGCCGACCATCATCTCGGCCAGGCTGGCTTCCGTGGCTTCCTTCGGTAGAGCAGTGCCCACGACCCGGCCGCGATGCAGCACGGTAATCCGGTCGGCAATGGCCAGGACTTCTTTCAGCTTGTGGCTGATGAAGATGATAGACGTTCCCTGGGCAGTCAGGTTGCGGATAATGGCAAAGAACTCCTCCGTTTCCTGCGGCGTCAGCACGGCCGTTGGTTCGTCCAGGATGAGAATATCTACCAGGCGGTAAAGGGCTTTAATGATTTCCACGCGCTGCTGGATACCCACCGGCAAATCTTTAATCACGTCGTTGGGGTCCAGGGCCAGGTTATAATTCTTAGACAGTTGGCGGATGCGATCGGCGGCTTTGCGCCGGTTCAGCCGGGCCACCAGGGGAAAGCGGCTTAAAGCGCCCCGCGTCTCCTCCACGCCCAGCATAATGTTTTCCGTAACCGTCATCACCTGGACCAGCATAAAGTGTTGGTGGACCATGCCAATACCGGCGGCAATGGCGTCGCTAGGCGAATTCATGACAATGGGTTTGCCGTTGACCAGGATTTCCCCTTCGTCCGGGTGGTATAGGCCATAGAGCATATTCATCAGGGTGGTTTTGCCGGCTCCGTTCTCACCCAGCAGGGCCAGCACCTCCCCCCGCAGCAGCGTGAGGTCAACGGCGTCGTTGGCCAGGACACCGGGGAAGCGTTTGGTTAGCCCGCGCGCCTCAAGAGCCGGGGTCTCACTCATGGCTAGGCAACCTGAAATAAGCTAAAACAACAACGAACGGCATCAAACCGACTGGCATGGCCCCCATTTTAGCCGGAAACAAAAATTCGCAAAGGAAACTAAGAAAAAGGGGCTGCTCACGCGTGCGAGCAACCCCTCTATCGGCTTCACAACCAGGTTTTACCCTTCGTAGCCGGTGTCAACGGTGCCGGCCCGCAGGCCTTCCTCGGCTTCCTCGACCTGCGCCTTGCACTCCTCGGGAATCTGGCTGTCCCAATCGTGGTAGGGCGCCAGGCCAACACCACCGTTAGCCACCGTCGCCAGTTGAATGCCCGGCTGCAGGTTGTCGTCGGCGAAGGCGCGGACGGCATCGCCGGCGGCCACGTCCATGTTCTTGGCCGCGCTAGTCATCAACGAAGCAGCCACGTCCGGGTAGGTATTGAACTGGTCTACGTCCACACCGATGGCCATCAGGCCAGCTTCGTGGGCCGCCAGCAGGCCACCGTTGCCGGTGTTGCCGCCAACGCCAAAGATGACGTCAGCACCATCCTCGATCATCGTCTGGCCGGCCTGCTTGCCGGTGGCCGGGTCATTGAAGTCGGGGATGTAGACGTTGAAGGTTTCCACGTCCGGGTTTACCGACTTAGCCCCGGTCTGGTAGCCGGTAACGAAGCGGACTACGGGCGGGATTTCCATGCCGGACACCGAGCCAATCTTGCCCGTTTCGCTCATGCAGCCGGCCAGCACGCCGGCCAGGTAACCGACCTCATCCTCGGCGAACATCAGGCTGGTCACGTTTTGCAAGCCGCCCTCCTCGGTGTAGCAGTCGCTCACCGCGGCGTCGCAGCCGGCGCCGGGGAAGTAAGCGAAGTCCACGATGGCGAACTTGATCTCCGGGTTGGCCCGCGCGGCCGCGGCCGTAGCGTCACCCATCAGGAAGCCCACAGTGATAATGAGGCCACATCCTTCGGTGATGAAGTTGTCAATGTTCCTTTCGTAGTCGGTGGTGGCTTCGGAGACGATGTGGGCAAATTCCAGTCCCTCCTCTTCGGCTGCGTCCCGGGCGCCCTTTAGGGTGAACTCGTTGAAGCTCTTGTCATTCTCGCCACCGGTGTCGAGCACCACGCAGACCTTGTCTGACTGGCCGCCGCTACAGGCCGCGAGAATGAGGCTAAATACCATGACGAAAACAATCATGATATTGAACCGTTTACGAGACATTTTCTTTTCCTCCTCGTTCTAATGGGAAATAAAACTCAGTTTACGGGTCAAACCACACCTGTTTGACCTCTGGCAAACTGACGCTTCCAGCAGCGGAAGTGATTATACTGAGTTTCCATTTTCGCTCCAACTACTTATACGATTCCGCCTGGAGGTCGCGGATGAAGAGTTGGACGGCTGTCACCGCGTCGCGCATGGCCTGGGGCATGTTCGGGTCACCGTCAGACATGACGACGACGTTGGTCTGGCCGTTGTAGGTTACGGCCAGGCTATAGGTGAAGAAGTCACAGCAAATATTGGCCGGCCTGGTCGTCGCCGGCAGGTCAAAAAAGCCGGTCCTCTCAATCGTCATCTGCAAGTCGGAGACTGCTTGCGGCGTTACCTGCCAGGTGTCCCCGGTGCTTTTAACAACCCGGCCGTCGGCGTAAATGGTCCAGGATTCCATAATGCCGGCGAAGCCGCCTTCCTGGCTGAAGAAGATGACTGCGCCTTCCGGCAGAAGTCCGGTTACGTCAGGGGTGACTTCTTCAGGTGGAGCAGTGGGTTCAGTACTCACCGGCGTATCTGTGACCGGAGGCGCCGTAGGGGACACCAGATCCGGCGTCGCTGTATCCGGCCGGGTTGAGGTAGGCTCCGGGGTCGCCGTTGGTTCGGCCGTTTCTGTGAGCGGCGCGACGGTGGGTTGGGCGGCCGGTTCTGTCTCTGGAGAAGCGCAGGCCACCAGTAGCGCGGCCAATAGCAAAACTGCGCCTGAGCGCATGATACACCTCCGATTGGTTATCAGGTCTAATAACCAATAACGCTTACTCTTTAGACGCTTTTCAGGCAGCCAGGGTTCCCCCGGCCAGGGCTTTTTCGCTCTCGCTCAGCCGGGAACGAGAGCGGATAAACTCGAATATGGTCGGCCAGACCTCTTCGTGGGTGGGGTCAAACGGCCGCATCAATTCGTGGCCGGCGTCAGGAAAGAATTTCAGCTCCTTGTCCTGGCCCGGCAACAGGTTGTAGATCTTTTCGGCATTACCTGGACTGACGGCCACGTCCCGGCCACCCTGGAAAATGAGCACTGGCAGGTGCAGGCGCGGCCATAACTGCCGGCCGAGGTCGGCCATCCGGCGCATTTCGTCCATCCCCGACGTCGGCACACGCGTCATTTGGACCAGGCGAGCCTGCACGGCCGGGTCGTGCAGATCCAGGGTGGGGTCAAAGTCCTTGACCCGCTCCTGTACCAGTGACCGCAAGCGTTTAAATTGCCAGGGATAAAACCAGGGCATAGCGTAGCGCAGAAAACGCAGCCAGCGAATTCGCCCGTCCGGTACATCGTCGAGTGGGGCCAGCATAACCAGGCCGCGAATGTCCGGGTTCTGGCCGATCAGATGAGCCGCCAGCACTGTGCCCATCGAATGGCCCATGAGAAAAATTTCGTCACAGTGCTGCCGGATGAAGGCCAGCGCCTCCCTGGCCTCGGCTATCCACGCCTGGCGCGGTATCTTATACAGCTTTTCGGGCAGGTGGCCGTGCCCCGGCAAAAGCGGGCAGTGCATCGTAATCCCGCGCTCGGACAGATAACCGGCCAGCGGCCGCGAACTAATAGGGCTGCCCATGAAGCCATGCAACATCAGGCAACCCACCGGCCCGGCCAGCATCGTATAGGCTTGCCGTTCTTCGGAAACGTCGTAACTTGGCTGAAACGGCATCTGCTATTCTCCAGTCCAGGGATGACGGGCGCTTCCAGAGGCCATTTTAGGGCCTGAAAAAACGCCAATCACCTGAGTAGATACGGCCAAAGTTTATCAGGGTACGAGGGCGTGGCAACCTCTTGTAGTTGGAGCCATGAAATCACTAACCTATGGCAGGTTTCACCGGGGCACGCTTGTGGTAAAATAGAAACTATGCCAATCCGGATCTTGCCCGACCAACTGGCTTCTCAAATCGCCGCCGGCGAAGTGGTGGAGCGCCCGGCTTCGGTGGTCAAAGAGTTAATTGAAAACGCCATTGACGCCGGGGCCACGACCATCAACGTAGACGTGCGCGGCGGCGGCCGGGAGTTGGTCCAGGTAGCCGACAACGGGCATGGTATCCCGGCCGATGAACTGGAGACCGCTTTCCTGCGCCACGCTACCTCCAAGCTAGACAGCGCCGAAGCGCTCCTGGCCATTCGCACCCTGGGTTTTCGCGGCGAGGCGCTGGCGGCCATTGCCGCCGTTAGCCAGGTGACGGCCGTTACCCGGGCGGCCGGGGAGGCGGCCGGGACTCGTTTGGTGTTGGAGGGCGGCCGCAAGGTGGGCCATGAAACCGTGGGCGCGCCCCAGGGCACGGTGATGGCGGTGGCCAACCTCTTTTACAACGTGCCGGCCCGGCTTAAATTTCTCAAATCCATCACCACCGAAAAACGGCTGATTGACGAACACGTCACCCGCTACGCCCTGGCCTACCCCGCCATTCGCTTCCGGCTAACCCACGACAACCGCGTCACCTTTCAGACCAGTGGCAACGACAGCCTGATGGACGTTCTGACGGCCGTCTACGGCCCGGACACGGCCCGGCAACTCTTGCCCATCCAAGAGGAAGAGGAGCAGGAGGGCGGCGACCTTCGGTTGCCTGCCGCCCTGCACGTTTCCGGCGTCATTGGCCCGCCCAGCCTCACCTGGTCCAACCGGGGCCAGATCATTCTCTTCGTCAACGGCCGTTGGATCCGGGACAACCACCTCACCTATGCCATTATCCAGGCCTACCATACCCTATTGCCCACCGGCCGCTATCCATTAGCCATTCTCTTCCTGGTCCTGCCCCCAGAACAGGTAGATGTCAACGTCCACCCGACCAAGACTGAGGTCCGTTTCCGCCACGGGAACGCCGCTTTTAGTGCCGTCCAGCGGGCAGTGCGCCAGACGCTGGTGGCCGACAGCCCCATTCGCCAGGCCAGCCACTTTACCTCCCTGGCGCCCTCCTTTGGCTGGGGTGGCTCGCTGGATCAGCCGGCCTTTAGCCGCAGAGGCGAGGACGGAGAGCAAGATGAGCTGGCGTTGAGCTGGGCCGACGAGAGCGACTTCCACCTGGCCCCGGCCGGGCTGGAGGCCGATCCGGCCCAGGCCGCTTTGCTTGGCGGCAACCGGCTGCCTGTCATGCGCGTCGTCGGGCAGGTGGGCGCCTCCTACATCATCACCGAGGGGCCGGAGGGACTGTATCTCATTGACCAGCACGCCGCCCACGAACGCATCCTCTACGAGCAGTTCATGGCCGCTTGGCAGCAACAGAACGGCCAGGCCAGAATGGACGCTCAAGGCCTGGTCACCGGCGCTACGGTTCATCTGTCCCCGGCCGAGGCCACCCTGCTGGCCGAACAGCTCGATCTACTGGCCCAACTCGGTTTCCAGGTCGAGCCTTTTGGTTCTAACACCTTCGTCGTCCGCACCGTCCCGGCCGTCCTGCGCCATGTGGACCCCGTTCAGGCGTTGCGGGACGTCCTGGAAGAGCTGGAGCAGGGCGTTTCGCCGCTACAGGAGAAGGTAGAAGCCCGGATCGTTTTGCGCGTTTGCAAGTCGGCGGCCGTCAAAGCCGGCCAGGTCTTGACTCTACCGGAAATGGAAGCTCTGATTCGCCAGTTAGAAAAGTGCCACAACCCGCATACCTGCCCCCACGGCCGGCCGACGCTCATTTACCTGTCCGTGGCTCAACTGGCTAAAGAGTTCGGCCGGGTATAAGGTTATGAGTAAAAGCTTCGCCTATCATACCGGCCGCACCGTCGGCAAGTACCAGTTGGAGAGCCTGATCGGCCGGGGAGGCATGGCCGAGGTCTACAAATCTTTCCATCCAGAGCTAGGCCGGCCGCTGGCGATTAAGATTCTGCACCCCTTCTACACCGACGATCCCGGCTTTGTCGAGCGTTTCCGCCGCGAGGCCCGGGCTGCCGCCGCCTTGCGCCACCCCAACATCGTCCAGATTTACGATTTTGACGTGACCGAGGACGGCCTCTATTACATGGTCCTGGAGTACGTCGAAGGCCGTTCGTTAGAGAGCTACCTGCGCCGGGCAGGCGGGCCACTGGTCACGGCCGAGGCCGGGCACATCTTTGGCCAGGTCGCCGGCGCTGTGCAACTGGCGCACGACAACGGAACGATACACCGGGACATTAAGCCGGCCAACATCCTCATGGGCATCCAGAACCACGCCTACCTGACGGACTTCGGCATTGCCCAGATGGTGGGCTCCAGCCGCCTGACCCAAAGCGGGGCCACGACCGGCACTCCGGCCTATATGGCTCCCGAGCAAGTCCGTGGCCAGGCAGTCACTACAGCTTCGGACATCTATTCTCTGGGCGTCGTCTTGTACGAAATGGTCACCGGCAAGCAGCCTTACGAAGGGAGCACGGCGGCCGAGCTAATGATCCGCCAGGCTACGGAAACGCCTCTGCCTCCCAGTTTCTTTGTCGGCGACCTCGATCCAGTGGTGGAAAGCGTGATTTTGCGCGCCCTGGAGAAGGAACCGGAACGACGCTTTTCTACCGTCTCGCTGATGGTTTCGGCTTTAAACGCCGCCCTGACGACGGCCGGCCGGGAGGTCATTGTCCCTTCGCCAACACCGCCCCTGGCGACAGCCATAGCGGCGCTGGAACCAGATGGCCAGCCACCGGCCGCCCACACCGCTCCCAGCCCTACCATCCATGCGGACGGCGATTCAGCCCGCCCGACCACTCCCCATACTACGGTCCAGGCCCAACCGGCGCTGGTCAGCAAAACGCCGGTCTGGGTCTGGCCGGTCATTCTCATTGGTGCGCTGGCCCTGGTGGCGGTCGGTTTCCTCCTGGCCCAAAGGAACCAGGCGGCCACTCCGTCTCCCACCAGCCAGGCCGGGTCAATTGGCCCAACTACGGACGGCCAGGCCACGAGCACGCCGGACCAGTTAGCGGCGGCTGAAACGGTAGCAGCAACGCCGACCACGCCGCCGGCCGTACCCGGCATGGGTTTCATTCCCGGTGGCGTCTTCACCCAGGGCAACGACAACGGCAACCAGGACGAACAACCGGCCCACGAAATCCAACTGGACGCCTACTACATAGACGAAACAGAAGTGACCAACGGCCAGTACGCCACTTTTGTGGCCGAGACCGGCCGGGCCGCCCCGGCCCATTGGCGACCACTGGAACCCTCTCTATGGGAAATTAGAGCCTCCGAACCGTACGTTTTGGGCGATCCGATCAATCGCTTTGATTACGGGGGGCAAACCGCCCGGCCGGGAACCGGCACGCTGACCATGACCCTGGACGCCGACAACGACATCGGCCTCCTGGTCGCCACTTTTGAGGGCACGTTGGAGCTGCCTGTCGAACAGATCGAAGGCGGCGAGCTGATGCCCGGCAGCCAGACTTTCACCGGCCGGTTCCGCATTGAGCAGACCACTTTTTCCGGAGCCAGCACCCCCTTCAAGGAAAATGGCATTGGCGATTTTGTCGTCATGCACGGCAACAGTGGCAACGAGACGCCCCGCTACCCAGAGCTATTGGGCTACATCGGCACCTGGGGAACGGCCAGCCTTCACCTGGACGGCGAGCTGATCAAGCGAAACCTGGGCATTCACGTCATGTTCAGCGACGGCGTCCGGGACGACGCAGACCATTTTATCCCTCGCCAGGATGGTAGTTGCTGTTTCGCGCCCAATGCGCCGGAGGATAAAATGCTGGACCCTAATCGCCCGGAAGTTTCTATCTGGCTCTTCGCTTCTTCCGGCGGGGGGTATGACCAGGGGGTTTCGACCTGGATCAATATCTATTTCAACCAGGTAGAGGTTCTGGCCGCGCCGGAAAACAGCGGCGACGTCTCTTACCCTGAAGGATTGGAAGACCACCCGGTGACCAACGTCGCCTGGGCTGACGCGGCCGCTTACTGCGACTGGCGTGGGGCGCGGCTGCCCAGCGAGGCTGAGTGGGAATACGCCGCCCGGGGACCGGAAGAGTTCCTCTACCCCTGGGGTAACATGGCCGGCGCGGCGCTGGCTAACGTCAACGACGCCTTTGACGGCACGACCTCGGTCGGTAGCTTCACCAGCGCTGCCTCACCTTTTGGCGTGGAGGACATGGCCGGCAACGTCTGGGAATGGACGGCCGACTGGTACCAGGCTGATTACTACGCCGTCGCGCCGCGTGAGAACCCCACCGGCCCGGACAGTGGTACGCTGCGGGTGGCGCGCGGTGGCGGCTTCCGCATCACCGATATCGTCGGCCTGGACGAGGCCCGGGCGACCCACCGCCGGCCGCTGGACCCTAACGTAGCGGCCGACGACGTCGGCTTCCGCTGCGCCCTGTCCCTGTCAGGCGTTCAGACGGGAGCCGTCCCGCTACTGCCCATCTTTGTGCTCCAACCCTCCTTCCTTTGCTCAGTTACGACCAGAGTTGAGTTTGCTGACGACGATCAGACAGGTTAGTTAGCTTGTGGTCGTTTACTCTGGTGACATTATGCGGAGTAAATCAAATAGCCTAGATTTACAGTTGTACCGTAATTGCTAATTTGCGATCGCTTGGGTGTGCCAGAGGGCCAGCAGCGACGCTTGAACTTTAATAAAGAACCCATCATTGGTGCGGGCTCGTAAACGGTTGAGGCCCATACTCTC
>JAKEFB010000026.1 GCA_022616275.1 Chloroflexota bacterium
CCTGGACTGGCTCAAGTATTTGTTGAAGAATGATGAGCCTATTCCCATTCAGTTCCATGTGCCTTTACTCTGCCCTTTCACCGAAAATGTCCGGTAGTGAGTCTTTGAGTTAAAGGTATGTGCCTATCAAAGCTGATCTTCTTCTGAATAAAAATTCAGCGTGCTTGCTAGGAGTCGAGATTAATTCCTCTGCCTTAGGTGTATTTTAGCACCCTGGAGCGCAGGATGGTATAATGATTCTCGAAGATCGTTGTACGATTCTGCAAGCTTTAAAAGGGACGTGTAGCAATGAGTGAAGAAGTCACGATGGATTCGATGAACCCCCAGCAGGTAGAGCGTGAGGCACCCAGGGCGCAAGCCAACAGAGACGAGCTGGTCGAACGTATCGCGCGGGCTATTCGCGAAGATGGCATGGTTGAGCCGCTTAAAGGCATTCGCCTCCACCGTTCCTCCTCGCCTACGGAGTCGCTTCCCGGGGTGTCCGACCCTGCCTTTTGCGTAATCGCTCAGGGCAGCAAGGAGCTCCACCTGGGTGAGGAGCGCTACCGGTACGACCCCTATCATTATTGTCTCGGTACGGTCGAACTGCCCGTCGTCAGCCAAATCATCGAAGCGTCGAAGGAGCAACCGTACCTAAGTCTCCGCTTGGAGCTGGATCCCATCCTCGTCGGCTCAGTCATGGTCGAGGCCGGTCACTTCTCGCCGCGAAGCCATGCCGACGTGAGGGCTATCAACGTAAGCCCGTTGGACGCAAACCTGCTGGATGCTGTGGTGCGGCTCGTCAGGCTCCTGGACTCTCCTACCGAGGCTCGGTTCCTCGCGCCCCTGATCACGCGGGAAATCGTCTACCGGCTGCTGATGGGTGAGCAGAGTGACCGGCTCCGTTACATTGCGGTCCAGGGTGGCCACACCCACCGCATCGTCAGGGCTATCGAACGGCTCTGTGAAGAGTTCGACCAGCCGCTTCGGATTGACGACATCGCCCGAGAGCTTGGCATGAGCGTCTCGGGCTTTCACCACCACTTCAAGGCCGTCACTGCAATAAGTCCCTTGCAGTTCCAAAAGCAACTCCGGCTCCAGGAGGCCCGCCGGCTGATGCTCGGCGAGCACCTCGATGCGGCAAGCGCTGGCTACCGCGTGGGTTACGACGACGCCTCGCACTTCAACCGGGAATACAAAAGGCTCTTCGGCGCACCACCGATGCGCGACGTGGAACGGCTGCGGGCAGCCGCCAGGCAAAACGGCGGTCTGGCCCTCGATTAGAAGCCGGTGATCGGTCTATGTCTTTATACTGAAATTTGGCCACTTAAATCACTGGTTTCCTCTGGTATCAACTTGGTTAAGTGGCCGTTTTCTGTTCCGATCCTAGTCAAAGGTACGCATCGGCAAGATGCGGCTGGTCACTCAGCGGGGCGGGGGGTGAGAGCCTCAGCGTGTTTCGCCCAAATCTGCTTTAACTGTCGTACGCTTGCACCAATTCTAAGTATCGGCCAGGCCGTTATCGGGCGACCCGGGTTGGCAGTCAACCAGATGGGAGGCCAGGTAGGGTGGGGCGCTACCTGCTGGCAGACGAGACGTGCCCAGGGGGTAAGCATAGGCTTGATACTTAAACTAATCCATCTTAGCCATCATATGTTTTGCACACTCAGGAAAGTAACATTTCACGCTCCCGGATCCCATAAACACACCTCCCGGCCGTTCCGGGTTATAATGTGCCTTTGATAGGTTCCCTAAAACATCACTACCAAGGTACAGAGAGTTATGAGTAATAGCAACATCCAGCCGCTCTATCTTGATCCATCCCGGCCGATCGCGGAGCGGGTCCGGGACTTAATCGGCCGCCTCACGTGGCCGGAGAAAGTGTCACAGTTACGCCACAGAGCAGCCGCTATCCCTCGTCTGGGAATTCCAGCTTATAACTACTGGAGTGAGGCTTTACACGGCGTGGCGCGTAACGGCCGGGCGACTGTCTTTCCCCAAGCCATTGGCCTGGCCGCCACCTGGGATCCCGAGCTGCTCGGCCGCATCGGCTCGGCCATCGGCGACGAGGCTCGCGCTAAGTATCACGATCTATTGCGACACGCGGGCGAAAGTGGCTATAACCAGGGTCTGACATTCTGGTCGCCCAACGTCAACATCTTTCGTGACCCCCGTTGGGGCCGTGGCCAGGAGACTTACGGGGAGGATCCGTTTTTGACGGGGAAGATGGGCGTGGCCTTTGTCCGCGGCATGCAGGGTGAGGACCCGCACTATCTGAAAGCGGCCGCCTGCGGCAAACACTTCGCCGTGCATAGCGGCCCGGAGGCGCTGCGCCATGGCTTCGACGCCCGGGTCAGCCTGCGCGACCTGCACGACACCTATTTACCCGCTTTCCACGAGCTGGTTGCTAAGGCCCGTGTTGAAGCCATTATGGGCGCCTATAACCGTACCAACGGCGAACCGTGCTGCGCCCACCCATACCTCATGAGCCAGGTACTGCGTGACCAGTGGAACTTTGCCGGCCATTTCGTCTCTGACTGCGGGGCCGTAAGGGATATTTATGCCGGCCATCACGCAGCCGGCGATCCAGCCGCCGCGGCCGCCCTGGCCTTACAGCATGGCTGTGACCTGGAATGCGGCGACACCTACCGCTACCTGGACGAGGCGCTGCAGCGCGGCTTAATTGCTGAGGCCGATGCCGATCGCGCCCTGGAGCGCACTCTAACAACCCGCTTCAAGCTCGGTATGTTCGACCCGCCGGAGGTGGTGCCCTACGCAGCAACACCTATGAGCGTGGTTGGTTGTGAAACGCACCGCCAGTTAGCCTATGAGGCCGCCCTGAAGTCTATCGTCTTACTCAAGAACCAGGACCAGCTCCTACCGTTAGGGCCCAAGGTGCGTAGTATCCGGTTGCTCGGCCCAATGGCCGCCGATGTGAACGTGCTCTTGGGCAATTACTTTGGTCTTAACGACTCACTGACCACGATTCTCGAAGGTGTGACCGGCCGGGCGCCTGATGGCGTCAGGCTGGAGTACCGGCCTGCTGTGCAGGTGACCCAGGCCAATACCAGCCGTCAGGATTGGCTGTTCGACCCGGCCGCCCAGCCGGACGTAGTCATCGCCTGCATGGGTATCACCCCACTGTTGGAAGGGGAAGAGGGCGATGCCATTGCTTCGCCAGCCGAAGGCGATCGCACCGACATCGCCTTGCCTCAGGTCCAGGCCGACTTCATCCGCCAACTCGCTGCCAGCGGCGTGAGTATTGTACTGGTGCTTACCGGTGGCGGGCCCATCGTCTTGGACGACATTGCCGACCTCGTCCAGGCCATTCTGTTCGTCTGGTACCCGGGACAGGAAGGCGGCGCCGTGGTAGCCGACGTGCTTTTCGGCCACGCTGCCCCTTCCGGCCGGCTGCCTGTGACCTTCCCCCAATCGGCGGCGCAATTGCCTCCGTTCGACGATTATGGTATGGCAGGGCGCACTTACCGTTATATGGCGGCCGCGCCGCTCTATCCTTTTGGCTTTGGGCTGGCTTATACGGTTTTCGACTATTCCGCTCTGACCCTGGCATCCGAACAGGTTGCCTCCGGTGAGGGGCTGCCTGGGCAAGTGACGGTCCGGAATGTCGGGGCGCTGGCAGGTGAGGAAGTCATACAGTTCTACCTCAGCGATCTTTCCGCTTCAGTGCCGGTCCCCTTTCATAAGCTGATTGGCTTCCGGCGCATCCATCTCCAACCGGGCGAAAGCAAGATAGTTTCTTTTGAGATTACGCCGGAGGCGATGATGCTGGTGGACGACGGCGGCCGGTGGGTATTAGAGCCAGGTCAATTCCGCCTCACTGTAGGCGGCTGCTCGCCAGGGTCGCGGGGCCTCGCGCTGGGCGCCCCAGCGCCGGTAAGCGCGCTCTTTACAGTAAGAGGACTGAGGGATGAGTAGGTAGCAATGGGGGATGAGCTATGAGGGATGAGCGCAGTTGGCAAGGCCAACTACGAGCAATGAGTTATGAATAGGGTCCAGGGCCATTCTGATTTGCCGGGGGTATGATACTGTTTAAACGTTCCGAAATCGTTCCGAAAAACGCCCTATGTAGGGGAGTGGTATTGATGACAATAGATGTCACAATTCAGTGCTAGAATAGATATTCCGAGTTAGAATAGATGTTCTATCTTAGTGTTGACCTATCACACCACAAGGAACGTAATGGCCGCACAAACGATTACCTCCAAGACCGAGTTTCACGTTGAGAGCGCCTACCAGCATAACCAGTCCAGCCCCATCCGCTGGATTCTGTCCCACCTGGGACGGTACAAATGGCTGCTGGCCCTCTTCTTTATCGGCATGACCGTCACCAACATCTTCAACGCCGCTATCCCCCGGCAGATTGGTGCAGCCTTCAATGTAGTGGTCGGCGAAGCGCCGGTCGGCGAAGCGATAGTCAGTGAGCCGTTTCAGGCTATCACCGTTTTTAGCCTGGTCATCTTCGGCCTGGTGGCCGGCCGGCTCTTGTGCGACTCGCTGGCTTCCTTCAGCATGGAAATGGTCGCCAAGCGCCTGGAGCGGGACGGCCGTGACGAGTTGTATCTGAATCTGCTGGGTAAGAGCCAGACCTTCCACAACCGGCAACGGGTGGGCGACATTATGGCTCGGGCCGCCAACGACATGCGCTTCGTCAACGAAATGATGATGCCCGGCTTCAGCCTGATGTATGACTCGATGATGGCCCTCCTCGTGCCGATTATCTTTATTGGTTTTATTGACGCCCGCCTGCTTCTGGCCCCCCTGGCCTTTTGCGTCGGCTATTACTTTGCCGTGCGCCACTACATGCGCCAGCTTGAGCCTATCTCAGACGAGGTGCGTGCCCGCTTTGGCGACATGAACGCCACCTTGAACGAGGCAGTAACCGGTATTGAGGTGGTCAAAGCGGCCGCCCAGGAAAAGCAAGAAATGGGCAAGTTCATTCACGACGCCCGCCGCTACCGGAATGCCTTCGTTAAACAAGGCGAAGTCCAGGCCCGCTACATCCCGACCCTACTCATCGGCGTCGCCATTGCTGGGGCGTTTGTCCACGGCGTTTATCTGTTCAACCGGGGAGAGATCACTATCGGCGACCTGATCGCCTACCTGGGGCTGATGTGGGTGTTGCGCTGGCCCGCCTTTAGCTCCTTCTTCACCTTTTACCTGGTTCAAATGGGGATTGCCGGGGCAGAACGCATCCTGGAACTGCTCAAAGCCGAGACAGAACTGGACGAGAACGCCGCCGGCTACACGGCCGCCATGCGGGGCGAGATTGTCTTTGAGAAGGTGAGCTTTCGCTATTCGGATAGCGGCCGCAACCTGCTTGACAACATCTCTTTCCAGGCCCGGCCTGGCGAGACCATCGCCATCGTCGGCCAGACCGGCTCTGGCAAGACCACCCTGACTAAGCTGGTCAACCGGACGTATGACGTGAACGGCGGCCGGCTGCTCATTGATGGGGTAGATGTGCGTGAGTGGAACCTGGACAGCCTGCGCTCGCAAATCTCGATCATCGAACAAGACGTCTTCCTCTTCTCCCGCACGGTGGCCGAAAACATCGCCTTTGGTCTGGGGCAGCAGGTTAGCCGAGAAGACATCGTTCGGGCGGCCAAAGAAGCCCAGGCCCACCACTTCATCAGCCACTTCAAAGATGGCTACGATACTGTTGTCGGGGAGCGGGGGGTGACCCTCTCCGGCGGGCAACGGCAGCGCATCGCCATCGCCCGCGCCCTGCTAACCGACCCGCGCATCTTGATCCTGGACGACGCCACTAGCGCCATTGACAGCGCCACCGAGGACGAGATTCAGA
The DNA here is from genome assembly GCA_022616275.1 of Chloroflexota bacterium. Taxonomy (GTDB): domain Bacteria; phylum Chloroflexota; class Anaerolineae; order Promineifilales; family Promineifilaceae. The sequence continues at coordinate 5,804 of JAKEFB010000026.1, forward strand.
AGGCGATCAAACGTATCCTGGAAGGGCGCACCACCTTGCTCATCACCCACCGCCTGTCGCAGATTCGCCGCGCCGACCGAGTACTGCTCATTCGCCAGGGGCGCATCGTGGCCCAGGGCCCGCACCAGGAGTTAATGGCCACGTCAGAGTTATACCGGCGCATCTTCGCCCGCTATGACATTTAGGAACTGGTGTGAACAACGGTGCACACCGAAGATATCAAATTAGCGCGAGTTGGTATGAATTTTTCGCGATAATTCGCGTCAATTCGATGCAAGTTATATTAGGAGAACGTCATGGGCTTTATTATGGACGGCATTGATGCCGAAGCGTACGACCGGGATTACAGCGACCGGCAATTGGTGAGCCGGATTGCCGGTTACTTTAAACCCCATGTGGGGCGGGTAGTCTTCATCAGCGGCCTGATCGTCTTGAATTCGGTGATGGACATGGTCTTGCCGGTGCTAATTGCCCAGGGGGTGGACCAGGTTGCGGCCGGGCAGACGGCCGGAGCCATGAACATTCTCATCTTCCTCATTCTTGGCTCGACGGTAGTGTCGTGGACGTTTAATTTTTTCCGCCAATGGTTTACTGCCCGCACCGTGGGCGACGTCGTGCTGAAACTACGCGAAGATGCTTTTACGGCCGTCATGGCCCGCGACATGTCTTTCTACGACGAGTTCCCCTCCGGCAAAATCGTCAGCCGCGTTACCTCGGATACGCAAGACTTCTCCAACGTGGTAACGCTGACGCTGAACCTGATCAGCCAGGTGTTGCTGGTCGTCCTGATCGTCGGCTATCTTTTCTCCATTAATGCCCGCCTGGCCTGGCTGGCTCTGGCCATTGCCCCGTTAGTCATTGCCGCCGCCCTGGGCTTCCGCACCGTCGCCCGCCTGACGACCCAACAAGCGCAACGCCTGTTAGCGACGGTCAACGCCACCATCCAGGAGACGATCAGCGGCATCTCCATCGCCAAAAACTTCCGCCAGGAGCAGACCATCTACGATGAGTTCACCACCGTCAACGAGCAGGCCTACCAGGTCCATGTGCGCCAGGGGTTCGTCTTCAGCGCCATCTTCCCTCTCCTCGTCTTTATCGCCGGGATGGGGACGGCCGTCATCGTCTACTTTGGTGGGAGTTCTGCTTTGCGGAGCGAGATCAGCCCTGGCGACTGGTATCTCTTCGTCCAGGCCATCGGCTTATTCTGGTTTCCGTTGACGGGAATTGCCTCGTTCTGGAGCCAGTTCCAGTTGGGGCTGTCGTCGAGCGAGCGGGTCTTTGCCCTGATTGACGCCCAGGCCCGCGTGGTCCAGATTGATAACCAGCCCGCCCCACCCTTGCGCGGCCGCATCGAGTTCCGCAACGTTCATTTCCACTATACCAGCCAGGAGCAGGTCCTCGACAGCTTCAACCTGGCTATTGCCGCCGGCGAGACGATTGCCCTGGTCGGGCACACCGGCGCAGGAAAATCGAGCCTGGGGCGGCTCATCGCCCGCTTTTACGAGTTCCAGGAGGGCCAATTGCTGATTGACGGCCACGACGTGCGCTGTTTTGACCTGGCCAGCTACCGGCGGCAACTGGGCATCGTGCCCCAGGCGCCGTTTTTGTTTACCGGTACGGTGGCTGACAACATTCGCTACGCCCGGCCAGGAGCCTCGGAGGAGGAAGTGCGCCAGGTGGCCGAGACCATTGGCCAGGGGGACTGGCTGGAGACGTTGCCGCAAGGGCTGGAGACCCAGGTGGGTGAAGGCGGCCGGGGGCTTTCGATGGGGCAGCGGCAGTTGATCGCCCTGGCGCGGGTGTTGCTGCAAGACCCGGCCGTCCTCATTCTGGACGAGGCCACCGCCAGCGTAGACCCGCTGGCCGAGGCCCAGATTCAGGAAAGCCTGGAACTGGTGCTGCGCGACCGGACGGCAATCATTATCGCCCACCGCCTCTCGACCATTAAGAACGCCGGCCGGATCATCGTCCTGCGCCAGGGGGAAATTATCGAAGAAGGCACGCACCAGGCGCTCATGGCCCAGGGCGGGCATTACGCCGAGCTGTACAACACCTATTTCCGCCACCAAAGCCCTGACTACAATCCGGAAATAGAGCGAGATATAAAACTCGCCCTGGCTGCAGCCGGAGTTTCTGGATAAGGTGTGGGATGAACCTGTGCTGACACACCCGTTCATCCCACGAAGGTCCAAGGAGCCGGTTATTATTGGGTGGGTCAAAAAGACGTGGTGCCCTTTCCAGAAACAAAACCGGCAGATTTTGGCAAGGTGACGCCCTGGCAGTATACCTGGTACAGCAAATTCCAGCGCATCTCTTCAGCCTGTAGCTGCGCCTGTTGGTTCTGCAAAGCGGCTTTTTCTTTATTGATAGCATCCATCTGTGCCAGGATTTGTTGGGAAGATTTGTTAGACATATTTGAATTTCCTTATATTTACTTGAGTTCCCGTAACTCCCTCCAAGGGGTGGAATGCATAAGAACTTGAGGGAACTGTGGGAACTTTTTACTGGTCAAGTTGTCTCTCCTACACTTTGCAACGGGCTGCGACCCGTCGCCATAGGAAAACAGCCACTCCCGTTCAACGGCAATTAGAATTGTACATTAACGACAATTAGAAATACCCATTTAGGCGGGCAGGTTGGGTATGGCCAAACTGGCCTCCAAGAGAAGGAGGACAGAAGTGTGACCGCAACCGACGCGCAAGTGGGGATTATCATGCGAGAGAGACGAAAGGGCCGGACGCAAGAACAGGCGGCGGCCAATGCCAATCTAAAGAGTCGCCAGACGGTGGCCAAATATGAGCGAGTGGGGCAGTTGCCCAGTGGCTTGAAGCAGCCACGAAGCTATTCGACCTGGCCGGACAGCTTTGTGGCGGACTGGCCGATGGTGGCCGAGATGCTACAAAACGCGCCGGAGCTGGAAGCCAAAGCGCTGTTTGAATGGCTGTGCGAGCAGCGGCCGGGGCAGTATGACGAAGGCCCTTCCAGCGGCGGGTAACGAACTGGCGGGCGTTGAACCAATCACAGGTAGCGATTCTGGAGCAGCTCCACCGGCCGGGGGAAGCCCTGCAAACCGACGGGACGTGGCTAACAGAATTAGGCGTGACCATTGCCAGGGTGCCCTTCAAGCACCTGCTGATTCACAGCGTCCTACCCTATTCCAACTGGGAATGGGGCGGGTCGCCCAGTCGGAATCACTGGCGGCTGTCCGGCTGGGGGTGCAGAGTACGTTGCTTAAGCTGGGGCGTGTGCCGCGGTATCACCAGACGGACAATAGTTCGGCCGCCACTCGCCGGCTAGGTATTACGGAAGCGGTCGAGGGTGAAGGCAGTCGGGGCTACACCAGCGGCTATCTGCAATTGATGAGCCACTATGGCCTGGAACCGCGTAACATCCACGTAGGTAATCCCAATGAGAATGGCGATGTCGAAGCCAGTCACAATGGTTTGAAGGGGGCGCTGGGGCAACATCTCCTGCTGCGCGGCGGGCGAGACTTCGACGACCTGGTCAGCTACGAAACGTTCCTGTGGGGCGTGATGGAGCGGCGCAACCGGCTGAGACAAGAACGGCTGGCCGAGGAGTTAGCCGTCATGAAGGCCTTGACGGCCACGCCCCTCTCGACCAGCAGCATCCAGCGGGTGCCGGTCAACAAGGCCAGCTTGATTCGGGTGCTGAAGAACAGCTACTCGGTGCCGACCAGCCTGATTGGCCGGGAGGTGACGGTTCACCTCCACGAATGGACGCTTGAGGTCTACTACGCCGGGCAACTCATCGAGACGCTGCCCCGCCTGGTCGGCGAGCAGAAACATCACGTCAACTACCGCCACCTCATTGACACCCTCCTGCGGAAACCAGGTGGCTTTCGGGATTACCGCTACCGCGATGACCTGTTCCCGTCGCTGGTTTTCCGCCAGGCCTGGGAGCAACTCAACAGTTGGCTGTCGCCGCGCAAGGCCGACCTGACCTACCTGCGCGTTCTCTGCCTGGCGGCGCGGACGGTGGAAGCCGATGTGGCCCTGGCTTTGGAATTACTCCTGGAGAGCGGTGGGCGTTGGGACGAGACCGACGTCGAACGACTGATCCGGCCGGAACTGCCGCCAGTCCCCGCCATCGCCCGGGGCGAGGTGACCCTGGCTATCTACGACCAACTACTCCAGGAGGTGGGCTATGCCAATGTCGGATAGTGGCTCCCTGTCCGCCCTCCAGTTGCAGTGCAAAGCGTTGCGCTTGCCAACCGCGGCGCAGGTTATCGGCGAGACCCTGACCCTGGCCGAGCGGGAAAACTGGTCACCGGCCACTCTCCTGGGCCATCTGTTCGGGCAAGAGTTAGCTGGCCGGCAGCAGCGGCGCATTGAGCGACTGATGAAGCAGTCCCACCTCCCTGAAGGCAAAACACTGGCAACGTTTGACGACAGCCGGTTGCCCTTGCGCCTGCGCCGACTCCTGCCTCAGTTACGTACCGGCGATTTTGTCAACCGGGCCGACAATATTTTGATATTTGGTCTGCCCGGCACAGGCAAGACCCACGTCGCGGCCGGACTGGGGCACGAATTGGTGCAAAACGGCCGCAGTGTCCTCTTTACGCCTACCTTTAAGCTGGTTGGGCAGTTGTTGCGGGCCAAGCGGGATTACGAGCTAGAGCGAGAGCTGCGTCGGCTGGACTCCTTTGAGGTCGTGATTCTCGACGACATCGGCTATGTTCAGCAGACCCGAGAGGAAATGGAGGTGCTTTTTACCTTTCTAGGGATCGTTATTCATAATGCGAGTCTCCATTCTCGTCAGAAACAACGCCCAGCTCATTGTCTGCGAGCCGGCTGGTGCTATCACGAAACAAATTGATGGATATGCTTAATATAGTTTTTGAGCCATCAGAAACAGGCTCATAAACGGCTCAAAAAACAGCCTTAGCGGGCTAGTACAACAAAACTCAGCAGATTTCACTTACGCCTCACTCGCCGTTTCTTGCAAGCGCCATTCCCAGTTTCCTCCACGCCGAACCCGGTAAACCGTATACTGCCCGGCACGAACCAGCGCCCAAACCTCATCACGGGTTAGCTGCCGCTTCCTTATTATATCGGCAATCGTTGGCAGATGGTCACAAGTGAGCGAACCATTCAAACGGGCCAGGTCGCTCTCATTCACTCGCACCCAGAGGTAGGACGCGCTGACACGTTGGTCATGAACGAGGATACCCTGGTCGGCCCATAGATGAACCGTGGCCGGAGAGACGTGTAGTAGCTGGGCTGCTGTTTTGACCGGCACCAGACCGTCCCCACGAGGCGTAGTCCGATTGACATCAAGGGGACAGGTTGTCGGAATCTGGTGCTGCTTGCGAATGGATTTTACCCGCTGATAGGTCCACTCTTTACCGGTTTGAGTACGAATACCTTCGGCGTTGAGCAGCTCAGCAATGCGGTGGTCAGGGTGGTTGTCTGCTAGTTCACGGATCCGTTGAACTAGCTTGTCGTCGGTAACGCAGTGCCAGCCAATGGGCGGGCATTGGACGACATGAGTGGTCGTCACGCCCCCACTCCAGGAAACAATATACTCAGCCTTCCGCGTCTTCGCCTCGGCGGTAAGCGTCACCTCCTGGATAACCAGCCGCAGCAGGCGTTTTCGGTCGGTCATTGTTGTGGTTGGGGCTTGCCACAAAGCCGGCAAGTCGTGAGCTAATTGGCGTACGGCCGGCTGCTCAACCTCGGTGAGAGGGGCCAGTTCGCTGCGCAGAACAGCCGCATAATCCTGCTCCAACTGGTTCAATTCGACAAGGGCCTCATTCCAGCGTTTTTCCAGGCTCCGGGCTACCAACCGGTTTTCCGGGTCAACAGCATCGTATTGCCGTTCGGCCAATCGGGCCTGGTAGCGGGCGCGCTCCAGGCGCAGCTGCCATTGCCGGTCAAGGACCTGTCGCTCCTGTTCCAATCGGGCCAGGGCTGCTAGAGTGGCCTCCAGCCGGCACGGTTGCACCGCTGCCAAAAAAACCTCGCTGATGGCCTGGTCCAGGTAAGCCATGGGAAACGCCTGGCATTGCTTCGTCCCGTAGGTCATTTGCTCACGTCGGCAGACGTAGGCCAGATAATCGGAACCATAGGATGGCGTCATCCGTCGCCCGCAGCGGCCGCAAATCAGAATGCCTTGCAATAAGCCGCGCCCTTCGCGGGCCGCTCCGCGCCCTTTCTTCTCAAAGTTATAGAGGTTGCTCCGCAGGATTTGGCGATTGGCCAGGTACTGGTCGTAGGAAATGTAAGCCGGGTAGACATCAGGAATGACAATCTCCCATTCCTCTATCAGCAGTCGACGGGTCCGGGTTTGGGGTGGGTCACCAGGAATGACCTCGTTCTTTCGGCGACCATAAACGAAGACGCCAGCATAGACCGGGCTGGTCAAAACCTGCTGAATCATCTGGTAAGTAGGGGAAACCCAAATGAGACGACCGTAGTCAACACCCGTCTGAATAAGACGGGGCATCTTGAGCTGATGTTGTTGGAAATAGCGTTGCACAGCCCGGCCGCTCTTAAGGATATTGAACTGCTCAAACAGGATGTTCAACGCCTGCCGTGCCTGCTCGTCAGGTTCCAACACCATCGTGTCATCATGGAGACGACGATAACCGACGGGGAGACGTAGGGCCAGTTCGCCGCGCCGGGCTTTGTTGAGCAGATTGCCACGCATGCGTGCGCGCAGAATATGGAGTTCGGCGGCGAAGAGGGTTCCTTTGAGGCCCAAGAGTAGACGGTCGTTGGGGTCACGCGGGTCATACAGGCCGTCTTCATCAGCCATCAGGGTTTCGAAGACAGCACATAACTCGATGACTCGATGCCAATCGCTATTCAGCCGGGATAGACGCGAGACTTCGGTGACCAGGACCAGCCCTACTTCACCCAGGCTGATAGCGGCTATCAGTCGCTGGAAACCGAGGCGATGGGTGCTGCTGGTCCCAGACAGCCCCAGATCATCGTCAATGACTTTGATAAGCGGTTGTGGCCAGCCCCATTCACGCGCCCGGTCGGCCAACTGATATTGCCGCCGGGTGCTTTCCTGGTTGAGCTGAACCTGTTTGGGTGTCGATTGCCGAATATAGACCGCTGCTTGCCGGGTTAGATGGTGGGGTTGGATTTTGGGGGAGATGCTCATTGGTTCCTCCGCTTTGGAGCAACCGCTGGGCTTGCAACTGGCGGTAAAGCAAGTCGGTCAACAGAAAGGTCAGTTGTGCCTGGGTCTGGGGACTCAGGGTCACCCACAAGTTCGGTAAGGTCATCACGTCCATGGCAGGCCTCCGGTTACTGTTGAGTGAATAAAGCGGCAACCATTGTAACCAAAGCCCGGAGGCTCCCTGGACTGAACAGCAACTCGTCGGCCGCAGCCGGGATGGAATCGGTTTCTGTCCAGCGGGCTGGGATTAACTGCTTGTGGCCGTCAGGCAGCTCGGCCACTATCTGGTGCTTACCAGCCCGATGCATATGTTGGATGACTTTCAGGGATTGGCCGTAAAGTGGATGATGTGGCTGCGTAATTTGGATGCGTTGGATGTCAGCGTTATCCAACCGCTGATTTTGTTGGTCGGAGTTTGTTCTCTCCAAACAAGGAAGGACCAAACCGGTACAAAAGTGGTGCCTTTCCTCTACATATCAATATGCCCTTTTTGGCCAAAATCTTACACAAGTGGAAGCGAGTTTCTAAAACGTTGGCGTAATGTTACCGGCCGCTCCAGGCCAATTCCTGTTGCCGGCCGGGAACCCACCAGGGATAATCGGCGGGCCAGACGGGATGGCCGTTCCCCAGCATAGTTGCCATGATGGTTGCTGTGTGGAGTTCTTTTAAAAAACGCGCAGCGCTTGTCCTGAGTGCTGCAGTCCTGGTCATTGCGGTTATGGCCTGTTCGCTGTCCGACGCCAACCCCGGCGCGCCGTCATTCATCCCATCCACCGCCATCCCAACCCCACCGGCCGCCTCGGAAACGGCGACAGTGACCGCTATTATTGACGGCGACACCATCGAGGTCGAGCTGGGCGGCCGCTCCTACCGCCTCCGCTACATCGGCATGGACACACCGGAGCGAGGCGACCCGTTTTACAGCGCAGCCACCGAGGCCAACCGCCTGCTGGTCGAAGGGCAAACGGTCTTGCTGGTGAAGGACGTTTCCGAAACCGACCGATACGGCCGGTTGCTGCGCTACGTCTACCTGCCGGACGGCACCTTCGTCAACGCCAAGCTGGTGCGGCAGGGCTATGCCCAGGTGGCCACCTTCCCACCCGATGTGCGCCATCAGGAGTTGTTTCTGGACCTGCAGCGCGCGGCGCGGGCAGCGGGGCGAGGCATCTGGGGGCAGTCGGCCGGGCCAGAGAGTGTGCCTTCGTTTCAGGCGACGGCTCCGCCGGAGACAACTTCACCGGCCGCTGGCTGTGATTGCTCCGGCAATGTCTACAATTGCAGGGCGTTCCAGTCGCAGGCCGAGGCCCAGGCCTGCTTTGTCTACTGCCTGCAAGTGGCCGGCCGGGACGTCCACGACTTAGATGGCGATGGGGACGGCCGGGCCTGTGAATCGTTGCCCTGATAGGGCAGAGGGCCAGGAATGAACGAGCCGGACGTTTTGCTGAAAACCCACCGCTTCCTTCAATTGCAGCCGCTCGGCCGGTATCACGTTGCCCGCCTCTTCACCAATGCCCATCAAGTCACTCCTTCACCACGACTACGGCGTGAAGGTCTTCTCGGTCAGCGAGCCCTCCGAGGACAGCGACGGTCCAATGGGCGCCTTGATTGAAGGCATTATGGAATCAGTCGCCAATTGGTACAGCTTAAACCTGGCCACCTCGGTGGTCAAAGGCAAAAGGAACGCAGCCAACAAGTGATACACAATAACGGGGCTCCTTTCGGCTTGCGCAAACTAACGTGGTGGCTTATGTTCGGAATTGAGGTGATACTTTTTGTAGCAATGCTCATCCTTTGATGATGATAGCTCACGCCTCACTCAAAGCGGAATATTGCCATGTTTCTTGGGCGGGTTGTTGTCGCGCTTGTTTTGCAACATATTCAGAGCATTGATCAGGCGCGGCCGGGTCTGGCTGGGTTCAATCACGTCGTCAATGTAGCCCCGCCGGGCGGCCGCATAAGGATTGGCAAATTGTGTACTATACCCTGCCGCCAATTCAGTCTTACGCGCCATCGGGTTTTCCACTTCGGCCAGTTCTCGCCGGAAGATGATATTGACGGCCCCTTCTGCCCCCATGACCGCAATTTCGGCCGTCGGCCAAGCCAGGTTTAGGTCGGCGCGAATGTGTTTGCTGTTCATGACACAGTAAGCCCCGCCATACGCCTTGCGGGTGACCACCGTAATCTTAGGCACGGTAGCCTCGCAGAAGGCATAGAGCAACTTCGCCCCGTGGCGGATGATCCCACCATGCTCCTGGTTCAGGCCTGGCAGAAAGCCCGGCACATCCTCAAAGACGATGAGTGGGATATTGAAGCAGTCGCAGAAACGGACGAAGCGGCCGGCTTTCTCACTGGCGCTGATGTCCAGCACCCCTGCCAGGACCATCGGCTGGTTGGCGACAATCCCCACCGGAAAGCCACCCAGGCGGGCAAACCCGATGATGATGTTCTGGGCGAAATACTCCTGGATTTCATAAAACTCCTTGTTATCCACGATCAGGTGAATCACGTCTTTCATATCATAAGGCTTGTTCGGGTTTTCGGGAACCAGGTCATCCAGGGCAGCTTCCGTCCGCAGGCTATCGTCCTTCGATGACTTAAAAGGGGGGTCTTCCATGTTGTTGGAAGGCAGGTAACTCAACAACTCCCGGATCAGATAAAGGCAGTCTGCTTCGCTATCGGCCGCCATGTGGGCCACTCCGCTGGTCTGGTTGTGCGTTATCGCCCCGCCCAATTCCTCAAAACTCACGTCTTCGCCGGTGACCGCTTTGACCACGTCCGGGCCGGTGATAAACATATGGCTGGTATTTTTCACCATGAAAATAAAGTCCGTCAGGGCCGGCGAGTAGACTGCGCCCCCGGCGCACGGCCCCATGATGGCGCTGATTTGCGGGACGACCCCCGAAGCCAGCGTATTGTGCAGGAAGATGCCGGCGTAACCCCCCAGGCTAACCACTCCCTCCTGAATACGCGCCCCGCCGGAGTCATTGATACCAATAATAGGCGCGCCGTTGCGCATGGCCATATCCATAATTTTGCACACCTTCTCGGCGTGAACCTGGCTTAGACTGCCGCCAAAGACGGTAAAGTCCTGGCTAAAAACGTAGACCAGCCGGCCGTCAATCGTGCCCCAACCCGTGACCACGCTATCCCCTAAAATCCGCTTTTCACCCATACCAAAATTCGTCTCCCGATGGGTAACAAAAGCATCTATTTCCCGAAAGGAACCTTTGTCCAGCAGCAGGTCAATCCGCTCCCGCGCCGTCATTTTGCCCGCTTCCCGTTGCTTCTGAATACGCCCTTCGCCCCCGCCAAGCTGTGATAAAGCCCGCATCCGCCGTAGCTCATCAATCTTCAAGTTCGCCACCGTTGCCTCAAGGCAAACAGGAATAAGGGTAGGGGTGACCCCGCCCCTGCTCCCGCCTCGGAAATAGGGTTGGCCACCAGTCGGTTGAAGCTTCAACCGGTAAAAAGGAGGATTAATTCGTAAGCGCTTTCTTAACATCAATTTGCCAAATTGTTGAGGGACCGCTGCGCCTTTTACTCAAACTTCGACCAGTGTAGGTTCAATCAGTAATATTGACATGTATGGGGTTTGGAAATGGCTGTATTTGTGCCAGATCATTTTCCAGGATAATGAGGTCACCATGTTGTTCTACCTCATTAAAACCACCAAATTTGTAAGTGACATACATCATGCGGTTTCGGCCATTTGGAATAAAGTGTGCTCTAAGCCGGACATTAGCCATCTTCGCCCTTGACATGATGTAACTGATCATGACGGTACCAACGCCGCGCGATATGACGCGGCAAGACATGAGTAGCAGCTTGACCGTCCACATCATTTCACCGAGTTCAACCAGGGCCAACCCGATGGCGCCGTACGTGCCATATTTGTCGTCCAGGGTAGCCAATAACAAAAGATGGTCCTTGGACCGGCGCAATTCATTAATTTCGTCGTAGGAGTAGGTGTAGCCGGTTGTATTAAGCTGATGGGTACGCACAGTCAATTCTTCTGCCCGTTGAAGGTCGCCTTCTCCGGCCGGCTTGATGGTGAGGACCATGTCCAATGTTTCCAGGAACTTCTCGTTGGAGTCTGTAAACTCTTGTTCGGCCCTGCTGCGCGCTATGTCGCTTTGGTACATCTTTCGCCGTAGGCGGGACTCTGGGGTCACAAAGCGCGGTATCATGCGTGGCATCTGAGGTATCTTAAAAAGATCGACCGCATCAATGCACAAAACTTCAGGACAGGCAAAGACCACCTCGTCGCGCTCAAATGACTGGTCGTCTACAAATGCGAAGGTATCCAGCCCAATATTAAGTGATTGGGCAATACTTTGAATCGAGCTGGACTTGGAATTCCAATTAATCTTGGGGTAAAGAAAATACTCGGCAATACCAAACTCTTGCAGCTTGGTCATGGCTGCGTCGTAGTTGTTTCGACTGGCAATAGAGTGCAGGATGCCTCGTTGATCCAATTCCTGGAGCGTTTCTCTTACGCCATCCCGCAGAGTAAC
>JAKEFB010000219.1 GCA_022616275.1 Chloroflexota bacterium
ACCCCGACCATGTTCAGCCGGAAGAGGTAGTTGCCGGCCTTGGCGTTGGGGGGGACGGTGATGCGGACGGAGTATTGCTGGGTGCCGGCCAGGGCGAAGGATTGCTCGGCCTCGTCCTGGAGGCTGAACCACTCCCTGGCCGCTTCGCCTTCGGGCACAATCCGTGCCCGGCCGCGCATGGCCCGGCGGCTGGTGTTGGAGACGGTGAAGGAGACTTCTCCTTGCCGTTTGTCATTCAGTTTAATACTGTTGGTCGCTGCGGTAATAGCAAATATGTTGGGCATAGCTGTCTCCTGTGGAGGGTGGATGCGGATTAAGACCGGTAATAAGAAATAAAATCAGTGTTTATCAGCGAAAATCTGCGCAGCGAAAATCTGCGCCCTACACAGGCTATTCGCGAAACAGCAGCTCGTAGGTTACGTAAGCCGGTTTTTCCAATTCAATAATCCGTTCAATCAACGCCTGGTACACGGCCGCTTCCTGGGGAGCGGCAACCCGGATGTGGAATGGCTGGGGCTGGTTATTTTTTCCTGGCACCTGTTCTTCGATAGTGTAACCGGTTATACCGGTCGCCGTCTCCAGGAAGCGGATCAGTCCCCTGGCCGTTCCTCGCCACTTGGACAGGAAAGCAGCCGTGGCAACCAGCTCGCGCAGCCGTCCCAGCCCGGCCGGGAAGAGCGCCTCGGCCGTCCTGGCATCCAGTTTTTCGGGGGCCTGGGCCAGGAACCTTTCCAGATCCAACCACCCGGCAATAAAGGGCACAAACCCAGCCGGCGCTAAATAAGGATTGAAAAAGGTGTCTAGTTGGGCCAGCACCGTTTCGGAAGGTGTATGCAGGCTCTCCATGACCTCAAGCAAGGCAGAGAGCGGATTGCCGGGTAGGATTGTTCGTTGAAAAACGCCTGGCAGCAGGCGCTCAATCTCGGTTCGCTTCATCTTCGCCCACCACGGTAATGTCATGCTCGCCGGAAACAAAAAGCCACGTTTCCGGCAACGTCACCTTTTCGGCAAATTCCCGGCTGGAGGCGTTACTATAAGTAACACCTTCGTCCTGGCTGCGGTAAATACCCTCGACGCCGCCGGCCATGACCAGGCGGGCCTGCGGGTCGGCCGCGACGGTGATGACCGGATGGAAACGGCCGGGGTCGCGCAGGGGCAAGCCACAACGAACGTCCGGCGCTTCCCAGGTTGCCTTGCGGTTGGGATCCAGCTTCAACACACCGGCCCGGTGAGAAGCAGCCATCACCATGGTTCCCAGGAAGGCAACGCCCAGGCAACTACCGCCCTTCCAGCCCTTGCTAAAATCCCGCCATCCTTCGGCCGGGTCCTCTGCGCCGCGCAATTCCCAGCGGAAGCACCCTTTGCCGGGGTCATCGCCACCGGTGGCCGTAATCCCGGCCCACAAAAAGGTTCGAGGGCCATCGTACTGGACGGTAAGCTGGCGCACGTCCTCATTTTTAAGCCCGATAAGCCGGAAAGTTTCCGTGCGGCCGCCCTCGCTGGAAAGGAAGACACCGCCTAGATGTTGCGAAGCGACGGCCACGCTTACGCCTCCCCGGGCGTCGGTGGCCGAGGCCACGGTGTAGAAGCCCCGGTTCTGGTCGCCTGGGTCCACCACCAGTTGCACCGGGCTACCACCCGGCCGGAGCGGCAGTTCATACAACCCTTTATCGGTCGCCAGGAGCAGAATGGAGACGTCTCCGCGCAGCATCCAGGCCAGGTCAACAACCTTAAACGCCGTTTGCGACACTGTTTCCCAGGTCTCACCGCAATCCCTGGAAACGTAAAGCCGCGAGTTTCCGCTCTGCGGCAATTGGGTAGCCACGACGACATGGCCAGGGACGTTCGGGTGTGGCCGGACGACGGTAATCGTCTCGTCGGTAAAGTGAGCGGCCGGTTCCCAGCCGGTCCCGGCGTCCAGGGAGCGGAATAAGGTGGACTCACTGCCGACAAACCAGGTGTCCTCCTGAAAGAAATCGGCGGCTACGGTTGCGACCAGCTTGTCGGGGACTTCTTCTACCAACAGGCGCACCCGGTCTACCCAGCGCACACCCGGTTCGGCCAAGGCAATATTGTAAACGTCCGAGGCTCGCAGGGCCTGGCCGAAGGGCCAGCCGGTGGTATTGAACCGGGTTGGCAAGGGGTTAATGGTCTGGTGAAGACGCTCCAGCACCCGTTGTTTGACGGCCGACTGGTCTTCCTCGCGACCGACGACAATACGGGCTTTCACCTGAATGGTCTTGTAATTAGCCCAGTTGACGATGCAGGTTGTGCCTAACGGCCGGCGCTCATTCAATACCTCCTGGATCTGTTGGTGGGCCACCCCGGTCTCGTGCTCGCGCAAGGCAGCGGCCGTCACCCGGCCGTCGGGCCGCTCTTCTTCGGCCAGGTAAGGCACCAGGAGCACTTCCACGGTTCCCGGCGTGGCGTGCCGCCACAACGCCGCCCTGGTGAAGGCCCTGGCCCGGACCACCGCCCGCGAGCTGTCTCGGGCAACAACCTCGAAGTCGCGCGCGGTGACGGCCCGTTGCAGGGAGTGCAATTCCTGGGGGCCACGAACCAGGGCATTGTCCAACGACTCGGCTGCCTGCCCGCCGGTGGCCGGGCTGGGGTTGTTTACCTGGAGGCCCGGGATGGGGTCTTTGAGGGTAGTCAGCGTGTTGGCGGCGACATTACCGGCCGGCCCGCCACCCCGGCGGTACCAGGCCCGAACCTCCCGGCCGGCCGGCGGAACGGCGGCCAGGGCCTGGGGGGTGTCGGCCAACCGGCCGTCTGCTCCTACCAGGCGCGCCGCCGGGGCAAAAGCAATCTTACCTGAATTGCGATCGGCCACGTACACGTGGCGATCATCGCCCAGGTTGCTAAAGTTCTCCACTTCCCGCCAGATGCGATAAGCCTGGCCTTCAAATTGGATGGCCGCGGCCCGCTCGTCCAGTTCGGCCGGCTCGACGGCGACGCCGATGAGCAGGTCAAGTTCATCGCCGGTGGAGGCAACAATGGGCGGGCGTTTGACGTTCACGGAAAGGCCAGGCAGCCCCGTTCCTTTGCCGAGCAATTCGCCCTCAACCAGGTCACAATGGTAGGCCAGGACGTCTACTTCTGTGTCTCCGGCAGCCAGAGTAACGGTGCGAGCAGTGGTGAAAACAGGAGGCTCGCCGCCGCTCGCCGGCCGGCTAACGGTTACGCGAGTGCCACGGGGAATTTCAATCGGGTTGTCGGAACCACGGGCGCGACTGAAGCGCAGCATGACCGCAGCGGCGGCCGGGGGGTACAGGTCCACGCCCAGCAGGTTGAGAAAGGCCAGGTAGGCCTTTTGCGGCAGGCGGTTCAGCCGGTAGATCATCGTCTCCGTCAGGTAGGCGAAAAGCTCCAGGAGCACCATCCCTGGATCGCCGGGGGACAAATCGGTCCAGTCCGGGGAGGAGCGGGCTATCTGGCGGCGCGCCTCCTCCAGAAGTTGCTCAAAGCTACGGTCGTCCAGATTCGGTAAGGGCAGTGGCATCAGGCGCCTTCTCCTATCAGGTCAAATGAAAAGGCCAGAGTTTCCGTGCGCTGGGTTGCTCGCACCCGGTATTCCAGGAAAATGTTAAGCAACTCTGGCGCTTCCGGGTCCCGGCCGGCGTCTACCCGGAGAATGTCAACGCGTGGTTCCCAACGCTGGATGGCTCGTTTGACGTAGTGAATGGCCAGGCCGGCGGTGGTGTCGTCATTGGGCGAAAAAATCAGCCGGTGAATGTAGCAGCCATACTGGGGGCGCATGACGCGCTCGCCGGGCGCCGTGGAGAGAAGGAGCAGGATAGATTGCCGGACAGCGCCCTCACCTTCGACCATGGCAATGGTAGCCCGTTCCGATAGTCCCAGGCCGACAAAGGCCCGGCTCTCGCCCCACGGCCCACTCGCCTCGAGATCGGGATGGACAAAAAGCCAGGCGCGGTAGAGTAAATTATTCATGCGGCCTCCGCTACCAGAGTCTGGCCCGGGTCGCGCACCACGTATTTAACCGTTCCTGGGGGGGTTCCATCGGTCAGGCCGGTCACCGTGTCCAGGCAAACGCGCCGGCCGGCGATGCGAATCAAGTCGGAATACCCCACCTCAACTTTCAGCGTTGCCGTACACGGCTTGATGGTTGCCCCGACGTTGGGGCAGCCGGAAATGGGCCGCCCCTCGGGGTCAGTCTCGACCAGTACCTGCCGCTGGTTAATCGTTACCAGGTTTTGCGTGCCCTTAATGCCCACGACGCCGTTCTCGTGTTTGCAGACAACCTTGGCGTCTTCAGTCATGAATTTCATCTATATTAGCCTCGTTGAAAGTCAATGGCCTGGCCCCGGATGACAATGGCATGGCCAGGCGCTTCAATTTCGAGGTCGGTGGCCGCGTGAACGCGGACCTTGCCGGGAGCAAGCTCGACGTAGCTGCCGGCGGCGTTTTCCAGGCGAACGATAGTACCTGTGTCGTCAAGCTGAACAAGCTGGCCGCCGGGCGTCCGCAAGGTGTAGCGGCGGACCTCGCCATTTTCTACGCCGCTATCGGGCGGCCCCTCCATGCCGTACAGGCCACCCAGGATAATGCCCTGGCCGGGGTCCTCGTGGGAGAGCAGGACCAGGACGTGGTCGCCAACGTCAGGTAGGGTGACCAGCCCCTTGTCTCGCCCCGCTCCCGGACTTAATACACCCATCCAATCCGTTTCGACGTCGCCATAAGCCGGCAGCGAGACCCGAATCCGTCCCAGGTCCTGGTCGTCGTTTACCTGGGTAACGACGCCGAGGGTCGAAATAGCGCCCCTGGGCCTACGGCGCGGCGGCGGCGGCGCGGTTGATAGCTCGGAGACAAAGCCGGCGCGTTCGTCAATGACGTGGACAACTTCCGTCAAAACGTAGCGGCCGGTCAAGGTATGGTCTAACCCCTTCACTTCAATGCGAGTCGCCGGCCGCAAAGCAGGATCACCTTCGGCGATCCCCCACAGGGTCACTTCGCCCGCCAGCCGGCGATCTAGCTCGGCCTGGGCCAGGGCTTCGGCCTGATCGGCGGTAGCTACCCCTTCGTCCACCAGCTCGCGCTGGCCATCTCCGCCGACCTCACCCGGGTTTACTTCAGCCGAGACTTCCCGCCCGCTCCTGGCGCCGCTGGCCCGGCCGCTGTGCGTTTCTACCCGTAACGGATCCCAGCCGGTGGCCGTCACAGAACGGCAGGCAGGATCGCCGTTAAGTTCAACCCGGGCCTCAAACAGCGATTCTCCCAGAGTCAGGACCAGGGAATCGCCGAGGCCATCAAGAGTCAGAAGGTGCAAGGTATCTTCACGTACCGTGAAATAGAGGCCGCACTGTTCGGTCATTTCCACCAGTAGCGCCAGGTCTGACTGGTGATGCTGGTACAACCGCTGCCAGGAAGGACCCGAGGCCGCAGCCTGAACGTCAAGCCCCACGTCGGCAACCAGCTCCCTGGCCAAATTTTCGGGCGTTATCTGGACGTGGACGCGGACGTTCTGGCGCTTGCGCAGGCGGTGGAGCCGGTCATAAGCCCGCACGGTGAGTTCGCGCCCGTGAGCCGGCTGGTAAATATGCTCGACGGCTGTTACCTCACCCACAAAAAGAGGCTCCACCTTACCGCGCACGGCCACACGCAGGCTGGTCCCTGGGGCGAGAGTCGAGGCGGCCGTCAACGGACCAGGTGGATCATAAAAAGTGAGTTCGCACTGGGCAGGCATAGACAAGCGCTGTTGGACCCGGACCCGGCCCAGCGCCAGGGTATCGGCCGGGGACAGCGGGGTCCCATTGGCTTCCAGAATTACCTGCGGCAGGGCAGCAACTCGGCTCATCGTCACTTACTGGCCTAAAATAGACAGGGGTGGGAGACGCAGCGCCTGGCCACCGGAAACGTTGGTTGGATCGTCAATGTCGTTGGCTTTGGCGATCAGCCGCCACAATGAGGCGTCGCCATAGTATTCCTCTGCCAGTTGATCCAGCCGCTCGCCGGTTCCCCGTTCGCCTTCATCTCCGCCACCAACGGTCTCGTGGACTTCCCATTCCTCTTCCGAGGCGATCAGATCCTCGGGCCAGTCCTGCAAGGAGAGCGAAGTATCCGGGGGGAGTGGGCCGGCAGCGCCGGTCGTGGCTGCTTCGTCAACCCGGACTATTCGCAAACGCAGCCAGGAACGTTGCGGCGCGCCGGCGGCGGTGAAATGTTCCAGGCGTTCAGCTACGGCCACTACCACGCCGGGGATATCCCAATATTTGCCCCACAAAAAACGAACCCGGCGCAGTTGCCCGTAGCCCTCGTTAGCGGTGGCATTTTCGGCCAGGTTCCACAGCGGAGTAGTCAGCTCGCGCACATCGTCGGTGGTAATGGAGGAACCAGCCAGAGAAATATCGAACAGCAACTCCAGTTCCAACTCGGTCCGGCCGCCACCGGTGAAGAGCAGTGGATCATCACGTAGTCCCGCGCCGGTCAGTTGCCCGCCGGCCGAACGGCGCGGCCGGACCCCGGCGCTACGCCGGATGACCAACGTCTCCGGGTTGAGGAGGCAGCCCAGCCGTTCGTTCGTGTCTTCAATCAAAAAGGCAACTCGTTCCATTCAAGTCCTTGTTGTTCGCGGTTTAAACGATAGCGTCTTTCTAAGCCTCGCCAGGCGCTTTCCCACTCCTCGGCCGGGAGTGGTTCTTCTTCCGGGAGGGATGGCCAGCGATGATCAGGTTGGAGTTCTGGATGGCCGGCCGGCTGATTGACACCACGTGGTGCCGGCTGGGCTGGTCCGGCCGGCGCGGCCAGAGGCTGGCGGCCCGGGTTGGCCGGTGGCCATTGCCAGGCCGCGGAACTGCCGGGTGTAGCTTCAAGTGTTACCGGCGTGGCGGGTCGCTCTGCCAGCAGGCCCACTCCTGGCCCGGCCGGCCGGGCGCCGGGGGGCGCTCCCGGCTGTTCCCAGGGTTGAAGACCTTCGCTACCGGCCTGGGGGGCTGGCAAAGCCGGTTTGCTCCAAGACGGTGGCGGTGGAAACATGGGTCGTTGTGCCCTGCGTCGCCGTCGCTGCCTGGTTTCGCCGCTCGCCGGCCGCATCCGGGCCACTCCTGGTTCGGGCGGTGGCGGTGGAAACATGGGTCGTTGCGCCCTGCGTCGCCGTCGCCGCCTGGCCTCGCCGTTCGCCGGCCGCATCCGGGTCGCTTCTGGTTTGATCGAGTGTCGCTGCGGTGGCCGTTCTCGCCTGGCCGGCGATTGTTCCAGGGCAGGTTGGCTGGCGGCCGGCAGATGCGGTCGCGGTTCCGGCGCCGGTCTGGCAGGAATCGAAAACCGGCCAACCGGCCCTGCTGGCGGTGGCGCTACTGGAGGCGATGGCCGGGTCGCTTCCTGGCTGGCTGTGGGCGACGGTTCATCTGGCAGGTCACCAAAACGTATCCTTCGCAACGACCGCGTAGCCGGCGGCTGGCCGGCCGGCCGGGGCGACTCTGGCCGAGGCGGTGGTTGAGGCACCGCTTTTGTCGCCGGCTGTTCCCTGCCTGGCGGCGACCCGGGCGCTGGCTCTGGCGTCACAGGGCCAGGCGCCTGGCCGGCCGTTGGCTCGCTTTCAGGCGGCGATGGCTGGCCTGTTTTATCGGGCCGCTGGACCGGTTCGCCCGGCGACCCGAAGCGTACCCTTCTCAACTGCCGGGCTGTGGCCTGGCTGGCGGCCGGGGAGACAGTCGGCCCAGGCCGGGTTGTCGGCCTGGGCGATGGTTCCTGTTCGTGGGTTGGGACGGCCGGCGACTTGACGACAAATCCGGTCGCTTCCTCAGGTCCGGCCGCCATTGGCGGAGCTGCGCCTTGTTGAACTCTCTCCAACCAATGGCGAGGAGGGCCTGGCCGTACCCGTTCCAGCCAGTGGGCCGGTGGACCTCCAGGGGCGTACTCCTCCGGTTCTGTTCCGGGTGAGATGGCCGCCTCTGGCGGGGCGGCTGGTGCCGGCTGGCGCGGTTTACTCTTTCGTTCGGCCGTAAGCCCCAACTGTTCGATCCGGGCGGCCTGGTGAGCCATGAACCCGGCCAACCGCCGCAACCACCGGCCCAACAGGTCGAACAGGAAAGTTGTGAGACGCCCGGGGCGCATTGAACTAAGCCCGTTCCAGGGTGTCGAACACCAACGTCAGGCTTTCAATTGCAATTTCCCGGCTCATAGCGTCCAGGGGCGCGGCGCGCCACTCCGATGGCCAGGCGTCGTTGAGGTTCCAGCGCATGACCTCAACGTTGCCTTCGCTGTCCAGCATAATGATGGACACGTTTTTACGCTCTACCCGGCCCTGGACGGCCAGCATCATCCAGTCCCACAGTTCCCGGGAGCTGGTCAGGCCATAGCCAAGCGTGACGGCGGCGTATTCGACGGGGCCAGGGATATGGCGGACAACCTGATTGTTGCCGCCCTCCCGGTATTGAATCGGCGTTACCTTAACGCCCAGGCCGGTGCATTCGGTAAAATGCCCTTCGGTGACACCGGCAATGTCGAGCTTAAAGTTATAAGAACGGTACGGGTCAATGCCGTTTGTCATCTCTTAGCCTCCTTGAACTTCCACGTCGGTTCCGCTGGCGTACTGGCTGATACGGAAGACGATGAATTCGGCCGGTTTGACGGGCGCGATGCCAATAAGGGTGACGACGATCCCGGCGTCAATGTTTTCCTGGGGGTTCGTCTCTTCGTCACATTTCACGAAGAACGCTTCCTCGGGTGTCTGGCCCATCAGAGCGCCGTCGCGCCACAAGAGAGTGAGGAAAGCCCCCACGTCCCGCCGGATAGCTTTCCAGAGCGGCCGGTCATTCGGCTCGAAAACGATCCAGCGCGTGCTGTTGGCAATAGATTCCTCAATCATGTTGAATAGGCGGCGCACGTTCAGGTAGCGCCATTCGCTGCTGCCGCTGGCAACGGTTCGCGCGCCCCAGACGCGAATGCCCTCATTGGCAAAGAAGCGAATGCAATTGACGCCGTTCTGGTTCAATTCTCCCTGCTCGGCGCGGGTCAGGTTATAAGTGAGGCTCAGCGCGCCTCGGATGGGCTCGTTGGCCGGCGCTTTGTGGACCCCTCGGGTGGCGTCGGAACGGGCCCAGACGCCGGCCAGGTGGCCGGACGGCGGCACGCTGACCAGGTCGTTGGACGACAGGGGATCGCGCACGACAATCCAGGGGAAGTAAAAGGCGGCGTAACCGCCATCTGACTGGCGCGGCCGCAGGCCGCTTGTACCGACCGCTTCGCCGCCGGCGGGCTTTTCTTCTTCCGCTTTAGCGCTCTTTTTGGGCGGGGTTGGGGGAGCGGCGACCTGGGTCAGGGCGCCAATGTTGGCGACGTTTTCAGGGGCATCTAAGAGGCCAACCCGGTCTCTCATTTTCTCGCAATGGGAGATGACGGCTTCGTAGGAGACCACGTCGGTGTAACCGGGAGCGGCGACGATAGCCACTTCGTCAATTTCTTCGAGAACATCCAACCCGGCTCGCTTGCGGCCGCCACCAGAAATTGGCTGGTCAGCGCCGACGTTGACCACGTAGCAGCGGCTGCCGCCGTTCTGGAAAAAACCATACACGGCGTGCGACAGCGCAGTGCTGGCGCTGCCTTCCGGGATAAACTCGCGGACAAACTGAGACCAGTTGTTAATGGCCACCGCCTCGTTGACGCGGGCGGTGGCATTGGGAGCTACGCCGACGAAACCAGCGGTGCTGGTTCCCACGGCCTGAATGGGGCGGGCGCCGCCTGATACCTCTTCAATATAAATGTCTGGCGCCAGGTATATTGGCATGTTTTCCTCCGTAAATAGCTGTCAGCTTTCAGCCATGAGCTTTCAGCTCTGTGGTTATTTGTAGTGGCCGTTGTTAATTCAGGTCAGGTAAACGGAGTTGTCTTTACATGTTACCCTCCAGCTTGGTGGTGGGGCCGGCTTCCGGCCGCGCCGTTCCGGGCGCGATTCGGGAAAGCCGGACCCGGAGTTTATCCCGACTTTAGAGGAAGCGGATGTCTCCGCCGCCGGTGGTGTGCTCGGTTTGCCGCCAGGTCCAATACTTTTGCCAGGAGCCGCCGTAGTCAGGAATGTAGTCGTACGCGCCGCCAGTCAGTCCTGAGTGTTCGCCCCAGAGCATGAGATGGCCCATACTGGCGTCGGCCGTATCCTGGTAGAACAATTGCAAATTGCGCAGCGCTTCGGCCTGCACCAGGGCGGCCGTGGCGCTGGCTTCAGGGTGTTGTTCCAGGGCTTTCTTGTTCTGCCTGGCAAAGTTCTGGCCCAGGTGCTCGGCCCACAGGCGCATGCGGAATTCCCGGATCTGCTCGACACAGTCAGCGGCATTGTTGTGCCCGCTGGTTGGAGACATCCCCACGCAAATTTCCGTGTCACGGTCGCCGGCCATGCTGCGCTCGTTCAGGTTGGCGCTGCCAATGATGATCCAGTTGTCGTCCACGATCATCATCTTGGAGTGGACGTAAATCATGTAGCGATTACTACGCTGGACCCGCGCCTGGCGATCTGTTACGGCGCTCGGGTCGTAGCCGGCGTTCCCGCTGCGCTGGCCCAGGAAGTAAAAGGAGAGGTAATCCTGCCAGTTGCCGCCCCCCAGCGCTTGCTGGACCTGGCTCACCATCCAGGCGATAGTGAGTCCCTGCCAGTAACGCACCGGCTGTGTTTTGGCGCTAATCGGATCGCCCTCGGGGAACATGGGCAGGACAATATAGACGTGGAATGGTTCTCCAGCCGCGTGCCTGGCGGCTATCCTCTCAACAATGGCTCCGGGAATGAGGTTTTGGTTTTCATTCTTGACTACCGAGCCGTGAGTGACCGGACTGCCAATCAGGTATTGGGTTTCAATGTAAATGTACCGGTCGGCATGCTGGATAGCCTCACTATACGCTTGCTGGATGCTTTTTTCGTAACTGGCGCGCAATCGCCACTGAAACCGTTCGCCTATATCACCGTCAGATACCTGGATCAACTTCTTGTCTGGGGGAGTCCAGGCTACATTTTCAATGGAGCGGTATACGGAGGCTGTCCACGGCCCGGTGGCCGGCGTTTCCTCCGGTCCGTAAATGTCGTCGTGGTCGTGCAGCTCGACAAATTTGCGCCAGACCCGGCCCGCTTTGTCTTCGTCGCCGACAATGCCAAAGGAACTGCCGCCACGGCCGGAGTTCCAGCGGCCGACAAATTCATAGAGGAAGTCCCAGACGGCCGGGCCGGTCAGTTGGGCGTGGATGTCGTGCCAGGGCTCGCGCGGCAGGCTCTCATCGTGGTTGAATTCGCCGTTGTACCAATCGTCAAAGGCTTTGACATACCTGTTGGCGTCGTCACCGGCGATGGGGTGGCCGGGCCAGTCGAAGCGGCCGCGGGTCAGATCCAGCCCACCAAAGAAGACCTTGACCTGCCGCTCTTTGCCGCCATCGGCCGGGGCGTCCAAAATGACGTATTTCTGGTGATGGCTCCACAGAAAACCGGTCCGGTGTGTCGCCCGCCAGAGCAGGTTGGCCGGCTTGCCGTTGTTGCCTTTTTCAGCCAAAAAGCCAAGCGCCGCGTCGCTGGTATCGTCGTCGCCGGCGTGTTTCCAGGCGTGAATGGCGATGAGCAGGCCGTCATTATTTTCAGCCCGACCCACCAGGGTCTCGCCCAGGGTAAAGATCCAGTCTTTCTCCGGGTCGGCAGAACGGGTAATAGCTAACTGGGGGTGGAAGGACCAGTCGCAAATAAAAATGAACTGTTCGGCTTCGTGAATAGCCCGCTCGATGTCTTTAAACGCCCCTTCTGAGCCTTTTTCGTCAACACTGGCGTCGTTGTAAAACTTAACCCAATTACCCTCTCGGGGAGGGTAGGTGGCCCAGGACTTCGATCCATGGACTGAGAGTTCAACTTCATTCATCATGGGATACTTCTCCTACAATAGCTGTAAGCTGCAAGCTATAAGCTTTTTCATTCATCGCAGTGCGCCCGGCGCATGTAAACTCCTCTCCTCTAGAGGCGCCAGGCTTTTTTTCAAAAGCCTGGCGCCTGAGGTAAAACTTTATTCCGGTATAGTCCCAGTGACGGGAGATTGCGAGAATTTAGACCAATCCGCCACCCATTTCCAGTTCTTTTTGCCGCTTTCAGGATAATCTGGAATATAGTCGTTAGGAACTTGTGAATAGTAGGTCTCGTTAAAAACGACGCCAGTATCTGTGCAAGACAGGGGCCACCTGATTATATGCCCAAGTTCACCCGGATCACGAACGCCGCGCATGAAGTTCAAGAAATTCTGATCGGCCGCGGCCGCCACCAACCGGGCGCACTCAGGCGAGCCTGGATCGAGATCGCCATTGGCCGTGCCCGTGCCCAGCGCATCCATAGCCAGCCATTCACGGCCCAGGTGTTCCTCCCAGACCTGTTTGCGGAAGTTTCTCAGGCGCGTTTCGGCCGCGTTGTCGGCCGGATTGATCGGCCACAAGGCCACACAAATTTCGGAATCACGGTCACCATTCAGGCTGCGTTCATTCAAATTGGCGCTGCCGATAATGGCGTAACGGTCGTCAGCGAGCATAAATTTGGAATGAACGTAGATCATATAGCGTTTGCTAATCTCGATCTTTTCTGCTCGTTCAACCACGGTGTCCGGGTAAAGTTCGGCCTTTGTCCAATCGGGCCTCCCTCCTTCTAAGGTAGGAAGCGTGCCTGCGCCAGTAAATGTGTTTTCCCAATTGGCCAGGCAGTAGAACGATAAGTAATCGGTCCAATTGCCGCCACAGACCTCATAAACCGCTTTGATCATGTACTCCATCGTACACCATTGCAGATAGCGGACTTCGAAGGTACCTGTCGCGCTGGGATCTCCTTCGGGAAACATGGGCAGCACAATGTAAACGTGGAACGGCTGGCCTTCGGCAACGGCGCGTTTGATTCGATTTACCAGGGCTTCGGGAACGCCGTTCGTGACGCTGGAGCGCGCCCGGCCGTAACGGGTGATCCCCCACTCGGAGCCTGAACCGATCAGGTACTGGGATTCAATATAAATGAAATGCTCGGCGGCCTGAATCATGGCCAGGTAAGCATCTTGAATGCTACGCTCGTAATTGCCGGGCAGCTTCCACGTCAGCCGGTCTAGCAGGTATTGGGTCTGCCGGGTGGGGTTCTCTTCGTGGATGTTTTTGAGTTTTTGCGGTGTCCCCCAGGCGACCTTGTTGATCGAATGCAAGAGTTGGGCGCTCCAGGGGCAGGTGAGGGTGTGGCCATCGGCCAGGACGATTGGCGGTTGTGGTTCCCACTGCTGGTAAATTTTGGGGTCATCGTTTTCAGCGTCCAGCAGGCTGGCCAGCTTGTCAAAAACCAGGTCGTGATGCTCGGGGTCATTGTGGCCTTTCGGGGCCATCCCGGTGTAGTATTGATCCGCCTTGCACCAGCGGGCGCCGAACTCGTAGATGAAATCCCAGGCGGTCGGCCCGATAATCTGGGCATGAATGTCGTGCCAGGGCTGGCGAAGTGACAGGGCCATGTTGTGGGGGTCGTAGGAAAATTGCTTAAACTCGCCGTTGTACCAATCATTCTCAAAAGGCCCGGGGGCTCCACCGGCAATCAAGGGGTGCTCCGGCCAATCAAACCGGCCCCTGGTGATATCCAACCCCCCGAAAAAAGCCTTGATCACCCGGTCGCCATTGGGCTTGCTTTCGTCAACCGGGGCGTCCAGAACGAGGAATTTTTGATGGTGGGACCACATATCGGTGCGCCCGTAGGGGCTGCTGCGCCAGAGCAAGTTGGCCGGGAGCGGAGCGTCACCGTTTAATTCAAGCAGCGCTTCCAGCCCGTTGTTGTTGTCTACATCCCCGGTTGCCTGCACCCAATGGGACCAGGGCATAATGGCTACCAGCAGGTTGGGATCAGCGTTGGCTTTGTTCAGGAGGATTGACCCAACCGGCTCTTCCCGATTGTCTCTTCGGCGCAAAGTGAACTTGGGATGAAACGACCAGTCTACGACAAAAATGAAATGTTTCGCTGCTCGAATGGCTGCTTCCATGTCGCAAAACGCCCCAGCGAGTCCCAGGCCATCTCTGCTGCCATCATTGTAAAATTTCAAATAGTTTCCTTCTCGCCCCGCATACGTGGCCCGGATCTCGGTTGCGATTGATGGAACTACTTCCACCTGTTGGTATCGAGTGAACCTGCGCCTGGGTGGATTAAACCGCCAACGTCGAATAAACCTATGCATGGTACTACCTCCGTAAGTTAAACAGTTGCGTTTCGATAAACTTTCATTACCGGTACACGAAACTTCAAAGCATAAACAACTATGCCTCCTTCTTCTTTAGGATGTCACAATACACAACGGCCGGCTTGTCCTCCGGCGCGGGCAGCTTGACTTCAACGTCAAACAGCTCTCCCTTGGCCTTGACGCGCAATTGTTTGGTCACAGGCTCGGCCGGGACGGCCACAAAGTGGAAACGTCCCTTCGAGTCGGTTCGGGTGGTCAGTTGCAGGGAGAGTAACTCGACGGAGGCGCCGGCCAGGGGAATATCTCCCGGGGCTAAGAGGACGCCGTGTAGGGTCGTGACGGGCACGCCCTGGACAACCGGTGGTGTGCGGACGAGAGGAACCTCCGGTTCCGGCCGTTCCAAACGGAGCGGGACGCGGAGAATGAAAGAGGGTTGCGGCTTCACTCCCAGAGCGAGCCAGGTTTCCACCGGCACCGGTTCCAGTTCCACCTCGAATTTAGGATTTTCCATAGCGGCGAAAATAAGCCTGCCAAGGGCCTGGTGGGCCTCTTCCGCTTCCTCGGCCCAGGCCGTCACCAGGTAACGGAGGGAGAATTGGAGTGGCGGCCGGCTATGGCCGCCGCGCAACGGGGGGGCGCTGGCCAATTCTAGTAAATACAGGTTGACACCGCGACCAGGCTGGGCTGGGCCCGGTGGAGCTAACGACAGGTCAATCTCGTTGAGAATAGCCTGTACCCAGCTCTTGAGGTCTTTATCAACCTGCTCAATCATACAGTAGCTCCAGGACTACAGTAGGAGACACACGGTTGTCCTTCCGGTTACAAACCAGGTTTAAAACAGCGAAATTAAGTTCAGGATGGAGATACGCCAGTTCAGGGTCGCCAGACGTGTCACTGGCTTGCAGGCAAAAAGAGTGTAACATACACATGAGTACTTCGCAAAAATCCATTGGCTGCCCGGCCGGCCGCTTACTGGGGTGGGCTAACCGCCTCAAATTGCCAGGTAATCGTCGTGCCGTTGACGGTGACGCTGGCGGTATAGGGATTGCCAACCAATAATGGCTGGCGAGGCAGCAGGACGACCGCGTCCCGTTGGTCCAGGATAGTCCGGCCGGTGCTTTCCGCGTTGCTGTTGGCGTTGCGGTACGTTGTTTCCGTGAAAAGGCAAACGTCCACCGGTGTATCCCCACGCCTCAGGCTATAAGCGCTGACCTGGGGGACGAGTGAGCCGGAACCAATCTGGACGATGAGGGGCGGGCCGGTCGGCCGGCTGTATCCTGAGCAGCTCTCCAGGGGATCGGGAAATTCGACCAGTGCGTTCCGCAAAACCCACGTTTGCCCGCCGGCCTGAGGAAAAGTCAAGGGATAAACAACGCCGCCGTCAGGCAGACCGGCCAGCCCGCGGCGGATGTCCAGCGTTGCGCCAGCCACCAGGCCACCGCCGCTCCCGCTTGAACTAAGGTAGAAGCCAAAGCCGACGCTTTGTAATTCCGGGTCGAGGATGGGCAGGGCGTGAAAGGTGGCCGACATCCAGTAATCAATGGCCGAACGGAAGGTCGCCCCGCTAAACGAATCGGCGTAGAGGTTACCATTTTTAGCGGCCTGGTCGCCACCCTCGGTGAACCAGTCACTTTTAGGGTCCTGGCTGTGGCGTATCTGGCCGGTGTTGACCATGTAGACGCTGTGCTCCCCGGCGCCAAGTGACCAGTCGCTGTTCTCGGCGATGACAAACAAGCTTGCTTGCTGCCGGAAGGCGTTGAGGTAAGTTAACCAGGATGAGCCAGGCGCCGGCGTGGGCGTGGGCGTGGGCACGTCAGTCGGTGGGGGCGTGGAGGTGGGCAGGTCGGTCGGCGTGGCCGAAGGGGAAGGGGTAGGGGTAGCGGGTGGGGTAGCCGTCGGTGTAGGCTTGTTCGTCGGCACGGCCGTGGGCGTTGGTGTTGGCCTGGCCGGCCGTTCTGTTGGGCTGGCGACCACGGTAATGACGAGTGGCGTCTTCGTTGGTTCGGCCGCCGCTACTTCATCCGTTTCGGCCGGCGAGCCGTCGCGGCCGCCGAGAAACAACAAACCCAACAAGACGACATTGAGCAACAACGAACCACCCAGGAAAACCCGTTCGCGTGAGGGCATTGCAGCTTAACCTCCAGATATTTTCTTCGGCTGTGTGATTCCGAGATAGACAGAAAGAACGATTCCGTGTGTCAAACTGACATTATTCAATTGTGGGCCACTTCCAAATAGCGAGTTGGAGAAGGGTATTTTGATAGCTACGAGTTTTGCAAGGTATGGAAAGTGCTAAACAAAAATTACCAGAAACCATAAAAGGGTGCAAGGAACAAGTGCCCGGCACTTCAACCGGCAAGGAACAAGTGCCCGGCACTTCCATTGACCGCTGCTCGAAATGGACAGGCGCCTGGCACTTTCGCACTCGTGTTGAACACATTTCTTTCCTCAGTTACCAAAGTTCTGTAGAATAGTGATAGCCGTGTTATACTGGCTGTGGCCAGTCTCTGACTATGGCTGGCTTCCAGCGAGGGCTGATTCCCAGCCCCGGCCACCTCTGGTCAAAATGTCAGTTTATGGCCGTTGCCAGTATAAGTTTGTCGTGGCGTTCCTCAATGTGAGAGAGTGTTCATCTTCTCTCATCCAGTTTTGATGTAATCAATTGCTATGGAAAGTTTGCGGACCCCATTTTTCATCCTGGCCCTGTTTATCATGGGCATCGTCGTCGTGATCGAGCTGGGTGCGACGGCCATTCTATCTCGCCTTGACCTGGGCGGCGGCAACGTGGCTGTGGCCACCAGCGAAGCCATTCGAGACAGCCTGCAATTTTTCCCCGAGGACATTCGCGAGCAACTGGAAGAGGTCCTCGGCGACGAAGAAGCGGCGGCCGAGCTGGACGAAATTGATATTTCCGACCTGCCCGGCTTTGCCATCCGCTACCTGGCGCTGATTGACGGCATTTTATTCTTTACTGTGGCGCTGATTGGCGTGGCCTTGCTGCTGCCGGACAATTTACAGGGGAAGATTCAAGGCGTCGTCACCCTGGTCTTCTCCGTCCTTATTATCCTGGCAGCCATTGCCATGATCCTGGCGGCTATTGCCGCCGTGACGACAATGGTCATCCTGCTCCTGGCCATCCCCTTTGGCACCCTCGTTTACTTGATCAAGTTTGGCTCTTTTCCTCGCGGCGAGGCCAGCGCCGTCCTGGGCCTGCTGCTGTTGCTCAAGTTTGGCTTCGTGGTCAGCCTGGTGGTCGCCCAGCAACGTTTTCTTCAGGGCAAAGGGCTGGTCCTCATCATTCTGACCTCCTTCCTGGCGGTCATTGTCGTCAGCTTCCTGCACGGCCTGGTACCGGGGATATTGGTCAGCATTACCGACGCCATTGCGGCGATTGTGGTAGCCGTTCTGGCCGTGATCTGGGCAGTCGTTTTGTTGATTGGCTCCATTCCGGCCGTCTTCAAAGCCATTAAGCCGGCCTGATTGACTACATTAATGGCCTCCCGCCCAGTCAATGGAATTGACCGGGCTGAAAATGGGAAACCCCCTCAGGGGTTAGAGCAGGTTGATTACCGAAACAAATTTTTAACTTTCATCAGACGCGAACGGCGGACTCATAATAACGCGAACACTCTAGTTCCCGGCCGCGCACCACCCGCTTGCCTTCCAGGAGGCCTCGCGTTTCCGTCACCACCGTACATTGTTCCTCCCGGCCGTCGCGCTCGTAGTAAATAACGACCCAGTCGCGTGTCTTGTCCAAGTCGTGAGCCTGGACCGTGTTGGAATAGAGCACGGTGAAGTTCCAGCCGTCCCGTTCGCTATGGAGGACGGGCAGCCAGGCCTCGTTGTCAGGGTTGAAACGGCGCGGGGCAATCTTCCGCAGCTCGCCGGCGGCCGCTTTGCGGCGATACTCGGCGTCTATCTCCAGCAGCAGACCAACCGAGGGTTCTCGGCGGCCGGCCTGACCGTTTCCGCCGCGGCGCTGGCGCTGCTGGGCCTGGCGGCCGAGCATTCCGGCCAGGCCGACCTGAACGGCTTTCACCCGGCGCGGGCCGAAGCCCTCAACCTTTTCCAGGCGGCCATCGTAAGCAGCCTGTTCCAGCTCCTCCAGCGAGTGGATTTCTAACTGGTTGGCAATCCGCTCGGCCAATTCCTGGCCAATGCCGGGTACCTTTGTAAACAGGTAGGCGGGCGACAGTTCGCCGTGCAGCCGGTCGAGTACATTGCTCCGGCCGGTGCGGACGTATTCGATAATCGTTCCGGCCAGGCCCTGGCCAATGTCCGGCAGCTTTTCCAGGGCGGCGACATCGCCGGCCAGCGCCAGTTCGGCCAGCGGCCGGTCGGCCTGGCGCACGCTGGCCGCCCCGTTGCGGTAGGCGCGCACCCGGTAGACGTTGGCCTCTTGTGCTTCCAGCAGATCGGCGATTTCTTCCAGGAGTTGGGCAATTTCTTCGTTAGTTGGCTTTTTGTCAGGCATACGGTCCTTCCTTACTACACCTACCGTAGTCCCCGATCATGGGTGGGGCAATGTATCCAGGTATAGAACTGGTTACAAATTGGGTCATATTTTCGGCCGGAAAAGCGCGTCACTCCCTCCCCGTCACCTCTTTTAGCACACCTGGCCAGTTCGTGTGTTCAGCCAGGGCGGCTGGCCAGGTCCTGGGGCTGGTTGGCAATACGGGGAGGGTATGGCCGCGGCCGACGAGTGAGGAGCCAACGGCCGGTACTCATTTGCATCTCTCTTTGCGTGGTGTGGGACACGGGGTGGCCGGCTGGCCGTTTAATCTGATAGATCCGGCACCATTTTTCATATAAATTTGATGTATACGGTTCTGGCACCCAACCTATTGGAACATCATTTTTGCAATCTGATTCGATTTGACACGTGTGGGGTTACTAACCCAAGGTATCACTAACTGCTTGCAAAAAAACATGACTTCCGAGCCCGCGTATCGCTCAGTGGCACTATAATGTAGGCTATATGTTGTTGTGGGGCAACCATCATAAAACTGACAAATCGCTGGCACGTTGTCGTAGGACACGATCCATTTCTGATTAACCCGAGTTTTAACTAGCTCAGCGATAACCGCATGATCTTGATGTGAATAGTGATTGTCGTAAAGCTCTTTGCCTTTCAGGTAATATGGGGGGTCAAGGTAAACAAGCGCCTTGACTGGTAGCTGTGGTAGAACAACTTGGATGAATTCAGCCGCATCCCAATTATATAAGTTGATGCGCTCTTTGTATCTGGCAATACGCCTGATCCTATTTGTTAAATCTACTTTGTTAAAACGTGCGTCTAGTTTGAAATTACCCGTTTGCTCTTTTCCCCCAATTACTCCCCCATTTAATATCCCAGATCTGTTAGTCCGATTCAAAAAGAATGTAGCAAAACCAACCTCCATTAACGAATGCTGCTCTGGTTCCTGGTAGATGGCTTTTTGCCTATGCCACTCATCCATATTTATATGTGTCGTATCAATAAGGCGGCACAAGCTCTCGGTTTGATGAAGAACCGAGTGATAAAAGGCATATAGCTGAAAGTTCAAGTCATTTAATCGAGGAGATGGAAATAGTCCAGGGGGACGATTACAACAACAGCGACGGCCGGGCGTTTAGCTGGTCGTCGGACGACTGGCCGGACCTGACCGGGGCCACGCTGGCCTGGGCGGCCGACAACACCAGGAACCCGGCCGAAACGCACACGGCCGTGCCGGTGGTAGTGGCGGCCGGCGGCGGGACGCAGACGATCCGGCTGGAGTTGACGGCGGCGATCACCGGGGCGATGGAGGCGGGCAGCGCCCGCTACAACTTCCACATCCGGGCGACGCTGGCGGGCGGCCGGAAGGTGACGCTGATCAGCCCGAAGAGCACGATTACCGTGCTGGCGGATAGGACGACATGACCGGCCTGTTTTTTCAGTGGCCGCTGCCTTACTTCGTGGAACCGACCCAGGGCTTTGGGGAACGGCCAGAACTGTACGGTCCGGATCTGCCGGGCCACGACGGCATAGACCTGCCGGCCGCCTTTGGGACGATTGTTCTGGCGCCGTTTGCCGGCCGGGTGTTTGAGACTGAGGCGCAGGCCAGGTACGGCCACCGGCACAATTACGGGATTCACGTCAGGGTTGAGGCCGAGATCGGAGCAACCAAGGGTAGCTCTGGGAGGGTTTACCAGGTCGCTTTGGGCCACCTGGCGAGCTGCTGCGTTGAGCCGGGCCAGATGGTGGCGGCCGGGCAGGTGGTAGGGCTAGTAGGCAATACCGGCCGGGTGTGGCCGGCGCCGGCGAGTGATAACCCCACGGCCGGAACGCACCTGCACCTGTCGTTGCGCTGCGCAGGCTACGGGGCGGCCGGCTGGCCGTTCGACCTGGTGGACCCGGCGCCGTTCTTCAAGGAGTTAAAGTGGGGAGCTAGAGTTAGAGAAAATGGGCAAATTAGCTAAACTTGCAGCCTTGTTTCTTCTTCTTTTCTTAACCGCCAGTTGTGGGCCGGCGCCCACGCCACACCCTGAACCATTGCCTACGGCCGGACCGGAGGCGGCCACTTACCTGGCGCTGTTTCCGGCCGTCGGGGCGCGGGGAGACTGCCCGCAGGTAGCCAGGCCGAAGCTAGGGTTGGCCGCGGCCGGCATCTGGCAGCAGCCGGACGCAGCCCAGCAGCTCTGTTTAGACCGCGACGCGCCGGCGCAGGACTGGGGACCCCGGCCGCGGCCGGGGTGGCTGGGGTTGAACAGCTTCCCGATGTTGTGGGGCATTACCCAGGCCGAACAGGACCGGCTGGCGGCCGTGCTAGAGGGCGAGCGGTATCAGGGTGTCGTGTTAGCAATGAACGAATGCGACCGGCCGGAGTGGAGCGGTTGCGGCAGCCAGTTTTGCCAGTACCGGCCGGAGAGCCAGGCGTACGATTGCTCAATCAGGTTAAGTGTCAGGTGTCACGTGCCATGTGTCACGTAGCTTCAACTCACCTGACACTTGACACCTGACACTTGACACCTCTACACCGGCTGCCGGGGACGGTGTGGGTGTCGCCGTCGTTTTCAAACGCCGATCGCGGTTGCGCGTGGCAGGCGGCTTTCTGGATGGCCTACAGGGCGCTAAATGGCGACGAGAGCCGCCTGGTTGGCATCGGATACCATTTCTATAAGGGCTGGCGGGATTCGACGATTCTGAGCCATTTAGACGCCTGCGCAGAGACACTGAGAGCCATTGGCGCGGAACGGCCGTTCTGGCTGACGGAAACCGGCATCTGGTTTGACTGTTCCGAGGCGGCGGCGGCGGCGTTTGCGGACGACCTGGTGGAGGTTCTGGCAGACGGCCGGGTGGCCGCGGTCATGATCTACGCCCCCAGGGCATCAACACCGTTCTGCGGGTTGTTTGATGAGGCCGGCGAGTTGACGGCTTTCGGCCGGGCTGTGCGCATGGCGGGCGGCGGGCTGGCGTTGCCGGTGGAGACGGCCGGGGTTGTGGATGGATACCCGATCAGGGATGAACGAGGCGTTCATGATGAACGAAACGTTCATGATGAACGAAACGTTCATTTAGAAGAGGAACAGTAAGGTTGGCTAATATAGTTTAAGTATGAGTTATGCGTAAGTAATGCCGGCCGCCCTGCCGGCCGGGTTGCACTTTAACAATTTATCATCTTGACGTGATCGCGATCGTCCACGGACCTTCCGACAGCACGGACATCACCACCGTATCCGAGTCAAGGAGGGCCTGGCCGCTGTACTCGCCTATCTCATTGACCAGCAAATCGCGGCTTTGGCCGTAAGCGTAGACTACAAAATTGCCTTCGCTTCGGCCGTCTATGCTGGCCGTGTCGGGCACGCCCCCTATCAACCTGAAAACATCGTCGCCCCGGCCGTCAATGGAACCAGGAATACTGACGGAGCGAATAGAGGAAAGCGGCGAAACGGTAATCGTCCAAGAGCCATCGGCC
This sequence comes from Chloroflexota bacterium, assembly GCA_022616275.1. Classification (GTDB taxonomy): domain Bacteria; phylum Chloroflexota; class Anaerolineae; order Promineifilales; family Promineifilaceae. The sequence continues at coordinate 22,097 of JAKEFB010000219.1, forward strand.
GTGACCTCAAAGCGTCCGGTGTGCTCGCTACTGAGAAAGTCAATAGGGAGAAGGCCGTCATAGGCGCCTATTGTGTTCACCAGCAAGTCAATCTCCCCGCCCGAAACATGGTGATTCCAGACCGCAAAGTTGCTAGAGCCTCTGTGGGTAATACGGGCAACGGCCGGATCGTCTGGCTTGTCCACATCAACCACAGAATCACCCGAACCGCGCAACGCGATGGGACTAAAAGATTCAACGGGACGCGATGTTGCTACCGGCCGACGGGTAGCGGATGCGGCCGGCCTTCTGGTAGGAGAAGGAGAGTCCGATGCCCCGCTGAAAATAGAGATGCACAAAAACAGGACCGCAACGGCGAGGATAATATAGAGGCCGATCTTCCGATCGGAGACGCGGCCGGGCTTCCTTTCTAGCCGGCTCCGGCAGCGCGGGCAGATTGTGGCACGAGCGTCTATTTCACTGTAGCAATGCGGGCAAGTCTTTGTGGCTGCGCCCATGTGGGTTCCCTCCTACAATTTTTGTAAGGGAAAGTCCTTTTGCTTTCCGGCCGAGATTTAGGGACAATTCCAGCCTTGACAGTTTGGGCTACGCAGTTATAATTATCCGTACTAGTCGTATTTCATAGTAGCAAGGAGGCGGTGATGGCCAAGCTTACGGCCAAGGAAGCAGCCGAACGACTGGACGTTCCCTACACCACTTTCATTGACTGGATCAAGGCCGGCAAGATTAAAGCGGTCAAAGGCCCCATGAAGGGCAGCAATTACCGGATCGATGAAGAGGAACTGGAAGCCTTTCAAGAGCGTTACGGCTGGAAAGAGAAAAGTTAGGTAGGGTCGCCAGTCCTTGGTCGGGAGAGGGCGACCCTACTACCACCTCCGCAGCACCTTAACAACCGAATAGATGCAACGGCGGAAACAAACACCGCTGAGGGACTACCACGCCCATTGTACCAGAAAACGGCCGGAGTCGCTGAATTGCTGGAGTCCCCACCGGCCGGGGCGTGGGCTATTGCTCTACGACTGTAAAAGTAACTTTGAGAGCGAGCGATGGGATTCGAACCCACGACATTTAGCTTGGGAAGCTAACGTTCTACCACTGAACTACGCTCGCGACGGCCTGCATTATAGTCCCGGCGCTGGGTGATGTCAAATGAGGGTATCTTCGGGTGAGCGGCATTTCTGTTGACGGGGTACTATCACTTTTATATATTTATGCACTCCTTGCACATCTTATCACCTTCTTCCCTACTCTTCATCTCTCTCCCTCTCTCCCCCTCTCCCCCTCTCCCTCTCACTCTAGCCTGAATAACTCCCTCTCTTCAAATATTTTTCTCTCCTTCAACCATCAACAGAAACGCCGGTCACCCGGTATCTTCCATTATCTATCAACACCTGGCCATCAACCTGTACTGTCGGTTGGCTAACAACACCGTCAATATGAATTGGCGCCAGATTCTTCCCACCCAAAAAGTCATTACGGCCGATGGCGACATGAATGGTGCCGGCCACTTTCTCATATGCACCACCCGCCCTTTCTCAAAACCAACCGTACTGGTTCCGATAGGACCAGCCCTGGCAGGCTCTTGTCAATCACCAATACCCCTTCCGCACTTTCCTCGATGGGCGCAATGTACACTTCTCCCGCCGGCAGGTTGCCGTAAACGCCTTTACCAGCAGGCATGCCGGTATCAACTTTCCACTCGCGCCCTGCAACGGATAAGGCCAGATCAGTTCCCAATGGCGTGGTGATGTGGACTGACGAAGCGCCTCGCAGCCAATCGGCTAACGACCGGGTCAAAGCGGCAATCTGTTGGTAATCGGCGCTGAGTTCATTCTCCAGAATACTTCGGTCAATGAAGGCCCCGGCTCCAAAGCGGGCCTGACCTTTCAGAATGCCTGCCCGGCCGGCAACCCAGGCAGGCATTTCCTTTTGTAAATCAAGCGACGCCAGGAGCAGGACAACAACATCCATCTGGGTGGCAATCGTCACCATAGCCGGGGGGTACTCGGAAAAAGGACGCGCCGCATCAGGAAACGTGAAACTCCATAATTCGCTCGGACCGGCCTTCGCGGCTTCATGCAACAGCGCATCACGCACAAAACTCAACGGCTCATCCACGACAACGAAGACTTTCTCTCCCCCTTGCACAGCCATGCAGGTGTGGATGATATTGACAGCCCATTGCGAAGGCTTGTCTACAGGCATTTCACTTCTGTTCATAATATCATAATACCATAACAATACCTTCGTCAATTAAGGCGAATTGAGGCAGGGTTGAGCGTTATGAACACTGCCGAGCCTGGAAATCCGGTCAAGAATCCGGGCCAATAAAATAGG
>JAKEFB010000220.1 GCA_022616275.1 Chloroflexota bacterium
CCCCTAACAAGGTAACTTCAGGTAAACGGACGTACCGCGGCCGGGGATGGAGCGAACGATAAAGGTCCCGTGGTGCTCTTCGGCACGGGTACGCATGTTGGCCAGGCCGTGGCCGGTGGACTGGCTTTGTTTAGCGACCTCGAAGCCTCGGCCGTTATCAGTGACGGTTAAAGTGACTTTGTCTTGTTCCTGGCGGACGTCTACGGTCACTTCGCTGGCCCGGGCGTGGCGGGCGATGTTGGCCAGCGCCTCCTGGGTGGTCAGAAAAACGGTCCGGGCAATGGGGAAGGGCAGGCCGGTCAGGGAGGAGCCGGGCAGCCGGAGGGTGGTGGGGACCATAGCGTTGGCCTGGAACTCGCGGACCAGCCGGGCCAGGGCCTGCTCCAGGTCGCCGGTGAAACGGTGGGGGCGGAGGTCGAGGATGAAGTTGCGGATGTCGCGAATGACGTCGTTGAGGCCGTCAATGGCTCTTTGCATCAACTCGCCGGCCTGGTCCGGGTTGGCGGGCATGAGCAGGCGGGCCGATTCCAGGGTCAGGCCGACGGCGTAAATGGATTGGATGACGCCGTCGTGGAGGTCCATGCCAATGCGGGCCCGCTCGTCAATGATGGCCAGCCGGCCGATCTGCTCGTAGAGGCGGGCGTTTTGGATGGCAATGGCGGCGTGGGCGGCCAGCATTTCGACCAGCTCCTGGTCGCCGGCGGTAAACTCGATGACGTTCCCCTGATCGTCGCGCTTGTCGGTCAGGTAAAGGTTGCCCAAGACCTCGCCGCTGCCAATGATGGGCACGCCAAGGAAGGTGGTCATGGGCGGGTGGCCGGGTGGGAAACCTACGGAGCGAGGGTCGTCGCCAAGGCGGGGGAGACGGAGGGCGCGGCCCTCGCGCAGCAGAATGCCCAGGAGGCCCAGGCCGACCGGCCGGTGGGCGATTTTAGCCTCGTCTTCGGCAGCGATGCCGCTGGTGAGAAACTTGCTCATGTAGCCGTCGGCGTCGGGCACGCCCAGGGCGGCGTAGGTGGCCCCCACCAGGCGGAGAGCGGAGTCGGTGATTTGCTGCAAGACCTTGTCCAGCGACACCTCCATAGCAATGGCCAGGGCCGCCTGGTTGAGGGCCTCGAGGGCTTGTTGGGAGATTTGCTCTCTTTGGGGCATAGGGTTGGTGGCATCCACAGATTGCACAGATTAAAAAATGAATCGGTGAAAATTTAGGTCATCTGCAGGTTATAAAAGGTCTTTCAGATTGTGCTGGACGGCGTAGGCGGCGGCTTCGGCGCGGTTAGAGACGCTGAGCTTGGAAAGGATGCTGCTGACGTAGTTGCGGACGGTGCCTTCGCTGAGGAAGAGAGCGCCGGCAATCTCGCGGTTGGTCTTGCCCTCGGCAATGGCCGCCAGGACCTGGATCTCTTGTGGGGTGAGGTCTCTGAAAGCGGCCTGCTCTTCTTGCTGGATGGAGCGGCGGACTTCGCTAAAGATGCGCTGGGTCAGGGTGGGATCGAGCATGGATTCGCCACGGGCGGCCGCCTCGACGGCCTGGATGAGAGAGTCACTGCTGATTTGCTTGAGGACGTAACCGGTGGCCCCGGCCCGGATGGCAGCAAAGAGCATTTCGTCCTCGGCGTAGGAGGTGAGCATGATGACTTTGGTGCCAGGCAATTGCCGGGTAATCTCCTGGCAGGCTTCAATGCCATTGCCGCTGGCCAGGCGAATGTCCATGAGGACAATATCCGGCCGGTGGGCCAGGGCCTTCTGAACGGCCTCGGTGGCGGCCGAGGCCTCGGCGACCACCTCGAATCCCGGATGGTGCTCCAACAAGCTTTTCAGGCCCAGCCGGACAACTTCATGATCGTCTACCAGTAAGAGGCGTAGGTGAGTCATCTTTGGTTTGAAGGTATACTAGGTTCAGTTATCAACTGAACCTAGTATACCTTCAAACAACCTCAGCCAGCAATTGGTTGACGACGGTTTCCCAGGGGAGGGTGTGGCCCTCTTGCCAGGCGGCGGCAAAGGCTTCGGGGGTCTGGGCCTGGCGGGCGGCGGCGATGGTTTCCTGGTAGAGGCGCTCTTGATATGGCTCCAGGGCTGCGCCCAGGGAGGTGAGCAGGGCTTCGACGGCCGCGGCCAGCCAGGCCGCCCGGCGGGCTGCGCCGGTCTGGGCCGCCAATTGGGCCAGCCCAAACAGGGTGTCGGCAATGCGCCGCCGGTCCCCAATTTCCTGGCTTAACTTCAGGGCTTCGTCGTAGAGCGGCCGGGCGGCATCTGTTTTTCCCTGAGGCAGCAGCGAGCCACCCACGGCCAGGAGCGAATTGACGATGCCCCATTTATCGTTGAGCTGCCGATACAGTTCGAGGCTCTCTTCTGACAGTTGCTGCGCCTGGGCGTAATGGCCCTGTTCGTGGAAGAGCAGTCCCAGGTTAACAGAGCCGTTGGCCATGGTCCACTTGTCGCCCAATTCCTGGCCGACGAATAGGGTTTCTTCGTAGAGGGCCTGGGCGGCGGGGTAATCACCCTGGCATTTGGCGACGATGCCGAGGTTGTTGAGGGAGGAGCTGATCCCCCACTTGTCGCCCATCTCCCGCTTGAGCGCAAGGCTCTCTTCGTGGAAGGCGCGGGCGGCCGGATAATTGCCCTGGTTCTTCATGACGATTCCCAGGTTGTTGAGCGAGGCGGCAATGCCGGCCTGGTCGCCAAGCTCCCGGCGCAGGGCCAGGCTGTGCTCATACTGTTGCCAGGCCGTGGGATAATCGCCCTGGCTCCAGGCGACGGTGCCCAGGTGATTGAGCGCGGAAGCCATGCCCGGTTTGTCGTTTAATTGTTCGGCCAATTGGAGGCTGAGGGTCATATGCTGCCGGGCATTGGCGTATTCGCCAAGACGCCAGAAAACGGCGCCCATCTCCAGGTGGGCCTGGCTCAGGCCGGCGCTGTCGCCCAGGGCTGCCCACAGCCGGCGGGCCTGCTCCAATGCGTCGAGGGCGGCCTGGTAATTGCCCCGCCGCCGGGCGAGACTGCCGACCGTTTTGTAGCAGTGGGCAATATCGGCCGGGCGGCCGCCCGGCAAGGCGAGGGCCAGCGCTTCCTGGTTGGCGGTCTCGGCCTGCTGCCACTGGCCGACCCGCTCCAGGAGCGCGCCCAGCTTGAGATGGGTATCCATCAGCTCTTCAGGTTTATCAAGCAAGGGTAATAGTTTCCGGTAATAGTCCATGGCCAGGCTGTTGGCGTAGGCGGCCTCGGCGGCGGCGGCCGCCTTGCTGTAATATTCGCGCTGCCTGGCCGGATTTTGGCTCTGTTCGGCGTGGTAGGCCAGGGTGTTGTAATGAGGGGGCAGGTTGGCGGCGTAGACGGTTTCCAGGGCCTCCAGGGCCAGGGCGTGCAGCTCGCGCAGCCGGGCGCGAAGCTGCATTTCGTAGGCGGCGTCGCGCAACAGAGCGTGCTTGAAAATGTAGTGGAGTTCCCTGGCCTCGGTCCAGATTTGGGAGCCGGTGGCCGCCTGCACGTCGGGTAAGACGTCGGCCTGCAACATGGCCGACAGGACCATCACCTCAAACTCCTGGCCCAGAATGGCGGCGGCCTTGACCGTTTCCTGGACGGAGCGGGCCAGGCGATCAATACGGGCAATCAACATGGCGTTTAAGGTGTTGGGCATGGCGGCCAGGGCCGTCTTCATCTGCCAGGTACCGTCGCTCTGTTGCTCCAGGCTACCGGTTTCCAGGAGATAGAGCAATAGTTGTTGGGCGAAAAAGGGGTTGGCGGCCGATTTATTCCGCAACAGGGCGTACAGATCGTCACTGATGTCGCCCTTTAACTGCTCGGCCGCCAGCGCTCGCAGCCCCTTACCGGTCAATGTCTCCAGTTCCAGCATAAATTCGGGCACGCCGTCCAGGTTAAAGGTGGGTTGGCTGCCGTCGTCTCGGTAGCGCAGCGTGGAGAGAATGACAAAGGGGTATGGGGTGACATTGCGGGTGAGGGATTGCAGCAAGGCCAACGAGTCGCCGTCCAGCCATTGGCCGTCTTCCAGGACCAGGATGGTAGGCCGGAGCAGGCTGGCAGCCAGGAAGAACGTTTTGAGGGCGGAGAGGGTGTTTTCGTAGCGGCTTTTGGTATCCAATTGGTCCCAGAGGGAGCCTGGCCAATAGATGCCGATCAAGGCGCCCAACACCGGCCGGACGCGCTCCAGCTCTGCCTCCAGGGCGGCCGCGCCAGGCAAGGCCCGGACGGCGGCCAGGAAAGCGTCGTAGCGGCTGTGAAAATTGGTCTGGCAGAGTTCCAGCGATTCATCGGTGCTCTGGTTGAAGTAGCGCTTGAGGACGTAGACGAAAGGGGTAAAGGGGGCGCGAATCAGCTCGTCGGCCTGGGCAACAAACCAGTTGACGCTGTCGCCTAAAGCGCGGCCGGCCTCGTAGACGAGCCGGCTTTTGCCCAGGCCGGGCTCGCCCAGAACGTAAACCAGGCCGGCGAAACGCCCGGCAAAGATTGGCTCGATCCAGCGGCGCAACTGGGCTAACTCACCCTCCCGCCCGACGAGCGTCGTCTGGTAGTCGCCGGCGGCTTTTTCTGCTTTGCGGCCGCGCAGGGCAAAGATAGGTTGTGGCTCGCTAAAACCCTTCAGCGTCCGCTCGCCAAGGGGCAGAACGTCAAAGTGGGTCCCGGCCGGCCGGGCTATTTTGGCGTCCAGCCATAGTTCCTGCCAGGGAGCGGCCGCCATCAGGCGGGCAGCCAGGATTACGCCACGGCCGTAACAGGAATAGCTGGCCCGCCCGGCCGCGCCGACAAAGCCGGCGTAATTGAGCCGGTAGGTGAGTCCGGCTCGCAACCCCAAAGAAGTGGCGGCTTTGAGGTCCAGGGCAAAATTGAGGGCGCGGGCCACGTCGTTTTCGTAGCCAACGGGCGCGCCCCAAAAGAGGAGCAGGGTGCAGCCTTTATCGCCAAAGTCAAGGCCGTTGAGAAAGCCGCCGAACTGTTTCTGCAAACGGAAAATGGTCTGGAGGAGATGGGCTAATTGTTCGTGAGTTGGCTCGCCGGCCAGGCTGACGAACAGG
>JAKEFB010000221.1 GCA_022616275.1 Chloroflexota bacterium
ACGGTAATGGGCTCCCGGCCATTAGCCGGAGGCATGAGACCCAGAAAGGGGATGTCGTGCTTGCCCTGGACGCGGTAGAGCTGGCCCTTCACGTTTTCCCGGGCCATGCTCCGCAGCCGCTGCCTGACGTCGTGCAAGTCACAGGGCTGCCCTTCTGGCAGGCGCAGCCGCACCCAGATGGTGATGGCCGCCTGCAAGCTCTCAAAGTTTCCCAGGTTAAACTTGCGGTCGTAGCCGACTTCCAGCGCCTTCATCTGCACCGCTTCAGCCGTTTCCAGTAGCGGCGGCCGGCCGTTTTCTTCGGGCCAGTTGGCGGCCGGGCCAAACTCATCGTTGGGGACCAGTTCATCGTGCATGGCGTAACTCCTTTTGTCTGGTTACATCGACAAATCCATCGTCGCCGTCGAAGAGAAAGGTGACGGGTAAGGGCTGCCAGTAGCCGTAGAGGCCCAGACGCAGCCGGATCTCCGGCGCGCCGTCCACCTGGCCGATAACGCCGTAAATGTGGGCGCCCTGCTCGTCGAGATTGTCGGTACGGCTGAAGAAGGCCTCCATCCGGCCGTGGGAGTGCAGCTCCAGGATGGTGGTCGGGTCATCACCGCCGGGGTTGCTCACCCGGGTAGCGGTGGCCTGTTGGGCCGGCTTGACGACGCGTACCCGCTCGCCGGTGTGCTGGAAACGGTAAAGTGCTTCGTGGAGACGGCCGTCGCCGCCACCAACCCGCCTGGCGTCGGCCAGCACCTGGGCCAGCAGTTGGTGCGGCAGGCGGGGCACTTTGAGCCGGAACTGGGGCTGGAGGGGTTGCAAGCCGCGAATCTCACAGCGGGCAATCGGCAGGGTGGCCGTCCAAAAGCGCGTTTCAGCCCGGACAAAGACGCCTCCGGCGGCCAGGATGTACTGGTAGGCGAGGGCGTCGTTGGCGGGCAGCGGCCGGGATTGGTGGACGTGATAGGTGACAAGGTTGGCAAACATGAGGGACTCCTCACGGGAAACTAGCCAAGCAGGTTCTGCAGCGTGGCGTTCAAAGGCACCAGCTGGGGCAGGGGAAAACGGTTGCGGCCGTCTAACTCTTGCCACAGCCGGCGCACGTCGTTCGGATAGGCCTGGCACTTGCCCAGGACCAGGTCGCCGTTAAACCGGCTGCCTTCCAGGAACAGGCGCAGCGCCGGCTCGATGGTCTCGGCCGAACAGGCGGGAAAGGGCGTGTCGCCGGGGCAAATGCGGCCGTTGGGGTGGACGTTGGGACAGGGCATGTGCCAGAGGCGGGTGAACCGGTGGCGCGGCCGCTGTTTGACGGCGTAGGCGTAATAAAACGTACCGCTGCCGGCGAAGATAAAAGGCGGCAGGGGGAGATGATAGCCGGCGCCGTCGGCCCATTGCACCTGCCAGCGCTGGGCCGGCACGGCGATGGCTAGCGTGGTCGTGTCACCCTGTCGCTTCCAAAACAGGGTGTTGGCCGGCAACAAACCGGTAAACATCTCCACGCCGGCGCAGGCCTGGGCCACATCGTGGATGGAAACCGGGTAGGTGGTCACCCGGCCGTCCTCGAAGCGGGTCAGTAGAATAGCTGCTTCGTAGAAATCTAGCCTTACTTTTGGATAAACCGGTTCCGGGGTAGGGGTGTCATTCGTCGTCGTCATTGGCTTCATCTCCAGCCTGGCGCAGGTGGTCGGCGGCCAGCAAGGTGTCCATGACCAGCGCCAGCCGTCCGGTCAGGTCTTCTTCGACCCAGCTCATCAGGGCATAGACCCGTTCGGCGACCGGGCTGGCTTCGCGCCACTCTTCGGCCAGCGCCGCGTGGTTGTCTTCCCAATCGGGGAAGCCACCCGTTTCGGCCAGGACCTCGTAGGCATAGTCCAGCCAGACGTTGCCGGTCTCTTCGCGGACCATGTCCAGCAGCTCCGGCAGGGCCGCCAGCGGACCGTCGAGGTCCATCTCCCGCAACAGACGGCTCAGACCTCCGGTCTCGAAACCGGCCGGGATGTCCAACTGGGGATATTCCTTAGCCAGGTAGGCCTGGGTATCTTCGACCAGGTAATCGCTCCAACTGAGTTTGACGAGCAGTTGGGCCGGTTCCCGGAAGTACTCCCATTCGTCGGAGTAGCCGGCCGCGAAACCAAGCGGCGTAACCGGGATGTGCCACAACACCCACTCGCACGCGTCGGGGTCAACGCCGACCAGGTCGGTATCCAGCGGAAAGCGGTGTTCCGCCACCCGCTCGAGAAAGTGGGCCACGGCCTGAGCCACATCTTCGCCTTCTACCCAGTCCAGTTCCTCGTCCAGCCATTCAGGCTGCTCGGGAAAAACCATTTCGTATAGTTCTGCAAGTCGTTTAGCGAAGGCCAGGAAGGCGAGGGGCATGGCTGCGTAACCGGGCAGTCCGCCCTGATTGGCCGTTCGTGAAGAATTGGGCTGGGCTAGCGCGAGATAATAATTCAGAACCCCAGGGGCAGGTGGGGGAGGGGAATCGGCTTCAATTTTTGGCATCGTCGGATCACCTTCAGGCGGCCGCTCGTCTCGTCGTCCCGTTCGCCGGCGTACTGGTCCAGGAGCTGCCGGTGTTCATGCACCAGCCGCAGGGTCAGGCGGCGCGTCCCAAGTTGTTGCCAGAGGGCCGCCAGCGGCTCTTCGTAAGGCGGGAGGGCAGCCAGCCTCTGGATAAGTTCGGGGAGCGGCTCAGCCATGGCCGGCCCCTTTGGTCGTCACCTGCTTGCGAAAGGCAATCTCGACCGTACCGTCGGGCAAGTTCTTTTCTTCGGTGGTGGCATTGGCCAGCTCCGGCAGGTAACAGGCCAGCGATTGGCGGACCTGCTCCGGCGTGTACTGTGGACCCGGATCCGGAATCTGGTGGTCGCCATAGCGAAAGACGCGCCGGGTGGGCGCGGTGGTCAATGTATTAAGAGTTGTTTCTTGCATCGCGAATGCCTCCTAGAAAAGCGAGAGGGCTTGCGGCCGGGGGATAGGCCGCGCCGGCTGCGGTTGAGCGGCAGCCTCCACGACGGCCGCTTCGGCGATAACTTCCGATTCGCCGCCGTCAGGCTCCGTTTCGCTTTCGGCCTGGGCTGCTTCGAGCTGCTGGTGCAGGCCAAAAGCAAGCCAGGCTTCATTGATGAGCGTCGCTACCTCGCCAAACAGCCCGGTCTTGATGACCGGCAGTTGTCCGGCCACGCCGGCGCTGACTAAGATAGGTCGCTCCTCACGAGGCTCCTCGCCGGCTGCCAGGGTGATGACGATGGTCATCTCCCGGCCGGCCAGGGGATCGGTGATGGTTAAGGTTGGGTTCATGGCATCTCCTTCTTTCCTGTCGCCCAGGCATTCTCCCGGTAGGCGGCAAACTGGACCCCGTTGCCGTTGACCGGCAAGGTGAACTGGCCACGCCGGGCGCGCTGCCACTCCGCATGAGCCCAGACGAAGAGGGTGAAGAGTTGCTCCAGGCTCAGATCGCCGACCTGGGCATTCAGCTTCTGCTCAAACCAGTCGCCGTAATGCTCATTAGCGCCCATCGGCCGGCCGGTCAGAAACTCGAAGGCGTTCCAATCGCCGCCCTGCCGGTTGGCGTCCTGGACCAGGCGTAGAATTTGCTCCTTCAACCACTCCCGCGGTACCCCCGGCGGGGTGGGGTGGCCGGGAATGATTTCATTCCACGGTTGGTTAGGGGCAAACTGGCGGCACACGGGAATACGCGGCGCCTGCTTGTCTTCCGCCTGCAGTACCTTGAAGGCCACGGTGCGCAGCCGGCCGGCCCAGGCGCAGTGGGGGACAGAGTCGTCCTTGGTCGGGCTGGCTTCTAACAGGTGCTGGCAGCGGCCGCAAGGGGTGGCGAAAGGGTGGTTGGCCGCCAGTTGTTCGTGCTGTTTCATGAAAGCGGTAATCTGGGCGCGCTGTCTGGCAATGGGCGAGTCTTTCGCCGGCGGGGTGGCGGCCGGGTCGTCGTTTGACTTACCCACGACCGGCCGTTGCCCGGCGCCAGCCGTGGTCGCTGGCAACCGGCCGTTGTCGGTCGCCTCTTCTTCGGCCGGCTCCTGGTTGCCCTCGGCCGCTTCC
>JAKEFB010000027.1 GCA_022616275.1 Chloroflexota bacterium
GAGCAGATCCAGTATTTATCAGGTGACGGCCAGTACCAATACAGCGACGTCATCAACCGGGGCGTGGCCACCAACGAGATCCGGGCCAGTTGTATCGGCAACGAGTTAAGCATGTCGGTCAACGGCATTCCCCTGGCCACAATTACCGACCCGACTTTTGTCACTGGCGACGTAGGTCTTGGCGCCAGCACCTTCCAGCCAGGGACGACAGTCATCCAGTTTGATAATGTCCGGGTGATTGCGCCCTAAAATAGGTTTTTGGTTATTGGTTATTAGACCAGCATCAATAACCAATAACCAATAACCAACAACTGAACGAATGCGATTTTCTCTCCTGTCTCTTCTCGTATTTGTCCTGGCCGCCTGCGCCCGCCGGCCGGAATCAATGCCGGCCGTTCCACCCACCGACGCTAACGTCCTCTACGCCGACGATTTTGCTGTCGGCCGGACGGGCAACTGGTATACCGAGGCAGACGATCTTGGGCTGACGGCTGTGCTGGACGAGAAGATGGTCGTCGAGGTCAATAGCGCCAACACCTTGCAATATACCATGCTGCGCGAGGTGACCTTTAGCGATTTTATCCTGGAGGTCGAGGTGGCCCAGTTGGCCGGCCACCCGGAAAGCAGCTTTGGCGTCCTGTTCCGCATGCAGAGTCCCACCGAGTTTTACCGTTTCGACATTACCGGCGACGGCCGCTACATGCTGGAACGGCGTAACGCCGACGGCTCCTGGACGCGTTTTCTGGAAGACTGGTCGCCGGTCCCCGTCCTTAAATCGGGGCTGAACGCCACCAACCGGCTGCGCGTGGCCGCGGCCGGGCCACAAATCGCCGTCTACGCCAACAACCAGTTGCTCCAGCAAGTGGCCGACGCCGGTTTTTACAGCGCTGGCGCTATTGCCCTGGACGCCGGCGCCTTCAGCGACTCTGGTCTGAGCGTGGCCTTTGATAACCTGGTGATCCGCCGCCCATAGATAGGGAACCGGCGGGTGGCTTACGACGTCTATGGGTAATCAGGTAATTGAGCAATTACCTGATTACCCAATTACCTTTATAAGGAGTGAGAGGCATGTTCAAAGGTCGTCGTTTCTTTGCGGTGTTGGTGGCAGCTTTGCTGCTCATGGGGGGCCTGTCGGCGGCCCGGCCGGCGCTGGCCTGTGGCGGCTTTTTCTGCCAGAACTCGCCGGTGGACCAGAACGCCGAACGGATCATCTTTACCCAGAACGGTGACGGGACGGTCTCGGCCATCATCCAGATCCAGTACACCGGCTCTGCCCCGGACTTCTCCTGGATATTACCGTTGCCCTCGGCCATCAGCGGCGAAGACATCGAAGTGCCGGAGACGGGTATGACCGCCTTTCTGGAGCTGGAGCCGGCCACCAACCCCGTCTTTATCCCGCCTCCGGTCCCGGACGATTGCGCTGAAGTCGTGTTTGAGTCTGCGCAGCAAGTGCCATCCGCTGGTGGTGGTGTGAACGTCTTTGCCAGCGGCGAGGTCGGGCCGTTCGGTTACGACGTGATTGGCTCAGAGGACCCCACGGCGCTCATCCGCTGGCTGCGGGACAACCAGTACATGGTCACCGAGCCGATGGAGCCGCTCATCAACGTCTACGTGGAAGAGGGGTTTGCCTTCCTGGCCATGCGCCTGCTGCCGGACCAGGGGGTGCAGGAGATCAAGCCGGTCAAGGTCACCTACCGCACCGAGCGGCCGATGATCCCCCTGCGCCTGACAGCCGTGGCTGCCAACCCGGACATGGCCGTCATCGTCTGGATCTTCGCCCAGTCCCAGGCCGTCCCGGCCAATTACGCCCACATGGAAATTGCCGACGACGAGCTGACCTTCTTCTACCCCTTTGGCGGCAACGACTATCGCCAATTGATGGGCCAGCGGGCCAATGAGTTTGACGGCCAGGCTTTTATCACCGAGTATGCCGGCCCGACCAGCAACTTTGCCTTCGCCGACCCGTTGCTGGTGGACCTGGCCAGTCGCTTCCCTTACCTGACCCGGCTGAACACGGTCATCTCCCCGGAGGAGATGACGGTAGACCCGGTCTTTGACTACGACCCGGGCCGGCCGGCCGTCTCCAACGTCCACGACCTGTCTACCAGCACGAAGGACCAGTACCAGTGTGATCGTGTCCAAACGGGTTTTCCGTCAATTGAGCTGCCGGTATTCGGCGGTGGGCAAGAGAGTGGCGAGGGTGGTGAGGAATCGTCGAGCACCACCGACGCCCTGGTCAGCGGGCTGGCGGCCGGTGGCGTGATTGTCCTGGCCTGCGGCGCGGTCGGGCTGGTGGGCCTGGGCGTCGTGCTGCTGCGGCGGTCACGCCGGTAGAGGTTTCGGGCAGTGCCTGGCACGGGGCAAACGGCCCTAGATTATCCAGAGTGGTTCTGCCCCGTGCCAGGCACTAGGTGAGTCATGAAGGATTCGGCGTTGCGCCAACGCATTGAGGAAGCGTTGGGGATAGCCCCGGCCGAGATCGGCCCGCTGTCCGGGGGGTGCGTTGGGGACGTGTACCGGGTGGCGCTGCGGGACGGGTCGGTGGTCGTGGCCAAAGTGGACGGCCGGTCCATCCCGCAACTGGAAACCGAGGGGTACATGCTCCGCTACCTGGCCGAACACAGTAGCCTGCCGGCGCCGGCCGTCCTTTACTGCGACAACCGGTTATTGGTTATGGAATTCCTGCCCGGCGACAACGTTTTTTCGGCCGGGGCGCAGCGCCACGCCGCCGAACTGCTGGCCGAGCTGCATAACCTGACCGCGCCGGCTTATGGCCTGGAGCGGGAGTCGCTAATCGGCGGTCTACACCAGCCCAACCCCTGGAACCATTCCTGGCTGGCCTTCTTCCGCGAGCAGCGCCTGCTCTACATGGGACAGGAGGCGCTGCGGGCTGGCCGGCTGCCGGCCGAACTCTACGCTCGCCTGGAACGTTTTGCCGGGCGACTGGAGGAGTGGCTGGCCGAGCCGGAGCGGCCGGCGCTCATTCACGGCGACGCCTGGACGGGCAACATCCTGGCCGTGGGCAACCGCATTACCGGCTTTCTGGACCCGGCCATCTATTACGCCGACGCCGAAATTGAGCTGGCTTTCACCACCCTGTTCGGCACTTTTGGCGAGCCTTTCTTCAGTCGTTACCAGGAACTCCGGCCGCTCCGGCCCGGCTTTATGGAGATCCGCCGGAACGTCTATAACCTCTATCCCCTGCTGGTCCACGTTCGTCTCTTCGGCGGCGGTTACGTCCAATCTGTGGAGCGGACGCTACGCCGCTTCGGGTGTTAACATATGGCCAGGCGGCTGATTGACCAGTACCGGCCGGGCCAGGTCGTGGAAATTCATTTTGCCGCCGACCCGGCCGGCCACTGGCGGCCGGGCCGGGTCGCCCGGCTGGACTTTCCCGGCGTCTGGGTGGAGACGGAGGACGGCCGCCAGTGGTTTGTGACCAATCAACGGCACATCCGCCCCCGGCCGCTCCCCAAGGATTACGCGGTGTAGCCCAGACTGTTAGTCTGGGCCCTTCGCCGCAGGCTAACAGCCTGCGCCACTTTGATGCAACCAGAAATAGCCCAACAACTGTTGGACCTGAACCGCCACTTTTACGAGCAATTTGCCGGGCCGTTTGCCGAAACGCGGGCCGGGCCTCAGCCTGGTTTTTACCGGTTGGTGGCAGAGTTGCCCCGGCCGTGCGACCACCTCCTCGACGTGGGCTGCGGCGACGGCCGGCTGGGCCGTTTTCTGCTGGACCAGGGGGCTATCGAGCACTACACCGGAGTGGACTTCAGCCCGGCGCTGCTGGCCGCCGCCCGGGCGGCCACGCCAGGCGTCTTTGTCGAACGAGAGCTGAGCCGGCCGGGTTGCCTGGACGGCCTGGGCCGCTTTGAGGCCATCGCCTGCCTCTCGACGCTGCAACATATCCCCGGCCGGGCCAACCGGCTGCGACTGCTGCAAGAGATGGCCACTCACCTGGCCCCCCAGGGACGCGTGATTCTGGCCAACTGGCAGTTCCTCGACAGCCCTCGCCAGCGCCGCAAAGTTGTAGAGTGGAGCACAATTAGCCTGCCGGCCGGCGACGTGGAGCCCAACGATTACCTGCTCACCTGGCGGCGCGGGGGCCAGGGGCTGCGCTACGTTTGTCTGATAGATGAGGCAGAGACAACCGCCCTAGCCCAGGCGGCCGGCCTGGCCGTCGTCCACCACTTCCGCAGTGACGGCAAGGAAGGCAACCTGAACCTCTATACCGTCTGCCGCCCGTTTGAATAGATTTGACGGCAATGCTACAATGTGCCTGGGAAGAATGGAGACCTGATGATGACTCTGAAGGAACGTCTGCAGGCGGATATGGCTGCCGCGATGCGCCAGGGCGATAGCAGCAAGCGAGATGCGCTGCGCCTGCTCATGGCGGCTATTAAGCAAGAAGAAGTGGACAAAAGAACCAGTCTGGACGATGCCGGCGTCCAGGCGTTGCTGGTGAAACAGGCCAAGCAACGCCGCGAGAGTATTGCCGACGCGGAGAAGGCCGGCCGGGCCGACCTGGCGGCCCAGGAAAAGAGTGAGCTGGCCATCATCGAGAGCTATCTGCCGAAAATGATGTCGCCGGACGAGATCCGGGCGCTGGCGGCTCGCGTGATCGGCGAAGTTGGCGCGAGTGGTCCGCAAGATATGGGGCGGGTGATGAGCCAATTAATGCCGCAGCTTAAGGGCCAGGCCGATGGCCGGGTTGTCGGTGACGTGGTGCGGGAACTGCTGCAAAAGCAATAATTCTTCGACAACCGATGATCTCTCAACCAGACGAACAAGTTGATGCGCAACAGCGCTTCCGGCAGGTGCTGCAAAGGTCCCTATTGTGGCTATTTGCGGTGGCCGCGGCCCTGGGCCTGACCCTGATCCTGGCCCTGGACCTGGTTTCCGGGCCGCAACTGACCGTGGAGATCGGAGAGCCGGCCCCGAACGACGTGTACGCCCCCCGCTCCATTACCTACGTTAGCCGGTATCTGACCGACCTGGAAAAGCGGCAGGCGGCGGCCGACGTGCCCGACGTGTACACCTCGCCGGATCTGGCTATCGGCAAGGCGCAAAGTAACCGGGCGCGGGCTGTCTTTAGCTTCGTTGACGTCGTCCGTTCTGATGCCGTTGCCGACCGGAACGCGAAGCTGCGCTATTTGCAGGGCATCGAGGGCTTATCTCTTGATCCCCAGGTCATGGACGACTTGCTTAACCTGGACCCGGCCGATTTTACTGTGGCGCGAGAAGACGTGCTGCGGATTATCGAGGAGACGATGCGGGACGGCGTCGTAGATGACCAGCTTGCTCTCAGCGAAGCTCAGCGAGAAGCGGCCCGCGATTTCAGCTTTGTCCTGACGTCGGCCCAGGAGCGGGTGGTGGTGGCCCTGGCGCCTCAGTTTATCGTCCCCAACATCTTCCTGGACGAAGAAGCCACGGCCGGGCGGCGTGAAGAAGCAGCGGCCGACGTGGAGCCGGTGACCCAGTTTATCGGCCGGGAAGACCGGATTTTACGGGCCAACGAGACGGTAGACGAAGAAGATTACGAGAAGCTGGAGCAACTGCATTTGCTGGAACGGACGCTAGACTGGCCACAGTTGGGCGGGACGCTCCTGGCCTCAGTCCTGGCTGTAACGGTCATCACCCTGTACTGGCAACGGTTTTTCGACCAGCAACTGGAGGCCGGCCGTTCCCTGCTGCTCCTGGGGACGCTGCTGTTGCTTTTTGTTCTGGGGGCCAAGTTGCTGGTTCCGACCCGGACCGAATTTGTTTACCTCTACCCGGCCGCCGCCCTGTCCATGCTCCTGGCGGTTATCTTTGACACGCGCCTGGCCCTGGTCATAATGATGGTGCTGGCCGGGCTGGTGGGCTATATTGCCGAAGATTCACTGGAACTGGCGGTGTATGTCGCTACCGGCGGCACGGTGGCCGTGCTGACGCTACGCGATCCGCAGCGTATAAACGCCCTATTCCGGGCTGGCATGGTGGTGGCCGTGGTCAACCTCGCCGTCGTCCTGATGTTTCGGCTGCCTCAGGATGCGGAACCGGCCGAGTTGATGTGGCTACTTTTGTTTGCTTTCCTCAATGGCCTGATTATTTCCTCCGGCCTTAGCCTGGCCGGCATTTTCCTCATTGGTAGCCTGTTTGGAATTATCACCACCCTCCAGTTACAGGAACTGTCCCGGCTGGACCACCCGTTACTGCAAGAATTGTTGCGGCGCGCGCCGGGCACATACCATCACAGCATCATGGTGGCCAACCTGGCTGAACAGGCCGCCGAGCGGATCAAGGCCAACAGCACCTTGGTCCGGGTGGGCGCTTTTTATCACGACGTCGGAAAAATGAACCGGCCGCCGTTCTTTACCGAGAACCAGAACGGCGGCAACCCGCACGACACGCTGGACCCTTACAGTAGCGCTCGCATCATTTTGAGCCACGTGCCTGATGGGCTGGAACTGGCCCGGCGCTACCACTTGCCGAACCGGATTCGCGATTTTATTGCCGAGCACCACGGTGATCGGGTGTTAAAAATTTTTTGCCAGAAGGCCAAAGAAATGGCCGGCGACGACCGGCCGGTGGACGTTTCCCGTTTTCGCTACAAGGGGCCACGGCCGCGTTCCCGCGAGACGGGTATTGTCCAGTTAGCCGATTCCATTGAGGCGGCCTCCAGCGCCCTACATCCCAGCACGGAAGAAGAAATTGAAAAATTGGTCACCTCGATTGTGGACGACCACTTGAAAGAGGGCCAGTTGGACTGTTCCGGGCTAACGCTGGGCGACGTCAAGCTCTTGAAAGAGTCGTTTATTAAGACGTTAAAGGGGCGTTTTCACGTGCGTGTTCGCTATCCGGGCAACGAGGAGCTGGCCCTGACCGAAAGCGAGGCTATGGGCTTAACCGGATTGGGTAACCAGGTCGAGCCACCGCCGGCCACCACCGATATCGCCCTGCCTCGTGTTCTGGCCAACCACACCGCGGCGCCACCAACCCGGCCGGCGATTGTAAAAGAGCTTGATGAGCCAGTTCGACGTTGACGTCCAGGCCGAAGTGCCGTTATCGGAAGGTCTGCCCGGCCTGGTAGAACAGGCGGCTGTGGCCACGTTGAACCACCAGGGCGTTGCCTCGCCGGCCGGCCTGACGATTTTGCTGACCGGCGACGCCCACGTCCAGCAACTGAACCGCGACTTTCTGGGGGAGGACCGGCCGACGGACGTATTGAGCTTCCCGGCCGGCGACCCGCTGCCGGCGCAGGCGGGGGAAATGGCCGGCTACCTGGGCGACGTGGCCATTGCCCTGCCCACGGCCGGGCGCCAGGCGGCTGCGGCCGGGCACAGCCTGGCGGCCGAGCTGCAATTGTTGACCGTTCACGGGGTGCTGCACCTGCTGGGCTACGATCACGCCGGCCCCACCGAAAAAGCAGCCATGTGGGCAGCCCAGTCGGCCATCTTGACGGTCTTGGGAACGGAGATTACCACGCCACCGCTTGAGTAACCACCGACATGAAGCCAGATATACGCGTTGAGCTTTACCGGCGAGTCAAGAGCTTCCAGTACGCTTTTGAAGGTTGGTGGTACGTGCTGCGTACCCAGCGCAATGCCTGGATTCACGCCGTGATCAGCCTGGCCGTTTTTGCCCTGGCGCTCTGGCTCCGCTTATCGGCCCAGGACTGGGCGGTGCTCATTCTTACGATCATGGCTGTCTGGATGGCTGAGTTTATGAATACAGCCCTGGAAGCGGTCGTGAATATGACCATGCCCCAGCCACACCCGCTGGCTAAGGTGGCCAAAGATGTGGCGGCCGCGGCCGTCCTGGTGGGAGCCATTGGGTCGGTGCTGATCGGCCTGTTAATCCTCGGCCCGCCCTTGTGGCGGAAGCTTTTTTAGAGGCTTCTAGCACAGGTGCCGGGCACTTTACGACTGGCCGGGTATCGCCCTCAAAGTCATTAAGGATTGCTAATCCTAAGTGCCTGGCACTTCTCGCCGGTTTGCCAATTCAATGGGCGTACTGCATAATCCGCCGACGAGGTTGGGCCAATCATAAAAGTTTCGACGACAATGAGCAATCAAACCGCCGCCAAGCTCCTTAAGTCACTGCCGCCCCAGGTACAAGAGGCCACTATTATCTGTCCCTTGTGTGGCACGGTTGCTCCGGCGAGCGGGTTGCGGGCCAGGCCAGGCGATAGCGCCGGCGGCGCTCCCTGGCAGTTGCTGTTCACCTGTCCGGCCTGCGGGTTGCTGACGGCCTTCAACGCCAGCCAATTATCCCTAAAACAAATTGAGTCGTTCCACGGATCGGCCTGGGCTACTGAACTAAGACAGTTCCAGCAAGATATAAGACGCGGCCAGCTACGTTACCGGCGACGCGCCACCAGGCGGCACTTCGTGGGCGTCTTTCTCGTTAGCTTTTTGACCTGGATGGTGTTGATTGGCAACCTTCACCCTGCCGAGATAGTGTGGGGCCTGGCTATTAGCCTGATTATCAGCCGTTTCACCTACCGTTTTCTCTTATTCAATTTTTGGGGGTGGATGTACGATCCCTATCGCTGGCTGCAGCTTGGCAAACTGCTGCTCGAGTTTGGCCGACAGATTATCGTTCAGAACGTGACCCTGGCCTTGCGCGTCTTTCGGCCTGATCTGCCTATTCGGCCGGGCATTGTCGCTGTGCCCACGAAACTCCGCAACGATGTCCAACTGACGCTGCTGGGCAGCCTGATGACCCTGACGCCCGATACGGTCACGATGGACATTGACCAGCAACGCGGCCTTATTTACGTCCATTGGATAGATGTGAAAACAACCGATCCGCAAGAAGCCAGGCGGCTTATTTCGGCCAGCCTGGAAGATAAAATTATCGGTTGGTTGGATTAAGGAGTGCAGGATTAATGGCCTCTTCAGAGTACATTCTCGAATACCTCGTTGTCATCGCTTTGGGCTTATTCACTCTACCCTTGCTGTATCGCCTGGGGCGCGGGCCAACGACCAGCGACCGGTTGTTAACCCTGGAGCTTATTGGCGCCCTGGGGGTGTTGATACTGGTCGGCTTAAGCGTCATTGCCGGCCGGACAATTTATCTCGACCTGGCCATCTTACTGACATTGTTTAGTTTCCTGGGCACGTTGATTGTCGCCCGGTATTTAGAACGTGGCCTTTTGTGATGGACGCCATTGACATCCTGGTTTTACTCTGTTATCTGGGTGGGCTGTTTTTCAATCTGGCCGGCGTCGTCGGCATCATCCGGTTGCCTGATATCTATTGCCGGCTTCATTCCAGCTCTAAAAACACAACGTTGGGCGCTCTGCTCATCGCCTTTGGCCTGGCCATCAGGCAATTTCAGGCGGGTGAAGGGCCGGCCGGGCTGAAGGTGTTGTTGATCGCTGTCCTGGTGCTGGTGGTTACCCCTATTGGTTCGCACGCCCTGGCCCGGGCCGCTTACCAAAACGGCGCTCCCCTGTCAGAATTGACGGTCTGTGACCAGTATATAGAAAGTTTCCGCGAACAGACGAGCAGCGATGTTTGAGATCCTGAATTTCATTCTCATTCTCGGCCTGTTGGCCAGCGCGGTTTTGGTCGTCCGGTTGCGTAGTGTCGTCAGCGCTGTGATTGCCTTTTCCAGCGTCGGGACGTTTTTGACGCTGCTGTTCTTTTTGTTCCACGCTCCTGACGTGGCCTTGTCAGAAGCTGCCGTTGGTACAGTCGCCGTCCCCCTGGTGCTGCTCATTGCCCTGGCCAAGATTCGCAGCCTGTTGGACGACCCTTCCGAAGCAGAATGAAGATACGCACGACTGTTCTTGTACTGACCCTGCTCTTTCTCTTCGCTGCCCTATTGGTAGCTTTCCTGGATGCAAAACCGGTAACTGCCCCCTTGGGAGAGGTGGCCGAGGTCTACAACCGGCAAACGGTGGCCGAGATTGGGGTAACGAACGTCATTAGCGCTATTAATTTTGACTGGCGGGCCTATGATACGATGGGCGAGGCCACTCTCTTGCTAACGGCCGCTACTGGTGTCACCGCTCTCTTGCGCCATTACCTCCATAGGCGGCGGGAGACAGGAATTTCGTGAGAGGTGGATGGTGATTGAGGCCCCGCAGCGTCGCATCAAGCGGCGCGCCCTTGAATCCAGAGCGGAAATGACGGTCATTGTGCGGACAATTATTCGCACACTTCTGCCGGTTGTCCTCGTTTTCGGGGCCTACATTATCACCTACGGGCATTTAACCCCTGGGGGCGGATTTCAGGGCGGTATGGCCTTTGTGGGCGCGGTCATGAGCTTCTATCTGGCTTTCGGTTACGAAGTAGTGCGCGGCTTCTTGCACGAAGACCTGGACCTGATCGAGCATATGGGGGCGTTGGGCTATTTATTGATTGGTTTTTTGGGCGTTGTGGCCGGCGCAACCTTTCTCAACAACGCCATCAGGGGCGGCGAGCCAGGCGCACTTTTTTCGGGTGGTATTGTGTTTCTTCTGAACCTGGTCGTCGGCTTTAAGGTGGTGGCCGGCACACTGCTGGTCGTGCTCATTTTGCTGGCTTCTTTACAGAAGGGAGAAGCGCGTAAAGAAGAGGGTTAGGCGCGATGTTTGTCATCAATTATGTGGCCGCCATTCTTTTGTTTCTGATCGGGCTGTATGGCCTGATACGGCAACGCAACGCCGTCCGCATGATCTTAAACCTGGGACTGATGGAAAGCGCGACTTACCTTTTCCTGGTGGCCGTGGGCTATCGGGCCGGGGCTACGGCCCCCATTTTCTACGAGGCGGACATCATACCGGGCGAGACGCCGGCCGTTGACCCGATCGTCCAGGCGTTGACGTTAACCTCTATCGTCATCGGCGTCGTCACCCTGGCCCTGGCCCTGGCCCTGGTTATCCAGTTGGCGCGCCATTACCGGACTCTCGACGCCGGCCAGATGCGCGAATTACGAGGCTGATGGACGATCTGCTGATTGCGGCTCCGATCCTGATCCCGCTGGCCACCGCCTTTTTTGTTCCGGTTGTCAGGCGAGTTTCCCACTCGGTGAGGGCGCTGGTCTGTATTGGCTCACTGGCTTTGACGCTCGTCTGTTTGCTGGCCCTGGCCCAACCTGTTTTTGGTGGGGAAGTTCTCGTCTACTGGATGGGTGGCTGGCAACCACGGAATGGCCTGGCTATCGGCATTAGCCTGGCTGTTGACGCCTGGGGTCTCCTGGTTGCCCTGGTCGTGGCCACGGTGGGTCTGCTGTCGCTTGTCTACTCAACAGTCTATATGGGCGCCCAAAGCGGCCGGGGCTCCTATTACGTCTTGATGATGCTGCTGATTACGGGCCTGATTGGTTTCTGCCTGAGCGGCGATCTCTTTAACCAATTTGTCTGGCTGGAAGTGTTCTCTTTTGCCGCCTTTGCCTTAACCGGGTTTCATATTGACAACCACCATGCTATTGAGGCTGCTTTTAAGTACCTGATGACTAATTCGGTCGCCGCCTTCTTTATCGCCATTGGCCTGACTCTCCTTTACATGCAGACCGGCGCTCTTAACCTGGCCCAAATTGCGGCCGGGTTCGAGGCCACGCCGGCCGGACTGGTGGCTGTAGGCTTGCTCATCAGCGGCTATGCGACCAAGGCAGCCCTCGTGCCCTGGCATTTCTGGTTGCCGGATGCTCACGCGGTGGCGCCATCCCCGGTCAGCGCTCTCTTTTCTGGCGCGCTCATTAAGGTAGGCATTTATGCCATCGCCCGTTCCATTTTTACCCTTGTGCCATTTCAGCCGGGAGGAGTGATACAATCCGGCCTTTTGCTGATAGCGGCCGCCACCATGCTGCTCGGCGGACTCCAAATGGTCCAGCAGCAATCTATCAAACGCATCCTGGCTTTTTCGTCGGTTTCGCAAATGGGCTACGCCGTCATGGGACTGGCCTTGGGGACGCCGCTGGGCATTGCCGCGGCGGCCATGCAGGTCATCAGCCACGCCTTGCTCAAGTCGGCCCTATTTATGGCGGCCGGCATGGTCACCTGGCGCACAGGCATTCATTATTTGCGGGAGGGCGGCGGTTTGGCTCGCCGGATGCCCATCACCTGCGTCACTATGGCGCTGGCCGGGCTTGGTCTGAGTGGGGCGCCTTTTTTTAGCGGTTACGTCAGTAAGACGATGTTGGAAGAAGCCGCTTTCGCCGCCGGTTCAGCCTGGTTAGCCTGGATTGCTATTTTTTCCAGCCTTTTAACGTTTGCCGGCCTGGCCCGTTTGCTCTGGGCCGTTTTTGGCCCTCACCGGCCGGCCATGCAGCTTCCGGCACGTGAAGCGCCCTTGTTTGCCATCCTGCCCACAATAGTCCTCGTTGCCGGTTCAATCGCCGTCGGCTTGCTTCCCGCCTGGGTGGCCGACCGGGCGGCCTGGCCCGTTGCCGAGGCGCTTTACGGCCGCGAGGAGTATATTGCCAGCGTGCTAGAAGGTGAACCTGCTTCATCGCTATCTTCGTCTCCTATTGAGCCACGTGCCGCTCCCGACCCTCTTGACTGGCGTCATTGGGCCGTTCCCGCTTTCGTTATGGTCGGTGGAACGCTACTCACCTACTGGCTGTTTCACCCCAAAGTGATTACCATGCGTCCCTGGCTGCGGCCTGTCCGGTTGATTGCTGCTTTAAGCCGTTCCTGGCATTCGGGCCTGGTAATGGATTACGTCATGTGGAACGCCTTCGCCACGGCCGTAAGCGCCTTGGTTATTGTCCTGGCCGGCCGTCTCGGCTGGTTCTAATAAAGAGAAGTTATGGAACCTTACTCTGAGAATCCTCACTCTGAGGACCCTCACTCTGAAAAAGCGGTTAACGATTCTGACCAGGCTGATTTAGGCCAACACCGCGATCTCAATCAATTCCTGCTGCGGCGCGCCCAATGGATGAGCCAGAAGTGGGGTAAGCGGTTGGATCATTTCGAGTTGCCCTGCCCGCTGTGTAAAGGGGAACTGCAATTTCAAGGTGTTTACCACGATCACCTGTACGAATTTGCCGAGGGTGAGCCAGGCATTGTCGTCGAATTAGACGTTCTGCCGGTCAGCTTCGTCTGCAATCGCTGTGGCTATACGGCCGAGTTTGATGCTGACCTTTTTAATCCGGCCTTTCTGGCCCAACTGTGGGGCGCCGATCCTGAACGGGTCAATGAGCTGGCGATTCGCGACTATACTGTTCTCTTTCCGTTGAACGGTGACGAAGAAAGCGACACATTGCTGGACCTGGCCACGACTGTTGCCGGTGTCCAGGGAGGTATCGCCTTGGTTCTTAATGAAACACGCAGCGAGGCCCAGGAGCTGATACTGCGAGAAAAGTTGCAAAGCTATATACCGGCGCCAGGTAATCCGTCGCCGGTCCTGCTGCCTCAGGAGAGTTTCAAAAAACTGCCTGATGCGCTGGCCGAGGTGGCGGAACGCAAGGAATGCGATCTATTAATAATTGACGCTCGTGAAGGGGGCCGGTATCCTCAGCAGGAGGCGGGAGCTATTATCAAGCGGGTTCTTAAGAAATCTATTTGTGACGTTGCCGTCGTCCATGATCGCGGCCTGCCCCACGTCAACCGCATTTTAGTGGCCACAGCCGGCGGCCCTAACGCCAAAACGGCCGCCCAACTGGCCGTGAATTTGGCCACCGCTTATAACGCCGAGATTCACTTTCTTAACGTCACGTCGCCGAACGATCCCGACGCCAAAGCGGAAGGCCAGGCGCGCATCGCCGAAACGCTCCACGACGTGTTGATACCTGATAACGTTCGCTTCCGGGGACGGGTAGTTCTTGGCGCTGATCCGGTGCAGACCATTGTGCGCGAGGCTACTCAGTACGACATTTTGCTGATCGGCGATTCTCCCCGCGACTGGCGCGGCAAAGTGCCGCTGGACAGCATATCGGCCAAGATTGCCCGCAATTGCAGTCCAACCGCCATCATTGTTCTGGGAAGACACAACCAGATTCAATCGTGGTTAGATTGGTTGTTCGGTTAAGGTTGACAGTGAGTAGGGATATTGTAAAATGTCATTACGGTGTTAGATAGTCCTGCCGAGCCTGATTCTGACGATAACCAACAACCCGGTTTTAGGAGCCCCTCTCTTTCCCCACGTTGGGTAAAACTAACTTGTGATGTGAGCCGCGCCGGCGGTCCCATCGCCTGCATCCATTGACGTTTTGCCTGAATCAGGCCCGCTTGCGCGCTCCTGAAAGTGAAAAGCTATGTCCATTATCGTCACTGAAATTCTGCTCATCATGGTTCTTGTTCTTCTGAACGGCGTCTTTGCCATGTCTGAGATTGCCATTATCTCTGCCCGGAAGACAAGGCTGCACCACCTGGCCAGCCAGGGCAACAACGGGGCAGTCGCTGCCCTGGCCCTGGCCGATTCGCCCAACCGCTTTCTGCCCACTGTCCAGGTTGGCATTACCCTGGTCGGCATCCTGGCCGGCGCCTTTGGCGGCGCGACCATTGCCGAGGAAATAGCCGCTCAACTTCAAGCCATTCCGCCGCTGGCCCGCTATGGCGAGGCGATTGGCCTTGGTGTGGTCGTCCTCGGCACGACCTATCTGTCGCTGGTCATTGGCGAGTTGGTCCCTAAACGATTGGCGTTACAGCGGGCCGAGCAGATAGCCTGTCTGGTGGCCGGTCCTATGACCACCCTGTCCCGGGTAGCTCGCCCGGCCGTGCGCGTGTTGAGTATCTCGACCAACGTTGTCTTGCGCCTATTGAGGGTCAGACCTTCAGCCGAACCGGCGGTGACGGAGGAGGAAATCCGCTCTATGGTCGCCCAGGGGGTGCAAATCGGGATGATTGAGGAAGCGGAAAAGGACATCGTCGAGAGCGTCTTTCGCCTGGGGGACCGCCGGGTGGGCGCGCTGATGACGCCGCGCACGGCTGTCTTCTGGCTCGATATCAACGATCCGTCGGAAACAACGGCCCAGAAGATTATTGCCAGCAGCCATTCGCGGTTCCCGGTATGCGATGGCGAGCTGGACAAGGTTCTGGGTATTGTGCTTGGTAAAGACTTATTGGTCCGTAAGCTGGCGGGCGAGTCGCTGGACCTACGGCCGCTGCTGCAACGGCCGGTGTTTGTGCCCGAAAGCCTGCCGGCGCTGCGCCTTTTGGAACGGTTTAAACAATCGGGGATGCACCTGGCCCTGCTTCTTGACGAGTACGGCGGCATTGAGGGACTGGTGACGCTCAATGACATCATGGAAGCGATTGTCGGCGACGTGCCGGAGCTGCACGAGGAAGCGGAGCCAATGGCCGTGCAGCGCGACGATGGCTCCTGGCTGTTTGATGGCCTGTTGCCCATTGACGTCTTTGAGGAAATTTTAGGAATCAACGTCCTGTCCGACGAAGGCGCTTATTTAACGTTGGGTGGCTTCGTCATGACCCAGTTAGGACGCCTGCCCGCAGCCGGCGACTATTTTGATTGGGACGAATGGCGCATTGAAGTAGTGGATATGGATGGGAACCGGATAGATAAGGTGCTTGTCTCTGCAAAACCTCAGGAATCTTCTGTTGAAATATCGGAATGATGGAAACAGTGAACTTCATGTGACCTGAAACTTTAAGTACAGGCAATCAAGTTTTGTGGGGCGATTTGGCAAATCGCCTCTTTGACCATTCAACAAGACTTACTTGTTTGCACTTAACGCTCACAGGAGAAGCCTCATGAAAAGTGTCGTGTGCATCATTGACTTTGTACCTGATGCCAAAGCGGGATGTTATTGGGTGAGGATAGGAAAAGATTTTGAAACCAATCCCATATTTATCGCCGAGCAGTTCGGGACGCTTGAGGAGGCCTTAGGCTGGATTCGGCAGACCTATCCTCAAGAATTGGCGAAATGGCGAGAGAGCCAGGAAGATAAGTTAACGGGGTAAGCGATCAGGGGGGATCTCGGCCAGGCGCGGGTTACGGGCGTCGCGCGGCGAAAGAATGGGATCGGCCGTGCCCCAGTCCAGCCCTACATCCGGGTCATTCCAGAGAATACCAAATTCGTCCCCGCCGTCGTAGTAGTTGTCTACAATATAAATGAGCGTGGCCGAGGTCAGGACGAGAAAACCGTGGGCTACCCCAATGGGAATAAAGAGGCCCAGGTTATTGTCGTCGCTCAACTCGATACTCTGGGCCGCGCCCCGCGTGGGTGAGCCCGGCCGGAGGTCGTATAGCCCGGCCCGAATGGCCCCCCGGACCACGTACCAGTAATCCACCTGGTGGTGGTGGTAGTGCAGACCGCGCAGCACGCCGGCCGCCGAATCGGAACGATTACTCTGGACTATTTCCCAGTTCCGTTGCGGGAACCATTCCTTGCGAAAAGTTTCCACGAAGCGGCCGCGCTCGTCGGCGTAGAGCCGTAGATGGACCAGGTAAACACCGGCAATAGCTTTTGATTCTTCCAAAA
>JAKEFB010000222.1 GCA_022616275.1 Chloroflexota bacterium
CCTGGCAGGATTAGAGAACCGATGGGACGCTGCTATCCAGCAGACCTCATTGTGAAATTTCGCGCAATGTTGTATGTGAATTTTTCACCTACTGTTTTTTTTCAGGCGTTTGTCGCCGCTTTATATGAATACGACGAATAACGAGGGAACAAATCGACAGGGTTGTGTGGAGCCTGGCCGTTTTACCAGGCTCCACACTATTGTCTAATCGCGGCGGACTCGCGCCCCCTACTTAATTCTTCAGAACAACCGGCAAGTGCAACCGTCTCTCTAGAGCCGTCGTCGTCAAATTCACACTATCACTGTCCAGAGGACTCGTTTGCGAGGACGCTGTCACCATCACCGTGTCGTCGTCGCCTGGGTTTGCGTTGGGCGGAATACTCACTGTGACCATGAACGTCCCCGACTGGCCTGGACCCAGCGTAATTGTGTTTACCGAGAGCGAGGTAGACCAACTATTGCCGCTGAAGCTCAGGTCAAAGGTATCGGTCACACCGCCGATGTTTGTAATCGTCACTACATAGGTCACCGCAGTTCCAGGCGGGCCGCCGTCGGCCGTGTCGGGCGAAAGGGTCACGCCATAGGGGTTGCAAGTGCCAGGCTCGGCGATAGAAACGTCGTCGAAGTACCAGCCGTCCGGCCCTGGATTTCCCCCGGACACGGCCAGGACAAAGGCCACGTCCACGGTCTGGCCGGCCCAGGCCGATAGATCAACGGCCTGCTTCGTCCAGGGCTGGAAGGCTTCCAGCAGCCCACTATCCCAAACTGTTGTGCCATTCACCCGAACCTGGCGCTGGTCACCGCCGTCGTTCGATCTGAAATAATCCCACCACTGTAGCACTCCACCACCGGCCGGGACGCTCAGCGTGGCCGTCAGAACGTGTTCGTTATTGGGCGGTACCACGTCGTCGGCCGAGCCATTCAGGTCGGTTCCCCAGACGTTGACGCCGCTGTGGGCGGTGAGGCCTGGCGGGAAGGTGGGTATGCCCCACTCCCACTCACCTGGCCCGGCGACGTAGCCACCGTCGCCGGCTTCGAAATCTTCAAAGTAAACCAACAAATCAGAGTACCCTGGGGCGCGGCAGAGTTCCAGGTCAGGCGTCAGAGAGAAGTCCTCGACGCTATTGGATGTCAACGGGCCGACGGACCGGACCTCGCCAGGATAACCGGGCGGGTCGGGCTGAACCTCAAAGGTGTAGGTGATGCCCGCGGCCAGGGTAACGCTGTAGTAGCCGGTATCCGGGTCGGTCCAGAAATCGTTATAAGGGGCCGGCGGGTCGAAAGGATCGCCCTGGACAGTTACGTGAGCGTAAAGCGGCCATAGACCGCTGCCGTCCATCACCGTTCCCTCGACTAAGTAGCTGCTGCTGGGGGTCAGGGCAAAGTCCTGGGTTGTGATCGTCCCCGAGACAATGGTCACGCCACCCACCTGAGCCGACGCATAACCGTAGGCCGCGGCCGTCACGCTGTAGCTCCCGGCGCCCAGGATGATACCGTATTCGCCAAGCCCGTCGGTGTCAGCGCCCTCCGTATGGGTCAGAGGCGCCGTCACTTGAATGGTCGCCCCATTGATGGGATTTGTCGTCACCGAATCGGTCACCGTGCCGTCGAGCGTGCCCGTGTTGCCCAGGCAGCCGGGGAAGACGAAAGAGCCGATACGAGTCTGCCACGGCCGCGCCCCTACCACTGCGTAGTACTCCTGGGTGTACCAGAAGGTGCAGTCGTCGGTTGGATCAATGTTCATCGAGCTGTAGTCGCCCCAGCGGGCGGCCGGGTGCTCCTGGAAGCCGCTGCCGGTGACCAGTTCCCGCTCGATCTGCATCAGGCTACCCAGGGGATCGCCGGCCAGCCGGCCGGCATAGCGGATGGAGGGGTAAGCAGTCTGGCTGGAGACACTGTAGCCAAGGGCGATGTTGCCGGCCTGGTCCATGGCGATGGCGCCCATCCAGCGGTGATCGGCGTCGGGCGCGTAGACGCTCTCCTGGTACATGCTCCACGGGCCACCACTCTTGCGCAGCTCCATCCAATGCACCCCGGCGTGGTTCGCGCCGTTGCTGTCCACCGTATGGTTGGCGACCAGGATCTCGGTCCCGTTCACGTACCGGTAAGGCAGCCGGAACATCAGCCGTGGGGCCAGCGAATCAACGGGCACCCCACCCGGCATGGGAATATTCGCCTGGCCTGGGTCTACGTTGATCGTGGCGACCGATTCGTTGGGCTGGCTGGCGAGGCCAAAGGTTGAATTGGCTGGCGTCACAAAATCCACGTGAAACTCCCAGATCTTCATCGCATCGTTCGGCGGAAACGTCGCGGAGTCATGCCAGGCGGCGAAGTAGTTGGGCGTCCCCGGCGGGGGCGGCGGGCCGTCCAGATCTGAGGGCAGCAGGCTGCGGAAAGACGGATGGGCAGCCGAGACGTCAAAGTAGATAAACTGCGCCACGGCCCCGATAAGCATCTGGCTGCGCTCCAGGGCGGCCACACCGGCGCCTGTGGCCCCGGTGAACTGGTTGGCCGACATGTAATAGGCGTCGGGCCAGACCCCGAACTTGGGATAGTCGTTGAAACCGTTGGGCCAGACGAAAGCGTAGCGGTGCCAGCTCCCGGTTGGGTCGGCCGTCGCCGAAATGGCCACACACTGGTAAAAGGGCGGGCCGACGGCGACAAACTGGCTGGCCAGCCAGCGGTTGGCCAGTTGGTCAAACAGGACGATGGGATCGCCGCTGTTGGTTGTCTCACACGGGCCGCCAAAGCCAGCGAACAGGACGTTGCCCGGCGCCGGTCCTAACACAGTGAAAACATTGTCGGGGTCGGTCACATCCCAGGCCTGGATTGTGGTGTTGACCCATTGCACATAGAATTTGCTGCTGGAGACCGAGTCGTAGCCGACGTCGCCATTGGTGTCCGGCGGAATGCCGACGCTTGGCCAGTCAACGATGTTGTAGATACCCTCAAAGTTGTGGATCGGTAGCGGCATCTGGAAGCCGGCGAAAAATTGATCCTGCACAGCCGCCGGGTCGAAGGAGCCATCACCCAGCGGCGTGGGGTAGAAACCCAGAGGGGTGTCGTAGTCACCAGCGTTCGGGTTCGGCCGCGCCTGAGCCACCAGATCGGCCAGTGGCAGTGAGGTGTCGTTCCTGGTTGATTGGAGCACCACGGGCTCCAGCGGCCCGGGTTGGCTCATTGCCGGGTCCAGAAGCGACTCTTTGGCCGACACGGCCGGCGCACCTCCTATGTTTCCCAGAGCAGCAACTACCAGAATAAGGACCAGGGCGCAAGTCACAATGACCAGGCCAAATCGAAAGTTTTCCCTCATCACTTTTCTCCTTGCCTGGCGTTGGTCAAACTGGAACGCTTGCCCCACCCAGTTTTCCGCAGCCAGATTGAATTGCCATCATGAACCCAAGCCGCAGCCCGGCCGGATACGGCGTTATCGTGGTGGCGACAGGCCATGGCCCTGGCAAGCTGTTAGGCGACCAGTTACGTGAGCTAATTATACAACAATGGTGGCAAAATTATGGCTCTACTTCTACGTTTGGGACTGTCATACTTGACAACTGGTCACTTGCTAATTAAAATACTTCAATCATTAAAGTTTATTTAAATGGTCAAGAAAAGTAAAATATGCCCTATAGAAAATGGATGAATCGTTCCCCCAACCCGATCCCGAATTTCTGATCACCAACCCGGAAACGTTGAAGGTGCTGGGCGACCCGCTGCGGTTGCAAATTATTAAGTTGCTGGCGGAGCCGGCGACAGTGAAGGAGGTGGCGGCGGCTCTGGAATTGCCGCCGACCAAGCTGTATTACCACGTCAATCTCTTGGAAGAGCATGGGCTGATCCGGGTGGTCCAGACGAACGTGGTCTCCGGGATTATTGAGAAGAGTTACCAGGTTGCGGCGCTGCGTTATAGCGTGGCGGAGTCGCTGCTGACGGCCGTGGAGACGGCCGAAGCGGATCTGGAAAATGTGCTGGCTGTCGTCCTGGACACGACGCGGAAGGAGTTGATAGCCAGCGTGCGAGCCGGGCTGATGCGGCCCGGCCAGGAGATAGCACACCACCGGGGCACTATCTCTCACGCCGGCCTGAAGCTCACCAAAGAGCAGGCGGCCGATTTCAGCGGCCGGTTGGAGGCGCTGGTGCAGGAGTTTGAAGCGCTGGGGGCAGCGAACCGAAATAACCCGGAGGCCCAGCCCTATGGTTATACCATTGTCTTATACCCGGTTATCCGCGAGTAATCCAGTCGGGAGACCGGCCACAGCGTGAAAG
This sequence comes from Chloroflexota bacterium, assembly GCA_022616275.1. Classification (GTDB taxonomy): domain Bacteria; phylum Chloroflexota; class Anaerolineae; order Promineifilales; family Promineifilaceae. Next base: position 4,267 of record JAKEFB010000222.1, read on the forward strand.
AATGACAGGAGGCTGAATGATGAGTACACAAACCCAACCGGTAACCGTGCGCCACTTATTAGCCATCCCCAACTTCCGGCTGTTGTGGTTGGGGCAAATTATCTCCGACTTTGGCGACTCCCTGACCTACCTGACACTGGTGTTGCTCATTAACCGGGTCACCGGCGGCTCGACTACGGCCATCGCCTACCTGCTGATTGCCCTGGCCCTGCCCCAGGCGACGATTGGGCTGCTGGCCGGCGTCTTTGTGGACCGGCTGGATCGGAAGCGGATTATGGTTGTGTCCGATTTTCTGCGGGGAATCCTGGTGCTGGGTTTTATTCTGATCAGCCGGGAGGAAGGGGCCAGCCTGCTGCCCTTATACCTTATTGCTTTCCTCCATTCAACGGTGGGGGCCTTTTTTACCCCGGCGCGTGGCGCGGTGATCCCGCACATTGTCCCGGCCGAAGGGCTGTTGCCGGCCAATTCGCTGGCCCAGATGAGCATGGTCTTCTTCCGGCTATTGGGTACGGCTGCGGCCGGTTTCCTGGTCGGCGTACTAGAAGTGTTCTGGCCGGCGTTTGTAGTGGACGCGCTGACATTTTTTATCTCGATGGTCCTGGTGAGCCAGCTTCGCCTGGCGGCCAGCAAGCCGGCGGCGGCCACCAAGACAGGGTTGGGCGCGGCCGGGCGGGAAATTGCCGCCCAACTCGGCCAGGGGCTGGCCATTCTCTTCCACAGCCGGGTGCTGGTCGGCACGCTGGTGGCGGCCGGGGTGACGATGTTGGGGTTGGGGGCGATCAACGTGCTCCTGGCGCCCCTGCTGGTCAACGAGCTGCTGGTTCCAGAAACGTGGTTTGGCGCGCTGGAACTGGCCCAGGTAGCGGGGATGATTCTGAGCGGCATGGTCGTCGCCGGGCTGGCAGCACGCGTCCGGCCGACCCGCATTGTTAGCGGGACGCTGGTGGTGGCCGGGGTGGCGGTGGCTATGTTGTCGCTGATTCAAAGCGTCTGGCACCTGATGCCGCTGCTCTTTATCGTCGGCCTGATGGTCACGCCGCTGCAGGCTGCTATCGCCACGCTGGTGCAGGTGTCGGTGCAGGACGAGGCGCGCGGCCGGATTGGCTCGGCGTTGGGGGCGATTATCAACGTGGCCAACCTGGTTTCGATGTTCGCCGCCGGGACGCTGGCCGCCTGGATAGGCACGCGGAGTGTTTTTACGCTGGGTGGGGCGCTGACGGTGTTGGCCGGGCTGGCGGCGGCGGGAATTTTCCGAGGCTACCGGCCGGCCGTCTCGCAGGAGGAGGTGGCACTGCAGTCGGCCCAAGTATGAGTCTTACTGAAGAAAGCCACGAATTGCACGAATTAATCGAATTAATTTTCTGTTTGCCGTGGTACGCCTCGCGTGTTTCGTCTCCTAAGTTGATAGCTGTTTGATAGCCGTTTGATAGTTGTTTGATAGCTCACCCGAACATTTCCTGGTGTATAGTAGGTAAGGTTTTCTGACAAAACAGTTGAAGGAAAATCAAACTGTATAGGTAAGGCCTGGGGAGAAGCGAGGGTTGAGCGATGACATTAATGAAAAACCGCCGCCTTGCTTTTTTCCTAATTATCTTTTTGAGTCTGGCGCTGGTAATTCTGGGGATATTGGTCAATATTTACTTTCCCTATCGCCCTTCGCCGGAAGAAGCAGCCAACTATGTGCATAGATTAGAGGGAAGAGCCCTGCCCTCTCCCGCCTCAAGTTCCTATATTAAAGACGTGAAAGTTATGCACGTTATCGGTGATGTTCCGGCCGCGCAGTTAGTCGTGGGCACGTACTCGCAAGTGGACAGCACCGGCGCAACCCCTGTCAATCGTTGTCTTTTTGCCAACTACGTGACCCGCCACTGGCTTACCGGTCCTCGTACTTACTCCAGCGTCGGTGGTTGGTGCCGGTCACCACGGGGTCAAGGACCGCCTATCTTGATGCAGGGCAAACAAGAACGCGGCACATCCCTGGTCATTGGCCTGGCGGTAGATGAGCGAATTGTAGAAGTACAGGCCCACTGGCTTGACGGCTCAATTTCAACTGCTCCCGTGATTGAAGACACCTTTTTCTTCTTTCGGGCCGATGGGGTCGAGGTCGAGTGGGTCGCCGGCATTGACGGCCTGGGCAGGGTATTAAGCGACACGCTCGCCGCCAATAACGAGGTCCACTTTTCGCCCCTAAACTACGTTGCCGTTCGCCAGGTTACGACCGGGGACGACGTGTTTGTCATTGGCGCGTACTCCTTCACGGTCCAGCGCCAGGAGTGCGTTGAGGTCACGTACCTGACGGCCGAAAATGCCAGGCGCTTTTTAGAGGGCAAGGAGGTCTTCATCGGGCAACAGGGATGTATTATAAACCCTGATGCGAGCGACGCAGTTGGACCGTCTGTTAGCACGGTGGTTGAGGGAGATATGGTTGTCAGCGGCCGGCCTCTGAACGAAGCGATTGTGGCAGTACAGATCCGCTGGTCGGATGGCTTAGAACAGCGTGTGCCGGTCGAGGATGGTTTCTACTTCGCCCGGCGGCCGGATACCTCCGCTACGGTCGAATCTATTCGTGGACTGGACGCCGGAGATTAGCTTGAACCGCCGCCTGACCGGGGTGATAAAGGGGGAAGGTTAAAGACGACAGGTTTAACATGGAGGTTACCTAACCCTGACTGCCTGGTCAGGGTCATACTTTTATTGGCCACTACAGCGGTGTTAGCGGCATGCACCGACACAACGACACCAACCCCGGTGGCTACGGCCACAACACGGCTACGGCTAACATCTACGTCGCCTACCTCTACCGCCTTACCTTCACCCACCAGGACACCTGCACCGCCGGCGACGCACCGGCCCGCCGCCACGGTGTCGGTACCCCCCTCACCCATGCCGGCTACAGAGACGCCACCAGCTTCATTACTGGTCACGCCAGTTAACCCGCCTCCCGCCTGCGCTGTGACCCGGCCTAATGTAACCGCTGAGTTGGCGAACACTTTTATCTCCGCTGCCTATGGTTATGGAAATAGTGAGAAGAGTTTATTTGTGGAACTGGGAACTGGGGTGGTACTCTTTACGCCGCATGGCTCCGGTGAGGAGCGGCCGGACGGAGCCTTGATCATCAAGTTCCCCTGGTGGCGGGCGCCAGGAACCGTGGGCAGGCTGACCATTGAAGGGCGGCGGTTGGATGCGCCCGCGCCGCCCCTGCAGGCGCACATACCGGAGGGCTATGGGGAAGCTGGCTTTCAGGCTACGGGGATTATCTTTCCCACGGAGGGCTGTTGGCAAGTCACCGGCCGGGCCGGCGACGCCGAATTAACCTTTGTGACCCTTGTGATGAAAATTCCTTTTGACCTGGCCCGGGCTACCAGGCTACCCGAAGGGCTAAGGTACAACGGTGTTCGCTTTGATTCGCTCCCCGCGGTGCAGCTTGTTTACGGCTCACCAACCATCACCGGCGAGCTTGTGGTGGAGACAACACCCGGTTTCCCGGAGAACCTTCAGGCTTTCCTTGGTCTGGTTAAGCAATCGGCCAGCGTGAACGGCCGGCCGGCGACCTGTGAACAGAGCCAGGCGGAACTATCTCAACCGGCGCCCGGCCAAACGGACGCCGGGGCGTTGTGGTGGTTGGCCGATGGTTTCCGCTATCGCCTCATCCACACTGGCCTCTCTTTAAGCTGCCATGAGCTTATTCCTATCGCCGAGTCATTGTCATTTCGTTGACGCACCGCCTCAGCTTCCCTCATCACCAGCCAGGTATTCTCCCCTCCCGAATAGGCGGTCGTACCAGCCCAGGGCTTCGGAGAGGTTGTCTATGGCCCCCTGGTAGCCGCCCCAGAGCATGTAGACGACGAGGAGGACGGCCGCGGCGCCGGCGGCCCAGGGGAGGGAGAGGGGGAGGGCCAGCGGCCGGTGGAGGAGGAACACCCAGACGACCAGGCCCAGGGCCAGCAGCAGCGCGCCAAAGATGAGGCCGATAACGCCCCAGATGATGGCCCCGGCCACGGCCTTGAGCGCCCGGCCGATGAACCAGAAGGAGGTCTTTTCCAGCTCCTCGGCAATGTACAGGGTGGCGTAAAAGACGAGCAGCCCCAGCCCGACGCCGGTGATGATGCCGATAGTTTGGACAATAGTGGTCATTGTGCGGTATCTCCAAAAAAGTGCTGAGGACTGAGTGCGTGTTCAGGGCGAAGCCTGAACCAGGGACTGAGTTTTACCTCATTGTGCCAAAATTTGCGTTAATTCGCGTTAATTCGTTGCTTTTTCATTACGGCCTGGTGATGGTCGGCAGGTAGGTGCGGTAGACTTCGGGTAGGACGTGGAGTTCGAGGGGAATGGTCTGGGGGGCCCCGGCCGTGCCGGGCGGGGCGGCGACGGTGAGGGTGCCGGTGTAGACGCCCAGGGGTTGGCTGATGGCTACGGTTAACCACACCGGGACGAGGGCGGTGGGGGGCAGGGCGCCGGTGGGGTTGGCGATGGTGGGGATGATGGCGGCCGAGGTGTCGGCGGTGACGGTGTAGTTGGTGGATTGCCAGCCGCCGTTGGCCAGGTTTAGAGTGGACGTGAACGTCAAAGGTTGCTCGTCCACGTCCACCAGCCAGCTCAGGGCCGCGGGGCTGACCAGCAGGCGTGGCCCGAGGGTGGCCGGGTTTTTGGGCATGGCCGCCAGCGCCGCTTCGGCCGGGCGGTCCTCGACGGCGTAATAGCGCATTTGTTCGCAGAGCGGATACCAGCCGGGGGCGTTGAAGTTGAGGTTGAAGACAAACATGGCCCCCATCCAGGGCCAGTTGGCGCCGGCGTATTGGAAAGCGCCCTGCAAGTTGCTGGCCTGCTTCTGCTCGCTGACGATTTGCCACAACCGGCCCTGCCAGGAGGGGTCATCCAGGCACTCCTCCGGCGGCTGGACAATCCAGCCGAATTCTGTGACCCACATCTTTTTATCCCCCGCTCCATTGGCCTGCATCACTTCGTAGAACTTCTCCGCGCCGCGAAAGCAAAAGCCGTTGGCGCAATTTTGCGTTGGGTCGGCCGAGGGGGCGTCCGGCTCGGCGTCGTAGTCGGCGCTGAAACCGTAGGGATGGTAGCCGGCCACGTCCAGGCAATCCGCGCCGCCGGCGGCCAGGAATTCGATCAGGTATTCCCGCTCGTCTTGATACATGCCGTTGTGTCCGGGGTGGCCTTTCCAGGTGCCTTGCACCCGGCCGGTGGGGGCCAGCCCGGCGGAAACGACGATGGCGGTGGGGTCGGCCTGCTTGATCTTCTCGTAGGCCACACAAAGCAGGGTGGCGTAGTCGGCGGCAATGGGTGGGGCATTCCAGCCGTAGCTGGCGTCCAGGTTAACCTCGTTGCCGATTTCGTAGGCGTCAATATTGGCACCGTTGTTGAGAGCCAACTGGTAAATCTGCTGGCCAAAGGCGGGTAGGTTGCCCATATCCCCGGCGTCGGCCGCCACCCGCAGAAGAATGCGGACCGGCTGGGGGCTGCCGGGGGCGTCAAAGGCTTTCATCCAGTTAAAGCCCATTGACTGGATCAGCCCGGTGTTCCAGGGGGCGACGTTGAAGCCGTAGCCCAGGTGCGGCACAGGGTCAGCCTGGACCCGCAAGGCAGCTACCAGGAAGAATAGCCAAGCCAGGGCCAGGAATGCGCTCGCCGTCACGTATATTGGCCGGCCCGGCCGGCCTTTGGCTACCCCTTGCTGAACCATGCCCTGATGATAAACGGCCGGGCGGCCGCTGGCAAGTTGTGGTTGCGTGGTTAGGTAAGGGTGTAGGGGTGTGGGGACGTAGCGGTGTGGCCACTCAGTCCCTGGTTCAGGCTTCGCCCTGAACGCGCACTTCTACATGCCGATGGAGAACATGCTTTCGAGGTCGTGGCGGGAGAAGACGCGGAAGGCGATGAGGGTTTCGGAGCTGGTAATGCCGGTGACCTTGAGCATCTGGTTGGTGACCAGCTCGGCCAGGTCGTCGTTGGAGCTGACCCGGATGATGGCCACCAGATCAAAGCGGCCGCCGACAGAGTAGACTTCCGACACACCGGCCATTTCGGCCAGTTGCCCGGCCACTTCGTTAATTGTGCCCCGCTCCACCCGCAATAAGACGACGGCGCTGACCATACTTGACCTCCTAAAGGGTTATTGGTTATTGGTTATTGATTTTTGCCCCGTTTTTTCCGGCCGCCCCGGAACGGCCGCTGTTTCTTGGGTTTCGCCAGTTGCCCAAGGATAGCGGCCGCCTGCTGCGGCTTACCCCACTTTTTATACAAGCCAGCCAGCCGTTCCAGCACCGAAGGGCGGTCGTCCAGCTTCGGCCGGGCGAGGGCCTGGCGCAGAATAGCCTCGGCCTGTCTGTAATTGGGTGGCCGATCTCGCCATAAATAGTATTCATCCGACCAGCCAATGTAGCCCCAGGCATTGTCGGGAAAGGCCACTACCAACGCCTGGTAGATGGCTTCCGCCTCGGCCGGCCGGCCCAACAGCCACAGCGCTTCGCCTTCAGCCCGCCGGAAAATCACCTGGTTATCAGCAGTCTCGTCCGGGAACTGGGCTAGAAAGTCGCGAGCAAACCGGAGACGGTGCTCAAAGTAAACGAGGTTATGCAGGCCGGCGTTGTGGAGTTCACTCTCCAGATCCATGCACCAGTTGGAGACCGGTGGCCACAGGCCCGGGTAAGCATTGTCGAAGGCCTCCACTGTGCGCATTGCCGGCGTCGCCAGCCTTTTGACTAGCTCCCAGGCGGCCAGCCACTGGTCGCAGGCCGCGGCCGTTTGACGGGAATTCAGCAAATCGTAGCCGGTTTTTACCAGTTCTTGCAACTCTTCCTCGGGCGGCAGTTCAGGCGGCAGTAGCGTCCCGGCCCGCGCCTGTTCCCAGCGTTTCGCTTCTTCTTGAGCAAAGGTGTCAATAGCCGCCAACACGGCCGTGGCCCGCTCCGGGCCGACCTGGTGGCAGACGCTGGCCCGTAGAGTATCCAGCAGCCGGCCGTTTACCTCCGGACTATCGCCTCCATCCTCAATCTGCATGATCAGGGCATTGAGAATACCGTTCAGCTTACGAAAGCGAACCACCGGTAGCCTCAATCGCTCGATGGCCTGTTCGACCAGCTTCACGCGAGCCACCCGCGCCTTGTCGTAGCGGCCGGGTTCGTTCGTTGGCTGCCACTCTTCAGGCATGATTCACCATTTCCAGCTATAGGCCCAGCGCTTTCAACACCTGGTCGCGCTCGGCCGAGGTGATTTTCTCTTTTCGCTCCAGGATGGCCAGCAGCTCGCGGAGGGTGACGACGCTGTGGAGGCGGTAGCCCTGGGCCTGGAGCGTCTCCCGGCCGCCCTGTTCGCGGTCAATGAGCACGACGGCGTCTTCTACCTGCAGGCCGGCCGCCTTGAGAAAGGCAATGGTCTGCAACAGGCTATCGCCGGAGGTGATCAAGTCGTCCACTACGGCGACTTTCTGGCCGATGTCCCACTTGCCTTCGATTTGTTTGCCGGTGCCGTGGCTCTTGGCCGTGGGGCGGGGGTAGATAAGGGGGACGTTCATGTCCAGGCAGAGCGCCGTACCGATGGGCAGGCCGGCCAGAGGGGTGCCGGCCAACAGATCAAAACGCAGGTCCTCTAGTTTGGAGCGGTAGGCGGCCGTCACCAGCCGCAACGCCTCCGGGTAGGAGACCAGCAGGCGCAGGTCGAGATAAATGGGCGAGGTCCGGCCGCTGTGGAGGGTGAAACGGCCGAGGCGCACCGCGCCAATCTCATGCAACGTCAAAGCCAGTTGTTCCGGGTCGAGTGTTTGGGCCATCCTGGACATTATACACGCCCTGAACACCGGCCACAATCGGCCGCCTTAGAGCGCAAATTACAAATTTGCGCTACGCTGGCGGTATCTTGACATCTGCCAGGGTTCATGTTATTATTTTGCAACTTTGTTGACTAGTCAACAAAGTTGCAAGTGCAACAATTTAGTTCATGATGACTGTTGAAGAAGAAATGGGGATCTACGAGTACCTGCAGAAGATTTACGTTCTACTCGACGACGGCGACCGGCGCGCCTTGCGCCAGGTAGAGCTGACGCCGACACAGTACAATCTATTACAGCGGCTCGGCACAGTGCCCGAAGAAGGATTGACGATCACCAAATTGGCCCGGCTGCTGCTCTGCACGCGGGGCAACGTCACCCGGCTGGTCCGCCGGCTGGAGCAGCAAGGGCTGGTCCTGTTGAGCGGCGATGCCAACGACCAGCGGCTGGTGCGGGTCACGCTGACGCCCACCGGGGTGGGGCGGCTGCAGGCGGCGCGGGCCGCCCACACCGCTTCTATCCAGCGGCGTTTCCAGGAGTTGGAGCCGGCCATCCGCCAACAACTGGCTGAGTTAACTCACCAGGTCGCCGCTTTGCTGGAAGCAGACCTGGCCAGACAGACAAAATAATTTTAGGCAGGCTTTGGTAGCCTGCCTTTTTGTTTTCATGGCTAAGGGGGGTGCGCTAACGAACATTGAAGGAGTTTGAAGATGATTACGAAAGGAAAGCAACGGACTCGTTTGATTGTCATTCTTTTGGGCCTGAGCGCGCTGTTGGGTATCTTCAGCCAGGCCCGTTCAGCCTACGCCGAGGCAGCCTGGGTAGATCATGGCGGCAACATTGTCCCGGCCGCGCCAACCAGCAGCACGGCGGTCACCTTCTGGGCGCAAATCGGCTATCAATGGTACATAGACAACGCCCGTCTCTACTACACCACCGACGGCAGCGAACCAAGCATTAACCCGACGACGCACGCGCCCCAGGGCACGACCCAGGCGGTGACGATGAACTGGGACCACGACGAGGGCACGACGCTGTGGTACAAGGCCACGGCCGGACCGTGGAGCACGAACACGGTGGTGCGCTACAAGATCGCCGCCTGGCACTCCGGCGGCGGGGCGACGAAGTACGCCGACAGCACGGCCGCCTGGCCAGTCACCGACCCGACCAAGGCCCGTATCTTCGGCTTCCGTGTGGGCGAGAACCAGTTGCCGAGCTGGATTGGCAGCGCCGTGATTTATAACGTCTTTGTGGACCGCTTCTGGGACGGCAACACGGCCAACAACGATTACTGCGCCGAGGCGGCTAACGGCTACTGCGACCATAACTACGCCATCCACGGCGCGCTGCCGGCCCACCCCCAGGACGATTACCGCTTCACCTACAACGGTGGCGACCTGTCCGGCGTCATCCAGCGGCTGGACTATTTGCAGGACCTGGGAATCAACGTCCTGTGGCTCTCCCCGGTCTTTGACAACCCCAACTTCTACACCGACACCAGTTACAATACGAACGGCAATATCTATTTTACCTATCATGGCTACCACCCCAGCAACCCCCAGGCGGTGGAATCGGTCTTCGGCAGCCAGACGGACCTGCAGAACCTGGTGACCCAGGCGACGACCCGCAACATCCGGGTTATCCTGGACTTTGTGCCCAACCACACGGCCAGCCAGCACAGCTACTTCCAGACCTCCAGCACGACCTGCGGCGGCAGCCAGTACAACTGGTACACTTTCGGGACCTGCAACGGGGCGGCCGATCCGACCTTCACGGTTAACTTCCCCAGCGCCTTCAACCGGCCGTCGGCCCAGTACACCGTCTATGGCTCCAACGACACCTACCAGAGCTTCTTTGGAGTGATGGAGCTACCGCAGATTAACAACGACAACGCCTCGGCCCGCAACTGGATGATCGCCGACCAGGCGGTCTGGTGGCTGAACACGCTAGGCCACGCCGGCTACCGGCTGGACTACGCCCCTGGCCCCAGCACCGACTTCTGGCGGGCCTTTAACAGCTCGGTCGGCACCCAGGAGACGTTCACCATTGCCGAAATCTGGCTGAACAACGGGCCAGAGGTCATTCGCCGCCACACCGGCCGGATTGACGCGGCGATGGACTTTGAGGCCAACGCCAGCATCGTCAGCTTCTTCACCGGGGGCAGCAACGTGGACAGCCTGGACAGCAGCCTGAACGACCGGGCCGGCTTCTACTACCAGGACGGCATTACCGCCTCCGAGTTTGTGCGGGGTTGTTTCATTGACAACCACGACATGGACCGCTTCTCTCACCGGGTGGGCTACAGCCTCAGCAAGATGAAATTGGGTGCGCTGGTCATGTTTACCCAGCCGTGCGTGCCGGTGATGTACTATGGCAACGAGGTCGGGCTGGGGCAGGAATTTGGCATCTACCAGTTCGGCGGCGGCCGGCCGGAGTACGCCCGCGAACGCATGTCCTGGGCCTTCTACTTCCCCAGCGCCCCGGCCCAGTGGCAAGGCTCGGCCAACACCAGCCTGTGGAACTTCTACAACAGCATGATTGACGCACGCAAGAGTGTGCCAGCGCTGCGGACGTTCAGCGCGGCCGACCTGGCGGCCCTCTACCGCCACAACACCGACCGCACGTATGCTTACCGGCGCGGTCAAGGCGCGACTAGCGTGGTCGTCGCCCTCAACGACAGCGGCGCTCAGAAGACGCTGGTCATCCCCAACCTGACCGGGGTGACACTGCCTTACACCAACGGCACGGTCCTGACCGACTTGCTGGGCAGCGGCAAGAGCTGCACTATCAGCGCCGGCAAATGCACCGTGACGCTGGACAGCACGACGCCGGGCGTTGTTCTTGGCCCGTCGGGCAGCAGCAGCGCCACAGTAACTTTTACCGTCAACGGCTACGTGACCAGCTACGGCCAGAATATGTACGTGGTCGGCAACAAGCCGGAGCTGGGCAACTGGAACGCAGCCAGCGCCGCCCCGCTGAGTTGGGTAGATAGCGACACCTGGAGCGGCCCGGTGACGTTCACGAGCAGCGCCTGCCAGGCGATTGAGTATAAGTACATCGTCCGCCAGGGGAGCACGACAATCTGGGAGTCGGGCAGCAACCGGACGTACACCGTGCCGTGCGCCGGATCGGCCAGCGTGAGCGGCAACTGGCAGTGGTAGATTTTTTCTGCCACGAATTGCACTAATTTTTTCGTGCAATTCGTGACAAATGAGTGTATGAGGGAAGGCCCGGCCGTTAAAGCGGCCGGGCCTTTTTGCCTGGTGGTCTGGGTGTGCCCAAAAGGGGGTTGGCTAGTAAAATAGGGGTGACTGTTTAACCGGCGCATCCAGGCGGGACTGTCCGCGAATTTATCAACCAGGCCAGACCGGCGGCGATTACCGGCAAAAACCGAGGCGTTTAGTAATGAACTGTCTTTAACGAGGACGGAAGCCTCATGCCGGTTGGCGCGGCCTTCAACGTGATGGTGGAGGGAACAAAAGTCTACCTGCCGGTTATTAAGAGGAGCCCGTAGAAGCTGGAGGGGTGGAGAGTGGAGAGTAGAGATTGGAGAGTGGAGATTAGAGATTGCGTATGCCTAAAATCACTTTTATCGGGGCGGGCAGCACGGTTTTTGCCAAGAATTTGTTGGTGGATATTCTCAGTTTCCCGGAGTTGGCCGAGTCTACGATCAGCCTGCACGACATTGACGCCAGGCGGCTGGCGGACTCGGAGAAGGTGGCCCGTTACGCCGCCCAGGCGTTGGGGGCCCGGCCGAGGATTGAAGCGACGACGAACCGCCGGGCGGCGCTGGACGGGGCCGACTACGCCATCAGCATGTTCCAGGTCGGCGGTTACAAGCCAGCCACGGTCGTGGACTTCGAGATTCCCAAGAAGGTCGGCCTGCGCCAGACGATTGCCGACACGCTGGGCATTGGCGGCATTATGCGCGGGCTAAGGACAATTCCGGTGCTGCTGGAGATGTGCCGCGATATGGAGGAGCTGTGCCCGGCCGTGGTCCACCTGAACTACGTCAACCCGATGGCCATGCTGTGCTGGGCGGCGCGGCGGGCCAGCCCGATCCAGACCATCGGCCTGTGCCATAGCGTCCAGGGCACGGCCGGCCAACTGGCCCAGGACATTGGCGTGCCGGTGGAGGAGATTGAGTACCTGGCGGCCGGCATCAACCACATGGCCTTTTACCTCAAGTTTGAGCGGAACGGGGAAGACCTTTACCCGTTGATCCGCCAGGTGGTCAAAGACGGCCGGGTGCCGGAGTGGAACCGGGTACGCTACGAGATGCTGACCCGGCTGGGCTACTTTGTCACCGAGTCGAGCGAGCATTTCAGCGAATACGTCCCCTGGTTTATTAAGCGCGACCGGCCGGAGCTGATTGAGCGTTATAATATTCCCCTGGACGAGTACATCCGCCGCTGTGAGGCCCAGATTGCCCTATGGAACTTCATCGCCGACGACCTGGCGGCCGGCAACTTTGACAACCCGTTCCTGACGCTGGAGCGGAGCCACGAGTACGGCTCGTTCATCATCCACAGCCTGGAAACGGGGACGCCGCGCATTTTTTATGGCAACGTGCCCAACGACGGGCTGATTGACAACCTGCCGGCCGGCTGCTGCGTGGAAGTGCCCTGCCTGGCCGGCGCTGACGGCATCCGGCCGCAGCCGGTGGGGGCGCTGCCACCCCACCTGGCCGCGCTGATCCAGACCAACGTCAACGTCCAGGCGCTAACGGTGGAGGCGGCGCTGACGGGCAAGCGGGAGCACATCTACCACGCGGCCATGTTGGACCCGCACACGGCGGCCGAGCTGGACGTGGAGCAGATCTGGAACCTGGTGGACGACCTGATCGCCGCCCACGGGGAGTGGCTGCCGGCGTATCACTGATGAATGAAAAGGCAACCAATTAACGCGAATTCACACAAATTTTTCGCAATAATTCGCGTTAATTTGATGCAATTTATGTAGGAGCAAGAGCATGACCCATCCGTTGATTGACCAATTCCGTTTCACCCGTCGGGAATGGCTGCGGGGGCTTGAAGGTGTATCCGAAGAGGACGCCGTTCGCCACTTTGGCCCGATGAATTGCATTAGCTGGATCGTCGGACATCTGGCCTGGCACGAACACCGCTACTGGCTGGAGCTGGCCCAGGGCAAGGTGTTATTCCCCGAGTTGAACACGACGTATGCCTATGGCGCGCCGATGTGTACCCCTTCGCTGAAGGAAATGTTGGCTACCTGGCGCCAGGTGACGCAGGCGGCCGATTCGTATCTCGATACTCTGACTTCAGAGACGTTGCAGCAGGAGTTGCTGCGAGACGGCAAAGCCGTTGGCCAAAGCATCGGTTCGGCGCTACGACGGATCACTTACCACTACTGGTTTCACGTTGGGGAGATACAGGCGATCCGGCAAATGCTGGGGCAGGCGAATCTGCCGGAGTACGTGGGGAATATTGAGCAGGAAGCGCCTTACCGGCCGGAAGAATGAACCGCTAATTAAAATTGTCTGGTTCCGAGCCTGGGTTGTGTAGCGATAAGTCCTGCCAATACTCCACAATGGGCACCTGACGATCAAAGCCGGCCGCTTCATAGGCGCGCCGCGCCGGAATATGGGCCGGATCAAGACCGGTGTCTACGTGGGCAAACCGCAATCCTTGCCGGCGGAAGTAGTCCAGGACATGCTGGTACATGAATTTCCCCCAGCCCTGACCGGCATAGTTGGGATGGACGCCGTTATTATCAATGTGGCCGTAGTTCTGTTCGGGGAACAGATAGAAAGTCACGAAGCCAACAAGTTCCTGGTCGCGTTCCAAGACCCAGACCCAATCCGGGTGTTCCTGGTGGAGGCGATGGACCTGTCCTGTTTTACGCTCTTGCCAGGTGAGTTCCGGGTTGTGGCGGACCGCTTGATAACAGTCCTCGCCGAGCATGGCGACGTAACTGGCCTGGATAGCGGAATAGCACAGGATCGTGATTTCGTCAATTTTGGGAAAGTCGGCGCCGGTGGCGTGTCGCAGGATCAGGCCGTCGTGTTCCACTATGGTCATTGATACCTCTCATAAAAAACGGTCAAACGCAACCCGCTACAGTATAGGGGATTGACTTCTCTTGTTCAATGGGAGCCGGCCGCCTGGGCGCTGGATCCTATCCACATCAATTCCAAATCACTCCTTCACAATTTCTAAACACCTTTTGACTATCCTGCAGGTAGACGACGGACGACGGACGATAGGTTCGTACAGTTCGTCGGCTTAAACAGGTATAAGTGGAGGAATTTGTCATGAGTAACGCGGTAAAAATTGCTGTTATCGCCGCCATAGGGGTGGTTTTGCTGGTTGTGGTCGCCGGGGCGGCCGTGATTTATGCCCAGGGTGGCCCGGGTGAGGTGCTGGCTGACATTTCGGCCGCTGTAGGTTCTCGCAACGTCGTGGCCCAGAACCGGCCGCAGGGGATGATGAACGGCCGGGGCATGATGGGCCAGGGAATGCCAGGCAACATGCCTATGCAGGGCGGGATGATGGGCCAGGGCATGCAGGGCAACATGCCCATGCAAGGCGGCATGATGGGCCAGGGAATGATGAATGGTCAGGGGATGATGGGCGGAATGCCCGGTGGCATGGCCTGCCCGATGGGCCAGAACGGCCAGGGGATGATGGATCACGAGGCGATGCACGCGGCCGTGGCCGAAGCGTTGAATATGACGGTGGAGGAGTTTGAAGCCGCCATCGCCGAGGGCAAAACGCTGGTGGAGATCGCGGCCGGGCAGGAGGTGGATATTGACGAGGTCTGGGCGGTGATGCAGGCGGCGCACGCCGAAGCCATCGCGCAGGCAGTTGAGGATGGGCTAATGACTCAGGAGCAGGCCGATTGGATGCTCGCGCACATGAATAGTATGTCTGGCCCTGGCGGTGGTCCGCACGGCCTCTGCCCTTTTCAGGGTGATACGGATTCGCAGAATTAGCAGCGATTGCTCCTTTCTTTGAGGACAGGGCGCGGCCTGACGGCCGCACCCTGTTCACATATACTCATCGATGAGTGGAACTACCGGCCGTCATGGGCTAGCCACTGCTTCACAAAGCATCGTTGATTGCGTAGTTACATTTTGAGGGCCAAAGCCAGCAGCAGCCGCCACGGCCGGACTGGCGATTACACTGCCCGATGTATCTTGCACGACGACGCTTGGGCTAGAGGCATTCACATTGATTGGTCCGTAAAACGGACACCCGGCAATATCGCCCTGACCGTTTAGCTTGAGTAACTGAGCATTTGCGTATGGTGGCGGACCGACTGCTACTGGGCCGCCTCCGGCAATAATGCCGCTACCGCTCTCGAAAGCAAAGCTGGCTTCATCATTAACGTCATAGCTTTTCTGCCAGGCCAGTGTTCCATTGCCATACAACTTCAATAGCCATACGTGGTAACTACCAGAGTTATTTTGTTGTCCGGCGACCAAGTATCCACCATCAGTCGTCTGCTGAATAGCGTAACCAATTTCATCATTTTGTCCACTGTAAATCCAATTCCAGGCAATTGAGCCATTGCCATTCAACTTAAACACCCAAAGCTCGTTATACCCCGCAGGATAGAAATCTGTGGCGCCGGTCAGGACGATGCCCCCATCATTAGTTACATCCAGGTCATAAATAAAACTCTCTATTCCCTGTCTATAGAGCTTCTGCCAGATTATATTTCCACTGCCATCTAACTTTAACACCCAGGCATGGCGGCCAAAGCCGGGGATATTGCTATACCCAGCCGCGATGTAACCGCCATCGGCCGCCTGTCTCACAGCCGTAAGATAGTCAGCCTGGTAGAGATCGCGGCTGTAAGCTTTCTGCCAGCTAACTGAGCCGTTACCATCCAGCTTCATTACCCAATAGTCAGGGCCTGGGGATACTCCGGCGACCAAATAGCCCCCGTCAGTAGTCGGTTGGATGTCCACAGCCTCGGTGTATAGTGAACCATAATATTTCTGCCAGACGACATCACCATTCTCGTCTAACTTTACAACCAGGGCTTCCCTACCATAAGCGGATGAATATTTTGCACCAGCCAGGACGTAGTTGCCATCAGCCGATAGGGCGACAGCATTGAAGGTATCATCGCCACCAGAGCCAAAGGTCTTTTGCCAAAGCACTGTTCCCTGGGCGTTGACCCAGAGCGCCCAGGCGTCCAAATCTCCCGACGAACCAGTCGCTCCGGCAAGAAGGTAGTTACCACTGTCTGCCTCAATGCCATCATTAAAGTAGTTCAAAACGCCGGCCGTATAGGATGAGATCCAGTAATCGGGCAATGGCTTTACTGCTATTGGCAGCAGGGCATAGTAATCCCCCTGGCCCGGCCGGCCGGCGGCCAAGGCTGAAACACCAGCGGCCAACAAGGCCAGGATGAAAATCAAGTGTAGGCTTCTCTTTATCATCATTTATCCTCCCCACCCTAAGGGTTTATCACAGGTAGGAATTAAACGCTACATTTTAGGTGCTCACTTAAAAGCAGGCTATTTGTCGCCTAACGCTTTACCACAACTACATAGTATCTTCACATTTCCTTTATACTTCTCTGGTATGCTGTATGGAACTAGAGCCAGAGCGAGAGGCAGAACGGCCGCGCTTTCACACGGCGCGCTACCTTTCCTCTCGCTCAGGAGTTGGTGATGACGAAGGCGGTTTTGGTGGTGGACGACGAGGAGCGGCTGGTGTCGCTGGTGAAGGCTTATTTGACCCAGGAGGGCTTCCGGGTGGTCACGGCGGCCGACGGCCGGGAGGCGATTTTTGTCGCCCGGCAGGAGAAGCCGGACTTGATTATCCTGGACGTGATGATGCCGGAGCTGGACGGCTACGAATTTATGCGGCTGCACCGCAAGGAGCGGGAGACGCCAATTATTTTGCTGACAGCTAAAATTGAAGAGGAGGACCGGGTCGTTGGGCTGGAGTTGGGGGCGGACGATTACGTCACCAAGCCCTTCAGCCCCCGCGAACTAATGGCCCGGGTGCGGGCGGTGTTGCGGCGGACGGGGCAGCGGGCCCCGGCCGGCCAGGTGCTGCGGGCCGGGGCGATCATGCTGGACCGGGAGGCGCACCTGGTGACGGTTGCCGGCCGGCCGGTGGACCTGACGCCCTCGGAGTTTGATTTGCTGGCAACGTTGATGGCGGCCCCCGGCCGGGCTTTTTCGCGCCTGGATTTGCTGGACCATCTACAAGGGACGGCTTTTGAGGGGTATGAGCGGACGATTGACGTTCACGTCAAAAATCTGCGGGCCAAGATTGAGCCTGAGCCGCGCGCCCCACGCTACATTGAGACGGTGTACGGCGTGGGCTACCGGTTTGCGCCGGCCCAGGAGTAAGCTTTTTATCGCGAATGGCGCGAATGGGCGAATGACGCGAATGATTTTTATTCGTTCTTTGACTCCCCGGCTGGTATTGGCTTTTTTGTTTGTCAGTCTGATCAGCACGGCACTGGTGGCAGTGTTTGCCGGCCGGCAGACGACGAGCGACTTTGACCATTTTATGATGGCCCAACACCAGGAAACGGCGGCTTCGCTGCTGGCGGAATATTACCGCAGCAGCGGGGGGTGGGAGGGGGTGGAGGCGATTTTGCCGGTGGGCGGGATGATGGGCATGGGCAGTGGGCCGGGCGGCGGCCAGATGATGGCCGGGATGTTTACCCTGGCCGGCCCGGACGGCCGGGTGGTGGCGGCGGGGATGGGCTTCCGGCCGGGCGAGCGTTTGTCTTCGGAAATCCTGGAAAACAGCACGCCGGTCGAGGCGGACGGCCGGGTGGTCGGCTGGCTGGTTTCCGTCTCGAACAGGGTGCGCACGCGGGCCGGGGTGGCGTTCCTGACCCGGTTCCGGGGGACGCTGGTGGTGGGGGCAGTGGGGGCGACGGTGGTGGCCCTGGCCCTGGGGGTGGTGCTGGCCCAGACGCTGGCCCGGCCGCTGCACGAGCTGACGGCGGCGACGCGGGCGGTGGCCCTGGGAGAGCTGGGCCACCAGGTGCCGGTCCGCTCCGACGACGAGCTGGGCGAGCTGGCCACGTCCTTCAACCAGATGAGCGCCGACCTGGCCCAGGCCCGCGATTTGCGTCGCCAGATGACGGC
>JAKEFB010000223.1 GCA_022616275.1 Chloroflexota bacterium
ACGACAAAACCACACAACCACACAACTACAGGAGGAAAAGTGGAGCGCAAATCATTAGCCGAGGCGGGGGACATTATTGTTTGTCGCGACGTGCATAAGTGGTACGGCAATTTTGAGGCGCTGAAGGGCATCACTCTGTCCGTCAAGACAGGCGAGGTCATCGTCATTATCGGGCCGTCCGGGTCGGGCAAGTCCACCTTTATCCGCACCATTAACCGGCTGGAAGAGCACCAGGATGGGGAAATCGTCGTGGACGGCATCACCCTCAGCCACGACATTCGCAACATTGCCGAAATCCGCCGCGAGGTGGGCATGGTCTTCCAGCAATTTAATCTCTTCCCCCACCTGACGGTCATGGAAAACATCACCCTGGCCCCGCTTCACGTGCGCAAATGGCCCAGGGAGCAGGCCCAGGAGGTGGCCATGAAGTGGTTAACGCGGGTTGGCATTCCCGAGCAGGCCGGCAAGTACCCGGGGCAGTTGTCCGGCGGCCAGCAGCAGCGGGTGGCCATTGCCCGCGCCCTGGCCATGGAGCCGAAGATTATGCTCTTTGACGAGCCGACCAGCGCTCTGGACCCGGAAATGATTAAGGAAGTGCTGGACGTGATGCGCGACCTGGCCCGGGCCGGCTACACCATTCTGGCCGTGACCCACGAGATGGGCTTTGCCCGCGAAGTTGCCGACCGGGTCATCTTCTTCGACCACGGCCAGATCGTCGAACAAAACATCCCGGCCGACTTCTTCGCCAACCCCAAGCACGAGCGGACGAAGCTGTTCCTGTCCCAGATACTCCACCATTAAGGGGATTGGAGATTAGAGATTGGAGATTGATTATTGAGCCCATAACCAATAACTCATACCCAATTACCAATTACCCAATTACCTGATTACTTCCCCCTGAAACCACCTCACCCGCGGCCGCATCTGGGCTGCCTCTTCGGCCGTTATCTCCCCTGAATGGATGGCCGCCAGTTGTGCCCATGAGAAAAGATTCTGTTCCTCAATCGTCACCGGCCAGGCAAAGGGAAAAGCGGTGCGCATCGCTTCGGCCAGCGGCCGGGGCAGGGTCAGCCAGTAGCCCGTTTGCATCGCCACCGACGGCCGGGCCGGCACCAGCCGCAACTGCCGCTCCAGGCTCTGTGTGCTGAGAAACTTCAGCCACTGCCAGGTAGCCAGCGGCGCTTGGCTATACTGGCTGATAAAACTCCCCCGCACCCACAATGGCGTAATGCCGTCAAAGCGGTCCGAGCCGGGAAACGGAACCACGCCCATCGGCCGGTTCAGCGAGTACAGCTCATAGTTGACCGGCTCCTCCACCCAGACGGCTACCCCGCCGGGCGAAATCAGGTTAATTGCCCGAAATTCCCGTTCGGCCGGCGCCAGCCCGGTGAGATCCGGCGTCACACCCGGCCGGCCGGCCAGACCGGCGTACCACTCCAGGGCGGCGACCACGCCGGCCGGCTGCAGCGGTTGCTTGCAACGGACCGTCACCGGGGGCGGGCAGGCGTTATCCCAGTTAAAGGCGTAGGAAAAAAGCGTGTCCAGGCTCTGGTCAACAAACCCCCACTCAACCTGGCCTTCGGCCGCCGCCAGGGCGGCCACGTCTCGCCCCATCTCCGTCCACGTCCAGCGCATCGAAGGCTCGACCAGCCCGGCCGCCTGGTAGGTCACCCGGTCGTAAAAGAGCAGCCGCATGCTGGCCCCCTGGGGCATAAACCACATCCGGCCGCGCCACCAGGCCCCCTGCCAGATTTGCTCGTAAAAGTCACCCTGGTCAAAGGTTGGGTCGCTGCTGGCCAGGTCGGTCAGGTCGTAGACCAGCCCGGCGGCTAGCATCGCCTCGGTCGGCGTGACGGCCGCCCCGTCAATGCCGGCCGTAGCGTTCCACCCTAACGGATCGGCTGGCAGCTCCTCCAGGCTAATAATTTCCACGACAATGTCGGGCTGTTGTTCTCTAAAAGCGGCCGCCGCCAACTGGTACCGGGAAACATTCTCGGCCGGGACGGCAAAGCAGATGAGGGTCCAGTCCACCTGTTCCACCACTCGCTGCCGCAGTAGTTCCCAAAAGGAGTCGCCCGGTTTGCCCTGCTCGTCGAGCGCCAGCAGGCGCGGCGACGGCAGGCGTATCTCGTCTGGCGCGGCCGTCGGCTGGTAATCGGCGGCAATCGTCAGGGTAAAGGGGCGGCGCGACTCGGCAATTGTCCGTCTGACGATGGCTTCGGCTGTCTCCCACTCCCCGGTTGTCCAGCCGTGGGCCCTATTGGGTTCACCAGCCAGCAGTTCGTTCACGGTTTCAACTATCTCTTCAGCCCAGGCCCGGTCAACCTCGTGGATGACTAGAGCGCCCCAAGGCTGTTCCAGGCGCACCGCTGGTCCCCAGTAACTTTCGGCCGGCGGTACCTGGCGTAGCGCGCCGCCCTCCTGTTGGAAGAAAAGGACCCGCTGCCACCGCTGGTCGGCGGCCGGCCAGCTCACGTTGGCCCAGATTTCGTCGCCGTGCTGCTCGACCCGCGTCACCGTCAGGCCAGCCTGGTAAAGGAGCTGGTTTTCCGGCCGCAACTGGGCCGACAGCCAGGCCGGGTCCTGGGCCTGAGTAGCAAAAAAGCGCTCCCCGTCGCCGGCCAGGTAAGCGGCCTGCTCCTCGTCTAGCAGCGCCTGGACGCGCTGTCGCAATTCTTCTTCGCCTCGGGCCGCCTGCTCCTGGCCGGCCCGCCAGCCGGCAAAAGCCAGCAGGCCCACCAGCAGGACGATGGTGAGAACAACCAGCCAGGTTACCGGCCGCCGCCCCCGCCCCCCCGGCCGGATGTTTTCCTCCTCGCCTACCTGCCACTCCAGTTGGATACCCATGCCGAAAGAGTATCACATAACCACACCCCTACACAACCACTGAGCAACCGAAGGTTGCCCTACACCCCTAGACCAACGACCGCCACGCCAGCTTGAATGGCGACGGCAGCCACTCGCATGACTGATCCGGGTTATCGCCGACAACGTCATAGGCGCCGTCGGCCGCTGGCCGGATGCCGGCCTGGTCCATCACCTCCGGGGCGACAAAGATAGGGACACCCAGCCGCAGCGCCAGGCTGATGGCGTCGCTGGGCCGGCCGTCCACTTCGGCCGGCGCTCCCTGGCCGTTGGTAATTACAAACAGCGTGGCGTAGAAGACCGTCTCGTGCAGCCGGCTGACCACTACCTGCTGCAAGTGTACGCCCCCCAGTTCCAGCAACGTCTTGGTCAGGTCAAAGGTGATCGGCCGCTTCGTGCTTTCGTGGCGGAGCTGGCGGACCACGTCGTCCCCCTCGTTTGGGCCAATCCAGATCGGCAGCGCCCGGTCGCCGTCCTTCTCCTTCAGCAGTACTACGCGATGCGTGGACGGGCCGAGTTCTTGCAGAACAGCCTCCTTGCGCGCTTCGGGCAGCGAATTGAGAAAAGAGACCACCGGCTGGGCCTCGTCGCCCAGGGCGCGCAAAACGTCTTCCACCAGTGGGGCAAATACGTCGTGAACGGTAACAGCAATCATGGGAACCTCCACTAAGGCCCGGCGGCTGCTCTGGCCAAACTCGGGCTGCAGGGCGGCCTGCAAACGCTGCCGGCCGCGGTGGACACGCACCTTCACGGCCCCAACCGTCGCTCCCAGTGCCTCGGCCGTCTCCTGGTGGCTAAGGCCTTCCAGGTAGACACGCCAGACCGCTTCCCGCTCGGCTGCCGGCAGTCCGGCAATGGCCCGCTGCAGGCGGGCCAGCACTTCCCGGCTCTCCACCACCTGCTCCGGCCGCGGCTGGCCGTCGGCCAGCCCGGCCTGTGCCGCCAGCGCCTCCAACGAGACCATCTGGGTCGGGTTAGCCCGCAGCCGCATCCGGGCCAGGTTCAGGGCAATGGCGTAGCTCCAGGTCCCAAAACGGGCCGGGTCGCGCAGCCGCTCCAGCCCCAGGTAAGCCTGGAGCAACGTCTCTTGCAGCACGTCCTCAGCCTCGGCCGGGCTGTCCAGCATGGCCCGCAGCAAACGGGCCAGCCGCGGCCGGTGGCGGCTGACCAGCCCGGCAAAAGCGCCCTTCTCCCCACCCCGGCAACGCGCCACCAGCTCCGCGTCGGTCAGTTCCGTGTCGGTTTTCATACCTGCTATTTAGTTGCGATTCAGGGGGGAAAAGTTACAAAAAGTGATGAGCAATGAGTAATGAGGGCTCATTGCTCATCGCTCATTGCTCATCGCTATAGCTTTGCCGCTATGCGCGCCAGCCGGTCTACCGCCCGCTCCAGGTCGCTCATGGCGGTGGCGATGGAGAAGCGGACGTGGCCCTCGGCGCTGGCACCAAAGGCGGCGCCGGGCGTGGCGGCAATGCCGGCCTCGGCCAGCAGCGCCTCGGCCAGCTCCATGCTATTTTTACGGGTATTAGGAAAACGGGGCATAAGGTAAAAGGCCCCGTCAGGCGAAGCGCAGGCAATGCCTTCGATCTCATTCAGGGCAGCGACCATAAAGTCGCGCCGCGCCTGGTAGGAACAACGCATCTCTTCCACGGCCTCTTGCGGGCCGTTGAGGGCGGCCACGGCCGCCTTCATGATAAAAGTCGCCGCCGAAGTCACAGCCTGGCTGTGCATCCGGGCGGCCAGCTTCATCGCCGGCGTTGGGCCAACCACCCAGCCCAGTCGCCAGCCGGTCATGGCGTAAGCCTTCGACAGGCCGTTCGTCGTCAGCGTCCGCTCGGCCATCCCCGGCTCGGCCGCCAGCGAATAATGTTGGTGGCCGTCAAAGACCAGCTTTTCGTAGACCTCGTCGGTAATGACGTACAGGTCGGCCTCAAGAGCCACCTGGGCAATGGCCTGCACCTCGGTCCGGCTCAACACCCGGCCGGTCGGGTTGTTGGGTGAGTTGACCATGATCGCCTTGGAGCGGGGCGTCAGCTTCCCCCGTAGCAGCTCGGCCGTCACGGTGAAATTGTCCTCCGGCCACAGGTCAACCGCCACCGGCGTCCCACCGGCCAGCCGGATCATCGGTGGGTAGGAGACCCAGGCCGGCGACAGGTACAGCACCTCGTCGCCGGGGTTGAGCACGGCCGCCAGGGCGATAAAGAGCGCCCACTTGCTGCCTGGCGTGACCACCACATCCGTCTTGGGATTGACGTGAATGCCGTTCTCGCGGGCCATTTTGCCGGCAATGGCCTCCAGCACGTCCGGCGTGCCCTTCGTTGGGGCCGGGTAGTGGGTCGCCCCGGCGGCAATGGCGTCAATGGCCGCAGCGACGACGTGAGCCGGCGTGTCAAAGTCGGGGTCGCCGCCGGCCAGGGCAATCACGTCCTGCCCGGCCGCCTGCAGGGCTTTGGCTTTGTCGTTAATGGCCAGGGTGAGAGAGGCGGGGATGCTGCCAAGCAAATGAGAAAGTTCGCGCATCAATTCTTCTCCTCAAACAAAGTTGACGGCTAATTCTAACAAACGACGGCGCATTGTCGAAGAACTAAAGTAACCAATAAACCGGCCGCCTTTCCTGTGTACACTGTCTAATCTCCCACCAACCTCCGGGAGGTTCGCCAACCTCCGGGAGGTTGGCGAACCTGGGACCGCGAGCATGAGGTTGGCCAGGCCAACCGCGCTCGCCGTTTCCCCTCCTTCGTTATATACTCCTGTCCAGTTCGCCTTGAGTTGTTTAATCCATGCCCACCCCACTAAAAACTATTCCCGAACCAGGATGAAAGAGTACAATCGGACGACCCGCGACTGTTCCTTTGGCGACCTGCGCCCCGAACTGCAGGCGGCTATCCGGCAATACGCCGGGGAGAACCTGCTGGGAGACGTGGCCGCCGAGGTGCTGGCCTGCTGCGAGACCCGCTCCGAACGCCGGCCGAAAGGGACGCTTGGCCGGTTGAAGGACCGGCTGCTCGGCCCCTATGACCCCGACCCCGTCCACTTCACCGCCGTCGTCGTCACGCCCCACTGGCTGATCTGGGCCCACAGCGGCGAAAAGCGGGGCGCGCATACCCTGGCCGCCCGGCTGGAAGACATCACCGTCCAGGATTACGCCTTCAGCCACCTGGTCCCGGACGACGGTCTCACCGTCCAGGGCCAGATTAGAGGCTTTGGCGAGGCCGGGCAGGCTTTTATCGGGCTGGCCCCCGGGCCGGCGGCCGACCATTTCAAACGTGTTGTGCAACAGGCTATTGAAAAAGCGAACACAAGCACATGATCCCGATTGAACGCATCCAGGCCCAACTGCGCGCCAGCGCCCAGTTTTTGTTGGAGGCCGTTCCCGTTCCCCCCTTCACCTGCTTTTTCAACCCCGACAGTCTGTCGCCTTTCGCCAATTACGCCATCCCGGACGCGCCGGCCGGAGGCGACCTGGGCCAGGAGCTGGCTGCCGTGCGGGCCACCTTTGCCGCCCGCAACCGCCGGCCGCGTTTTGAATTTTTGCAGGCCTTCGCCCCGGATCTGGCCGCCTCGCTGGAAGCGGCCGGTTTCATCGAAGAGAACCGCATCCAACTCATGCTCTGCGATCGGGAGACTTTCCGGCCGGCGCTGCCCGTGCCAGGTTTGACCATCACTCAGGTAGATAGCACAACGCCCCTAGACACCTGGCAGAGGCTAGATACCGTCCAGCGGCGCTCCTTCGGCGAGGACGCAACCCCGTTGGTAACCGAGCTGGAAGCGGAGCAGTTCCGCAACCGCTTTGGTCATACCCCCTGGTTCCTGGCCTGGCTCGACGGGCAGCCGGTCTGCACTGGTTGCCTGATGGTCCCTTACGACGGGCTGATTGAAGTAGCTGGCATCGGCACACTGGCCACTTTTCGTCGCCGGGGAATTGCCACCGCACTGACCACTCATGCAGTCCAACTGGCCTTCGACCAGGGGCTGGAAGTTGTCTTTTTAACCGCTGCCAACGCCGAGGCCGGCCGGGTGTACGAACGGATTGGCTTCCGGCCATATGGGCTGGCTCTCGTTTATTCAGGGGTTGGAGAGTAGAGATTAGAGATTGGAGATTAACCAAGCTCCAAGCTCCAATCTCCGATTTACCATGTTATCCGCCCGGACAACAATACCTTTCCCTTTTCGCCTCTTAAACGGGGTGGGGCATTCGCTATTGGCGCTGAAGTTGCCGTTGCTGCGTTTTGACGAGGCGGCCGTTTGCCGGGCGGCCGGGCGGCGGACCGGGTTGAGCGATTTTGGCGACCCTTACTACCGCCAGGGGCTGCTGCGGGTCCTGGAGTCGGCCGAACGGGACGCTAACCTGCATTTTACCGGCCGGTTGGGTATTTACATGCTGATTGTGAGCCAGTTAGTCAACCGGCTACGGCTGGTAGAGGCCCGCCACAAGACGCCGGAGTTGTTCGACCGGCCGCTCATCCCGCCCATTATCATCATGGGCCTGCCCCGCTCCGGCACCACGCTGCTCCACCGGCTGCTGGCGGCCGATCCCGCCCACCGGGCCGTCCCGGCCTGGGAAATAAGCCAGCCGTTTCCCGGCGGTGCGCCGGACCGCCGCCGCCAGAACACAGAACGGCAAATGAAAATCAACCATAGGCTGGCCCGCGATCTGGACCACAAACATTACATCCGGGCCGACACACCCGAGGAGTGTATTGCCCTGCTGGGAGCCACGTTCATCTCTCTGCTCTTCTGGGTCTTTGCTCCCGTTTACGGCTACCTGGAATGGTATAACGCCCAGGACCGGCGGCCGGCCTACCGGGAATACCGCCAGTTGCTCCAGGTGCTGCAAGCCGCAGACCCGGCCCGCCGGCTAACGTTGAAATCTCCGGCCCACACCGGGGCGCTGGCCGCCCTGCGGCAAATATTGCCCGACGCCCTTATCATTCAGACCCACCGCGACCCTATCCCGTTGATCAGTAGTCTTAACAGCCTGTTCTATAGTTTTCACGGCGTGGTGACACGAGAACTGGACGTGCGGCGGATGGCCGAGGCCAACGTCAGGCTGCTGGAGAATGAGGCGGCGCTGAACCTGGCTGCCCGCCAGGCCAACCCGGGCGCCGTCTGTGACGTTTATTACGACCACCTATTGGCCGATCCCATCGGCGTGGTCCACACTATTTACGACCATTTTAGCCTGGCCTGGACGGAAGAGTACGAGCAGCAACTGCGGGCTTACCTGGCCGAAAACCCCCAGGGCAAGCACGGCCGGCACCGCTACAGCGCGGCCGATTTTGGGCTGAACGACCAGGATATTGCCCGGCGCTTCTCCGCCTATCGGGAAAATTTTGGTCTGGCGAACAGGGCCTGATTGTCTTGGTACACTAGACTCAAATGTGATACAAATGAGGTTCAATGATCAATGCAACAAATCGCTGTTACCAAGATGCCCCGTCGCTTTACAGTGCTATCACCACTTACTTCCAATAGTCCGTAAGAATTAGTGTGCCTAAAGAGACAGCGCCGATAAACGTTGTGGTTCTGGGCATCATGCAGGACGCCGGGCTGCCCCACGCCGGCTGCCGCTGTCCCCGTTGCGCCGCCGCCTTTGCCGACCCCCGCCAGGCCGAGTACGCTGCCTGCCTGGCCGTGGTAGACGGCCGCCGGCAGCCCCCGACCGTCTGGCTGATTGACGCCACGCCGGACATCAAGTACCAGCTTAACCTGCTGGCCGAGGCGCTGGGACCGCATCCCAACCGGCCGGACCGGCTGCGCCAGCCGGATGGCCTCTTCCTGACCCACGCCCACATGGGCCACACCGCCGGGCTGCCCCACCTGGGGCCAGAGGTCATGGAGGCGCGCGATCTGCCAGTCTACGCCCCGGCCGGGCTGGTGGAAGCGTTGCGCCAGACGCGGTTGTGGCAGCCCGTGGTCGGCAACCTGCGCCTGATCGTGCTGGAACCTGGCCGGCCGCTGCTTCTGGCCCCCGACCTGGCCATCACTCCCATCGCTCTCCCCCACCGGGACGAAATTGGCGCGGGCACGTTTGCTTACCACCTCCAGGGGCCAACACGGTCGCTCCTTTACCTGCCGGACATTGACGGCTGGCCGCAGTGGCCGGCGGCACGGCAAACGCTGGCCGCCGCAGACGTGGCCCTGGTAGACGGCTGCTTCTACAGCCGGGACGAACTTGGCGGCCGGACCCCGGTGGCCCACCCCCTCGTCCCGGATACGCTGGCCTTCTGCGCCGGCCTGCCCGGCCGGCTGCTCTTGACCCACTTTAACCACACCAACCCTGTCCTCGACCCCGACAGCCCCGCCCGCCAGGCTGTCCTCGCCGCCGGGGCGGAAGTAGCCTACACCGGCCAGAGCTTTAGTCTGTAATTGGTAATTAAGTAATTGGTAATTGCCAATTACCCAATTACTAATTACCTCTGGTACCCACCTTCCAGCCCCCATAACCCTGGAACATGATGGCCACAATCGCCGCGTAGGCGATGATTTTTTGGCCGGTGACCTGGAGGGTTAACGCTCCTTCGCTGCGCGGCCCGAAAAATAGGAGCCACAGATAGGCGGCCAACAGCAAGGCGAAGGCCACGAAAACGGCCGGATAGAACCGGGGGTATTCCCGGTCGAGGAACATAGCCGGGATGTAAAAGAGGACAGCTACAAAAAAGAAGCCAAAGGCGGAAAAGACAAAATTTGAGTGCGCTTCCCCGTACTGATCGGCCGGCGTCAGGGCTACGCCAATGTAAGACAGGCCGGCAATGACGCCAAAGACCGAGCCGGCTATCGCCAGCCCGTAATGCAAACGCCGCCGGCGGAAGAGGAAGGGCATGGCCAGGAAAAAGGCCACCAACCCCAGGCCGGACATCGCCAGTGCTGAAGAAAAGAGCAGCAGCGACACAGTGTTGGGCTCGCCGTCAAAAGCCCGCGTCCGCCCCAGGTCGCTGAAGAAATTATTGAAAAACTGGTACCGGGCTGCGGCCGGGTCGGTGTACGTCCCGCCCGGATAGACCAGCATGGCCAGCAAAGTCAGGGCTACAAACAGCCCGGCAGAAATCATCGTCATTTGAAAGGCCCGCGGCCGCCACTTCACTTTCATCTCATCACCTTTTTGCTCTACCGGAACCAGCGCCTTTTCGTCGCTCATAGTGAACATCCTATAACTGGCCCGACGTTGCATCCCAGTTCGCCAGCAGCGCCTGGTAGACCGGGTCGTCGTACCGCTCCAGCATAAAGGCCGGGGCGTAGTCAGGCAGCTCGCCGCCGGTCACGTGGGCGGCCAGCAATTCGCCGGCCGCCTGACAGGCCATCACCCCATAGCCAGACATCGCCCCAATGACGTAAGCGCCTTCCACCGGCAGCGGCCCAACTAGAAGCCGGTTTTCCCGCGTCTTGCAGTAGTAGCCGCCGTCCACAAACGGCCGGCTCATCCGCTCCAGGTAAACGGCCAACCCGGGAACCATCCTGGAAATGCCGCGCAAGACGATCTCCGGGTAGCTATCGTCAAAGTGCGGCGGCCAGACCGGCTCCTGGACCTCCACGTCGTAGGTCCACAAAATGAGCAGGATCGGGCTGTCGCCGCTGCCCTCCGGCCGGAAGTGGACGCCGGCCGGAAATTCGCCCAGTAGCCAGCCTGTTTCCGGGTCGGCCGCCAGCTCGGCCTGCTCTTCCTCCGACCAGGGCAGGTGGACGGGGTCGCTCCAGATCATTAGCGGCGCGTCGCGGGGCACGACGCCAAGCGTGTCGTTAAAAGCAATTTTGCCGTGCAGTTCGTTAAAGACCGGCAGCTCGGCGCCCAGCATGGCCCCGACCTGGCGCAGGTACGGGCCGGCGGCGTTGATAAAACAGCGAGTCTGGATGTGGTCAACCTCGCTGCCGGGGTCAAGCTGGACACCTTCCACCCGGCCGCCACGCACGGCGACACTGGTGACCCGGCCGGGCAACAGGCGAACGCCGGCCGCCCTGGCTTTGTCCAGCAGATACATGCCTAATTGCTGGGCACTCAACCAGCCACAGCGGCGCGGGTGGAGCATGGCCACCACGTCTTCGGTAACAAAGGGAAAGTGCTCGCGGATCAGGTCGGCGCCAAAGAGCAGATCGGCGCCGGTCGGCTGGCCCTTGAACCCCTCGGCCGGCGCGGGCCGGTAGGTGGTGTGGCCGGGTGTGTGAACGCGCAGCGGCCCGGCCCCCAGGGCCGAAATCTCTTCGGCCGTCTTCCGGAACAGCTCGCCCCGGACCGGATCGGCCGTCAGGAAAACGTAGCCCCGGCGGTTGAGTTGGAAGAAATTGTTGCTTTCGTCAGCCAGCACTTCCAGTAGATCAATGCTGCGGTTCATGAAGCGGACCATGGCCTCGCCGGGGCCGGGCCACCAGTTGCGATAACATTCGGTGGATTTGTCGCTGGTCAACGTCATCGGCGGCCGTTCGTCCACCACCACCACGTTCCGCACTCCACGCCGCACAGCGAGATGGTAAGCGGCCGAAATCCCGGCCAGCCCAGCCCCACAAATAACCATGTCAGCCGTCACCATTGACATAACAACTTAAACCCTCGCGCCTTTGCGTCAATAATTCTAAACTTTGCGTGAACTTTGGCCTTGCCAAAGTCAGCGCCTTTGCGTCAACTCCCCTCTTCCCGCTCCAACCGCACCGTCCCACCACGCGTCACCTGGAAGTGGTCAAAATCGCGGGCGACGTAGCTGTTGGGGAAAATCGCCTTGGCCTCGGCGTACACGTCGCGCTCAAAGTAACGGCGAGAAACGTGGGTCAGGATGAGGGTCTTGACGTTGGCTTCCACGGCCAGCCGGGCGGCCTGGGCGGCTGTCAGGTGGCCAAACTCGCGGGCCATCTCCACTTCGGACTCCAGGTAAGTGGCCTCAATCGTCAGGGCGTCGGCGTCGCGGCAGAAGGCCACCAGGTTGTCGGTCCGGCCGGCGTCGCCGATGTGGACGTAGCGGACGCCAGGAATTGGCTCGCCCAGCACCTCGTCAGGGTAAACGGTCCGGCCGCTGGCCAGGGTCACCGGCTGGCCCTGGACCAGCCTGGCTCGCTCCGGGCCAAAGGGCACGCCCAGTGTTTCGGCTTTTTCGGCCAGGAACGGCCGGCGGGCTTTCTCCTCGAAAAGGAAGCCAAAACAGTCCGGACCGCGATGGGTGACCGGGAAGGCGGTCAGTTGGAACTTGTCGTCCTCGACAATGACGTCGCCCGGCTCCAGTGGAACCAGCTCGATGATAGCCGGCGGATCTTTTTCGGGGAAGACGACGCCGAAAATGAGCCGGGCGACGCGGGCCAGGGCGGTCCGGCCGCCGTAAATTTCCAGCCGCTCCAGCATCTCCCACCGGCCGAGCGTCGAGGCCAGGCCGCCCAGCCCCAGAATGTGGTCCAGGTGGCCGTGCGTCAGGAGCACCTTTTCCAGCCGCTTGAAGCCCAGGCCACTGCGCAAAATCTGCTGCTGTGTCCCTTCGCCGCAATCAATCAGAAAGCGGTACTGGCGGTGCAAAATCAAATGGGCCGACAACCCCCGGTAAGCCGAGGGCGTCGAAGCCGATGTTCCCAAAAAGACAACTTCAAACACAGGAGTATTCTAGCCGGGATTTGGGGATTAGGGGATTTTTATAGTCTAATCCTCTTCTCCTGTAACCCAGGACCAAGAATTTTATGAACCTCGTAACAAGCACCAATAATTTGACCGGTTAACTCAACATGCTTGGTGAAACGCGCCATTCTCTCTTGATCTCCAATCAGCGCCTCATCACTAGAATCAATCTTAATAGAAATCCCCTAATCCCCTAATCCTCGCCAAAACCCACACCAACAACCATGATCTGGCCGGGGCCGTCCAGGTTGCCGTCAATGGTGATCGCGGCGTCGAGCCAGCGGCGGAGGAGGTCAGCGTTAGTCAGGGTGTGCAGGGTGAGGCGGTTGGTTGTCAAGGTGGAGGTTCCGTGAGCCAGGGTCATCGGGATGAGTAGTTGGTCGGCCAGGTGCAGGTCAACGGCCGCCTGATTGTCCACAAAATCCAGCAACTCCGCAACTGCTGCTTCAGTCACCTGCTCGGCCGGAAGTCCCGGCCGGCCCAGGCTGCTGAACCCGGCCTGGGGCAGCCAGAGGAGCATACCTGCTCCTGGCCCGGCACTGCGCTCCCGTAACGGCCGGATCGTCGCCTGCAAACCGGCCTCGGTCAGGAGCTTATAGGCCCGGCGCTCCATCCGGTGGGGAATGTGGCTGGGCAGGTTTGTCACCGCTGCAATTCCTAGCACGCTGCTCTCCGGCGCCGGCTCCAGCGTGAGGCTGTGCAGTTTCTGAGAGGGATGGATCGTCGCCGTCACCAGCCCACCCCCGGCCGCCATCCAGCCCCATTCTCGCAGCGCCAGGTCAAAGAAAGCGCCCATTCGGGCAAAAACCGGCCCGGCTACCTCGGCCAGATAATGGTACGGCGGGCTAAAGGGCACAAACGTGCCACCGCTCAGCGTCAACTGCGACGAATCGCCGGCAAAGAGCAGCGGCCAGCAAACAGCCTGGAAGATGAGCGTCACCGCCCCGGCCGACACGCCGCTGGCGCTGGCCTCGGTTACGTCGAACTCATAGGCGCCGGCCCGGGGCGACCCACCTGGCCGGAACTCCAGGACAGTGGAGTTGAGTTGGTCGCCATTCACCTCGGCCCGGCAAATGGCCGCCACCGCCCGCACCGCCGTCAGGTGCTGCGGCCGCAGGCCCGGCCGGGAGCGGTTGGCACGAATCTTCTCAATGCGGAAAGGGCGGCCGGTCAACGCCGACAGGCTCAGACTCGTCCGCAACACCTGCCCGCCCCCTTCTCCCTGGCTACCGTCAATGACTAACATGGTATTCTACTCCCGTAGGAAATGGAGATTGGAGATTGGAGACTTCGTCCTGAGACTCAGTCCGAAGGATTAGAGATTTAGGCACTCGTTCGATCCCAATCTCCAATCTCTAATCCCTAATCTCTTCATACCGCCGTGGCAATGGCCGTCAGCAATAACACGGCCGCGGCGCAGGCCAGGTTCAGCCGCAGCAGCCGGATTTCTCGTTGGGCCAGCTTTTCCTGCTCGGCCGCAGCCAGTTCCGGCTTTTTTCCGGCCAGCAGGGCCAGCCGCTCTATGGCCGGGTGGACCCACCACTGAATGTACAGGGCCAGGCCCATCATGGCCAGAACGGCCAGGTGCTTGGCCAGGATCGCCCCGGTCCACAGGCTGTCTACCTGCAAAAAACCACTATAGTTCTCGTCGGCCGTCATTTGCAAAAGGCCGGTCACCCACAGGACGACCAGGCTGCCGTTGGCCCACGGGGAAAAACGCCGCCGCAGCTCAACCCACTGCTTCTGGTCCAACACCCGCCCCTTAACGGCCGGCCAGGCGATCAGGGCCATCAAAAATAGCCCGCCTAGCCAGATGACTGTGGCCAACAAATGAACCCAGTAAGACAGGGATAGGACCCAAAAGGGAATGACGACCTCAAATTTCATGAGGCTCAAGTATCAGAGATTCGCCGGCCACCGGCAAGTAGCAGCCTGACGGGCCGGACCGCGAGCATTGAGTTGGCGGAGTTGGGCGGCCCAACTCTCAACTCCGCTCGCGCTTGACGGCCGGCGCAGATGCCATAGAATGTATCTATATGCTCGCCTATCCAGTCCGTTCCAGAGCGCCAGTTATGGCCATTGTCGTGGCTGCCTGTCTTTTCTTAGTGGCTTGCGGTACACAGACCGGCGAGCCGGCCGCCACACCAACCCGCACCGCCACCGTCACGGCCGAACCAACTGATACCCCGGCGCCAACTGATACGCCGACGGCCGAGCCAACCGATACTCCAACGCCGGAGCCGACCGCTACACCCACTGCCACGCCAGAACCAACCGAGACACCCACACCAGGGCCGACGGAGACACCTACGGTCACATCCACCCCTCGGCCGACGGCCATCCCCACCCAGGCTTCCACAGCCACACCGACGGCCGCCCCCTCCAGCCCCTGCCCGCTCTCCGGCGACCCGAGCTACGGGTACACAACCAGCAATCCGATCCGGGTTGGCGGCGGCCCCTTTGAAGGTCCACCTCGGGCCAGGGCCTATCTCGACACGCTGCGCGGCCCGGCCGGCCAGACCATCTCCTACGTCCGCACCGGCTCGATCCCCACCGACGAAACCATCCTCGACGCCTATGAGATCACCTACGACGGGATCGGTAGTCCCATCATTCTGTACGTTGACCAGTACAGTTACAGTACGCCGCAAGCCCCCGCCGGCTTCACCTGCGCCTCAGCCTTCCCGCTGCAAGAACCATAGACCAGTACATTCCGGCAAAACAACCAGTCCCTCCGCCCTCACCCGGCCGGCCAGTTCCTCACCAAAGAAGAACTGGGTCAACCTTTCCGCCTCGGCCGGCGATGCAAAGCGATAGTCGGTGCGAACCCAGCTCGCGGCAAAGCCGTGTTCCTGCTCCAGCCAGGCGTAATAATCGGCCAGGGCTGGGGTGGGTGGCCGGGGCGATTCCCGGCCGGTCCCCAGCGTCTCCAGGATGACGACCGTCCCGCCGGGCGGGACCGCCCGCTTCATTTCCGCCACCGCCCGGCCGATCTCCTGCCGCCAGGTATCGGGATACCAGCCGCAGAAATGGCCCAGGCTCCAGCCGGCCAGCGCCAGGTCGGCCGCGCCGTCGGCAACCGGCAGTTGGCGGTTGTCAGCCACGGCCAACTCCCAGTTAGCCAGGGCCAGGCCGGCCAGCCGCGCTCGCGCTGTAGCCAGCATGTGGGCCGACAGGTCACAGGCCAGGAGGCGGCCCACGGCCGGGGCCAGCAGCCGGGTCAACCGGCCGGTACCCGCGCCCAACTCCACCACCCGCAGCCCGGCCAGCGGCCGAATCGCCTCCAGCGCCGGCCGGAGGTGGCCCCGGTAATCCTCCCGCGCCACCAATTCGTCATATCCGGCCGCATGGTGGGCGTAAATGGCTTTGTAGTCGGTGGTCATATCAGGTAATTGGTAATTGGGTAATTGTATCCTACATTCAATTACCTAATTACCAATTACCCAATTACTCCTTCCCCGGCAAACGCCAGATGACCAGGAGCAAGAGCAGCGGCGCACCCACGTAGACCCAGAACATGGCCGTCGTGAGCGTCGTCCATTGGGCCAGCAGGCCAAACAGCAGCGGGAAAGGAATAAAGCTAAAGAGCGCCTCCATCGCCGTCACCGTGCCGCCTCTGCCTGGGGCACTGGCCAAAGATTGCCCTTTGCCGATCGGCCAGTAAACACTGAAGAGAAAGTTGATGGGAATGGCCAGCGCAAAGCGGGTCCAGATGCCGGGCAGAAACAGCCAGGCCGGGTAGAGCACGAGCAAGCCCAGGGTAGCTAACTGCAAAATCCGCCGGGCGCTCATCACCTGGAGCCAGCGGTCCAGGACGGCCAGGCAGAGGATACCCACAGCCATCTGTACGGCCGTGTAAACGCCAATCAAGGCCTGGCTCATCCCCACCTGTTCCCGCAGCCAGATGGCGGTAAACGTGGCCGGTGTCTCCAGGATGGTGAGCGCCAGTAGCAGGAGCAGCCAGCCCAGCGCGGCGCGATTGGCCAGCACCGCCTTCACGTTGCCGGTCAAAGCCTGGCGCAGGCTCAGGCCGGCTTGCTCGTGGCCGTTGGCTGGCGGCGGAAAGGGGGTGCGCAGAATGAGGACGGCGTAGACCAGGCTGGACAGGCCCAGGCTGACCAGCAGCCAGCGCCACTCCAGCCCCAGCCAGACGGTGGCGCTGACCAGCAGCGGGGCCAGCAGCGCCCCAACCGTATCCAGTAGCGTGGCCCGGGCAAAGATCCGGCCGGCGTTCTGCGGATAGGCCTCGACCAGGACCACGTCGGCCGTGTGGGCCAGCGGGCCGGAGGCCAGGCCGTATATGGCAAAGCCTAGCAGCAAGATGGCAAAGGTCGGGGCCAGGCCCATGACCGCCGTGGCCAGCCCCACCCCGGCCGCGCCCCAGGCCATCAGCCACGGCCGCTTCCAGACGTCAATCAACAGCGCGCCCACCGGCTCAATCGTGGCGGCCACGTAATTTAGCGCCAGCCCCAACAGGCTGACCTGGGTATAGCTCAGCCCCAACTGAGCGCGGATCGTCGGCATGAGGACTGCCGGCAGGCCGCTCAACAACTCGTCAGTAAAGCGGCCGCCCAGGCCGATTAGCACCAGGCGATGAGAGATCCCCTCAGCGCGGGGGATCGGTTTGATTTGAACCTTGAGGGACATCTTTTCTCCTTTCGTTCGTTAAAATGACAGGTTGGTGGGGAAAAAGGAGAAAAGACGAGGTGGCGCTCGAATTTAACGGGGGATTTGATCAGGTGACATAGGCGCTATTTTTTCACACTTCAAAAAGCGCGTCAACCGTGAAGGGCAGGGAACCCAACAACGGCGAGGCTATTTCTTCACCCAGGCCGTATTCACCGGCCAGGGTGTATTCCTCATCCACAAGTTGGTAAATCTCTACCGTGCGGGTCTTGGGGTTAACAATCCAATATTCCGGGATACCGGCCGCTTCGTAGATGCCAAACTTGGTTATTCGGTCGTGACGAATCGAAGAAGGGGATAAGATTTCGATAACCAAGTCCGGCACGCCTTCAATGCTGTGTTCCTTAACAATGTGCCGCTGGGCAGCGCTGACAAAAACCAAGTCGGGTTGCACTGGCGCGGCTAATTCGCCGAGGACAAGATCTAGAGGCGAGGGCAGGAGAACACCAAGCTCCCGCTGCTCCACTAAAGAGCCTAGCCGGAGCATCAGTTTCGCAACCAGTAACTGGTGAGTAATGCTGGGAGGCGCCATTTCATAAAGAACTCCCGCTATAACTTCATAACGTTTACCGTCATCGGGCAGGGCCAGGTAATCGGCGTAGGTCCATTCACCCGGCCGGGGTATTGCTCGTTGCCTTTCCATCTTGACCGGTGGATTCTTAATCATCTCTGCCCTATTATAACCCAGGCTGCAACCTGGCCAATGGCATCCTGCCCTTCGCCCACACCAGACACAAACCCTTTGTGATCTCTCTGTGAATCTCTGTGTCTTCTCCGTGTTCTCTGTGTTCCCCTTACCCCCGGGGAACAGCCAGCCCAATCTCGTTGACAGTGTAGCCGGGGAACACCTCCTCCAGGCGAGGGTTATTGAGTCGCTTGGCGATCAGCTCGCCCAGCACATCCCGGTAGTCGGTGGTAATAGCCAGGTCGCCGGGGCCGACCAATTGCTCGTCGGCCAGGCCGGGCCAGCGGGCAAAAACACGGCCGCCGTTCACCCCACCGCCCAGGACCATCATCATGTTGCCGTGGCCGTGGTCGGTGCCCAGGCTGCCGTTCTCCTGCAGCCGCCGGCCGAACTCCGACATGACCACCACTGTGACGCTGTCCATCTTGGCCTGCAAATCCTCGTAAAAAGCCGCCAGCCCCTGGCCCAAGGTCGTCAGCAGATTGGCCATCTGTCCCTGGCCGCTGCCCTGGGCCACGTGCGTATCCCAGCCGCCCAGGTCCACGCAAGCCACCTCCACCCCCACGTCGGCGTGGATCAGTTGGGCCACCATCTGCATTGCCAGGCCGAAATCCTGTTCCGGGTAAGCCCGGCCGCGCGGCTGGTAAGTCGTCATGTCAATCTTGCTCAGCACCTCAATGGCGGCAAAAGTCTGTTCGGCCGTCATCGCCAGCATATCGTCCCCCTGGGTGTAGAGGGCCTGCAACAGCGCCTGCATTTCTCCCACCCGCTCGTCCCGCCCCTGCAGGTGGTACTCGGCAATAGACTGCAAGGCCGTGGCCGACACTGTACCGGTCAGCGAGGCTGGCAGAAAGTCGCCAAGACCCACCGCCCGCAGCGGTGAATGGTTGCCGGTGTCCAGCGAAGCCAGGTGGCGGGCCAGCCAGCCGGTGTAGTCGTTCACAGCCGCGCCGCGCTCCATCAGCGCCATCGCCTCAAAGTGGGAGCGGGTCTCGTCCGGCGCGCCGGTGGCCTGGACCAGAGCCAGGTCTCCCGCCCGGTAGATCTGCGTCAGCGGCTCCAGCACCGGGTGCAGGCCGAAGAAACCGTCCAGGTCTAACGTCCGGGCCTCGGCGCTGTTGTCGTCCGGCCGGGCAATGCCGATCGTCGGCCGGCGGCGGTAGTAACCGTCGTCGCCGTGGGGCACGACCACGTTCAGCCCGTCCGCGCCGCCCCGCAAGAAAACGCAGACCAGCGTATCGCCGCGTGGCCCCACGTGCGGGTCGGCCAGCGTCAGGCGCGGCATCCACCCGGGCAGGGCGACGATAGAATTAGCAAACAGGAGGGTCGCGGCCGACTTCAAGCTACCCGCCAGAAAATCCCGCCGGCTGACCAAATCATACTCAGCACAATGGCCGCAGGCCAGGACAGGGTTGCTCAGACTATCTTGTTGAAACATGTTCTACACTCCTGTTTCAAGAAGGGGGCAGGTGGCAGGTGGGTAAGAAACTTGCAGACTTGCACACTTGCATACTCGCAAACTCGCAAACTCGCACACCCGCACACCCCTACATCCACTGAAAAGCCGGGCTGGCCAGCATCAAAGCCACCGCCTCGCGCAGGCGCAGGTTCGTTTCCCGGTCGGCCAGCCGGCCGTCGCCGACGTAGCCGGCAAAGAGGGTGCGGCTCTCGTCGTCCAGCGCCCGGCCGAAAATCAGGCCGGCCAAAAGCTCCAGGGCCTCGTTGGTGGTCGTTGCCTGGCCGGCCTCCAGCAGGCGGTTCAAGGGCACGTCGTTGCCGCGAAACTCCTGGCCCAGCAAGGCCAGGCAAAAGTTCCAGCGCGGCAGCAAATTGGACATCCAGGCGGCCGACACGTCCGGGTAGCCGTTAGGCGGCGCCCAGTGGTAAGGAAGCTGGCCCATTAGCTCCAGCCAGACGATGAAGACCCGGTAATTGCTGATGTCGCTATTCAAGGCCCGCAGCGCCGACGCCACGAAGGTATACGGTCGTTTCAGCTTGGGCGGCGCCGTGGCAAATTCCTCGCTCAGGAATATGACCCGCAGCATGGCCTTGACGTCCCCGTCCGTCTCCCGGAACGTCTGGGCCACCCGCTCCACCAGCGCCGCCGGCGGCGCGTCGGCCACAAAGCGGCGGACCAGCTTGGTGGCGATAAAGGTCGCCGTGGCCGGGTGGGTCGCCAGCATTTCCAGCGCCTGCCGGACGTCCTCCTCCCCCTGTCCGGCCGGCAGGTATAGACCCAGCACCTCTTTGGCCTCGAAATCGTGCTGCTCGGCGTGGAAGCGGAACTGCCCCTGCTGGCGGCCGCGGTGCCACATGCCCCAGCCGGTGAGGGCCCGGGCCAACTCCTGCACGTCGCGCTGAGTGTAGCCAGCGTTGACGCCCAACGTATGCAGCTCCATTACTTCGCGGGCGTAGTTCTCGTTCGGCGCGCCTTTGACGTTTAGTACATTGTCCAGGTAAACCAGCATAGCCGGGCTTTGGGCCGAGGCAAAGAGTAGATCGCGGAATTTGCCCAGGGCGTGCGGCCGGATCACGTCCCGGTCGTCCACCATTTTCAGCGGCAACATGAACTGGTTCTTGCGGACGTAAATGTTGAAATGGTCCGACCAGAACTCGACCATCGCCTCGTACAGTTGCCGCCTGGAGAGCAGAGCCCGGCCGAGCGTTGCCACAGCCAGATCTACCGCCAGGTCACGCAGCTCGTCGTGAGCAATAAGCTGGTCAATATCCTGGTGATAATAGGTCAGGTTGCGGACCAGCAGGTCGGCGGCCGTGTCCTCGATACTCTCGGGATTTAACTGCTCCTCCAGGTAAGCGGCCAGCCCCATCTGGCCGGCGCGGGCCAGGTCGCCAGGACGGGGCCCAAAACCGGCCCGGTTCAGTAGTCGCAGCACGGGGTCCACGGCCTGGCTGGGGAAGCCCTCGGCCGCGGCCGTGATGGCGCTGCCCGGCGGCAGAGGCGTGGGCGCCGCCAGCAATTCCGGCAACTCGTCCTGGGCCAGCTTGCGGGCAATAGCGCTGCACGAAGTCGCCGATAGCGAAACGGCCGCCAGCCCACCGAGTCTGAGAAAGTCTCGTCGTGTCAGGGACATGGGAGCACCGTAACTGAAGTTAAAGTTAGAGTTAGAGTAAACTCTCTAACTCTAACTCAAAACTCTAACTCTCACTCACCAGCACCACTGGCGCTGCGGCCGAGGCCACCTTGGGACGGGGAATCCAACCTAGCAGGCCAAAGACGGCCGCGCCCATGACGGCCGTGCCGACCAGGGGAATAAAGAGGAACCAGCCGACAATCGGGACCAGGCAGGCCAGTTCGTAGACCACGGCGCCGCGCACCAGCGCGCCCAGCTCCGAGGTCGGGCCAGCCATCGGCCGCAACCGCTCGCCCAGCAGGCGGGCCAGGCCGGCCGCGCCAACCGTGCCCAGGCCCATGCCGGCAAAAGTAGCCAGGAAAGAGGTCGCCCGGATCGGCCCAAAATTGATCTGGCTGGTAATGGCAATCCACAGCAGGAAAGAAGCCACCACCGGCACGCCCAGGACAAACGATTTGCCCGGTGTCCGCGCCAGGCGGGTGGCTGCATTGGCCGTCACCCGGGGCAGCAGCAAATTCAAAGCCACCACCAGCCCCGGCAGGCTAATCAAAATTCCCAATAACGAGAACACCACAATATACACGTCAGTCATGGTTACCATCTCCTAAGCTCCTGAAAATAGTGATGAGCAATGAGCAATGAGCAATGAGTAGTGAGTAACCGGCGATGGGAGCGCATACTCGCATACTCGCCCACTCGCATACCTGTATTCCTGCCACCTGCCACTTGCCTACTCGCCTACTCGCCCACTCGCCTACTCTCATATTACCGGCCGCCTGGTGAAAAGTTGCAACCTATTTGTAAACTCTTTGTAAAACACCCCGACCGAAGAGGCCAAAATCTAGAATCTAAAATCCAAAATCGTCAGGCTGGCGTAGCCCAGGCAACAACCAGGCGTCGGGCAGCGGCCGGGCTTTCTGGCTATGCTTCACCATAGAGCCAGTGGGATGCTCTAACTACTTCAACCAGCCCATGAACCCGCAGATAGGCGTCACGTCCCTACTCATTTCTCCGGCCCTTAACGGCCAGGTAAGCTGGAACCAGGCTTTGACCAGTCTCACCTTCGTTGCCAAAGACGGCTTCACCTCCGGCCAGAGCTATACCCTGGCCGTCAACCCGGCGCTGCCCAGCGCCGTCGGCCTTCCTTTCGGTGAGGCGGCCTCGTGGACTATCCACGTCCCGGCCGTGCCCCAATTGGTCGAGCGAACGCCGGCCGACCGCCAACTGGCTGACCGCCGGCCGCTCATGACCCTGGCCTTTGACCGGCCGATGAACCTGGATAGCCTGGCGGCCGCCTTGAGCGTTGAGCCGCCAATCCGGCTGGAGCTGGCCGGGCAGGACAACCTGTTCACCATTCAACCGGCCGAACTGCTGAAGCCCGGTCAGACCTACCAATTTACCCTGGCCCAGGCAGCCAGCAGCGACGATGGCGTTGCCCTTGGCCAGACCTACACCTGGTCTTACCAACTAGAAGACACTGTTGACCGCTTTACCCCACCTGATTTTGACGGCGACGGCCGGATCATCGTCACCCGCTTTAACTATCCCGTAGACCCGGCCAGCATCGCCTTCCAACTGCGACCGGCCGCTGCCGGCGCGTGGGAGTGGAATACAGGCCAGACCGTTTTCACCTATACCCTGGCCGCGCCTTTGCCCGGCAGCGTCTTCTACACGGCTTCTTTCGCCGCCGGGCTACGCGACGCCAACGGCAAAGAGCTGCCCGCCCCGCCCCCTTTCCATTTTACAACCCCTTCACCCATCGTCGCCGCCGGGCCAACTAGCGGCTCTACCCCCAATACCATTCACCCCATGACCACCATTCGCCTTACATTCAGGCGGCCAATGGACCCCGAGAGCACGGCCGCCGCCCTGCGCCTCAGCCCGGAGACGTCCGGCACCCTGGAGTGGCACGATAACAGCCTCGAATTCCGCCCCGAAGGCGGTTTCCTGTCCGCCGAGACCACCTACGCCGGCACCCTGGAGACAACGGCGCTTGACGTCAATGGCTTCCCTATCCTGGGCCAGCCCTACCACTGGTCTTTCAGAACCGGCCGACGCACAAAATTAGCCGGTTTTGGCCCGGGCGATCCCTTCCAGGTGCTGAACAGCAGCGGCCGGCGGGCGGTCCAGTACTCCTTTACCTACGGAACCCCGCCGGCGCCCGTCGCCTTTAACCTGGTCCGCCTGGACCTGGCCAGTTGGTTGAGCGGCGACCCCCAGGCCGAGCCAGGCTGGTCCCAGCGTTGGGTCGAGGAGCCTGGTCCCAGGGGTAACAACTACGTTCACATTGAGGAAACCATACTGCCGGCCGATCTGCCACCCGGCGTTTACCGGCTTGAACTATCGGTCAACAACTGGTTGCAGGAACAACTTACCCTGTTCCTTAGCAGTTACGTCCTGGCCATCCAGGACGATGGCCAGCAACTGGTCGTCTGGGTTACGACGATGGAGGGTGAACCGGTCGCTAACGCCGAAGTCGCTTTCTACAACGCCCAGGGCCAGCTCCTGCTCACCGGCCGCAGCGACAACGACGGCCTGTACCAGGTTTCCCGGGAGACGGCCGGCCCCGAACCGGCCTGGGTCGTGGCTTACGCCGGCCAGGAAGTGGCTATCAGCGGCCTGGGCGGCGCCTGGCAAAGCGATGGCTACTCGCCCGGCGGCGCCTATGCCAGCATTGTCACCACCGACCGTCCCGTTTACCACGCCGGCCAGACCGTTTTTTTCCAGGCTATTATCCGCCAGGACAACGACGCGGCCCTTTCCGTTCTGCCGGCCGGCGCCCCTGTCATTGCCAGCCTGGTTGACCAGAACGGGCGCATTGTCCTGACCACGACGCTGGCCAGTAACGATTTTGGCGCTGTCAACGGCAGCTTCCTACTGGACCCGGCGGCGACCTCCGGCCGCTATCGGGTGGAAGTCGCCTGGGGCAATTACCGCAACAGCCAGACGTTCCAGGTTGAAAGCCGGCCGGTGGCCACCCACCGGGTGCAGGTCAACACCGACGCCCATGCCTACGTCCTGGGCGACACGATCCAGGTTGTCGTCGAAAGCCACGACGCCACCGGCCAGCCGTTGGCCAACGCCAGTGTGATCGTCGAGCTGTATGGCTCCGGTGGAGGACGCTGGGGCGATCCACGGCGCGATTCCTTCTGGAGCGTCACCTACAACGACCCTATCGCCGGGCGAACGGACGCCAACGGCCGCTTCACCTTCTCCCTGGAGGCTGAAGAGGGCTATTTTGCGTCGCCGGAACACGCGTGCAGCAACACCCGCTACGAAAGCTGGGCCATTGCGGCGGCCGTGACCACCAGCGACGGGCAGACGGCCACAAACTTTACCGTTGTCGAGGTAGCCAGCACGGCCGAAGAAGCTCGCCTGGAGGTTAGCAGCGCCATCCAGGAACCCGGCCGGCCTTTTGCCGTTAACGCCCAGGTAAAGGACCTGCTGGGCAATCCGGTGGCCAACCGCGCGCTGCGCCTGACGCTGTACGACTACAACCCGACCACGAATGACTACGACCGCTCCATCCAGGAAACCGACCTGGTTACCGGCGCAGACGGCCGGGTAACGTCGCCTTTCACCATTTACCAGCCCGGCCGTTTCCAACTGGTAGTCAGCGGAACCGACAGCCGGAGCAAGGAATTTAACGCCTTCACCTTTGTCTACGCCTACAGCGCCGACTACACCGGCCCTTACGGCCAGCCTCAAGGCGTGCTCTACGTAACGGCCGACCGGGAAAGCTACCTGCCCGGCGACGTGGCCCGGCTGGCCATTCATTCCGACTTCAGCGGCCGGGCCTGGCTGACTTTTGAGCGTGGCGCGCTGTACCGCTGGCAGCTCGTCCAATTGACAGCCCCGCTGACCATCGTCGAGACGCCGCTGACGGCCGCCCACGCGCCCAACGTCTTTGTGACCGTTCACGCCTGGCAGCCGCAAACAACAACCTTCGACACATCCGACTACTTCAGCTACCGGAGCCTGGCTGACGCCGTGCTCCACACCGCCACGGCCGAGTTAACCGTCACCGACCCTGGTAAAATTCTAAACGTCACCATCACCCCTGATAGCTCTGGTTACACCCCAGGCGCGGCGGCCAGCTTTACGGTGCGCGTGACCAACAGCCGGGGCGAGCCGGTCTCGGCCGAGGTCTCCCTGGCCCTGGTAGACGGCGCTCTCTTGACCCGCTACAACGCTCGCACCATCCCTCTGACCGAGGCTTTCTTCATCCCTCGCAATGACGCGGTGGCCGCCTTTCATTCGATGGTCCCCAGCCGCGACCTGACCTGGGATGGCGGGTTTGGCGGCTGCGGCTGTGGCGGCTGGTGGGAAGAGGGCGACCTGGCCGGCGATTTCGGCGACGTGACGCTCTGGTTCCCCGGCCTGCGCACCAACGCCAACGGCGAAGCCACCATCACTCTAACACTATCTGATTACCCAACCACCTGGCGGCTGTCGGCCTGGGCGGTGACGGCCGATACGCAAGTGGGCGAGGCATCTGTGACGGTGACAGCAGGGGTGGCCGGATAGGAGAGAAAGATCAGGGAAGCCGTTGATAAGTGTACCTCTTCAAGATACACTTTACCAAGCTATCCTGCCAAGGTACAGTTTTGAGAATGGCATGCTTCGTAACCGGCAGCGCGAGTTAGCCTATCTGGAAAGCCGCTACAACTGCCCTGGCACTGAGTTTGCCGTCTTACACAGCCGTCGCCGGGTCGGGAAAACAACGCTGGTTTATGAGTGGAGTCGGAATAAGTCCTCCTTGTTTTTCTTTGCCGCGCGTTTGCCCGGTGAGGCTTTGCTGCGCGAGTTCGGCCAGAAAGTAGCGGCGGCGTTGGGCCAGACTGGGGAGGCGCAAAATGTATTACACAGGCATTGCCATTATGTTAACAAGTGGCGCTTTGTTTTTCCTGGTTTTTGGCTTGGCTAGTATGAATAT
The DNA here is from genome assembly GCA_022616275.1 of Chloroflexota bacterium. Taxonomy (GTDB): domain Bacteria; phylum Chloroflexota; class Anaerolineae; order Promineifilales; family Promineifilaceae. The sequence goes on from JAKEFB010000223.1 coordinate 25,851, forward strand.
TTATCTTCGAGATGCGACTGAATGGGGCGTACTAGGTATTGTAGGGATAAGCCTGGGTAGTGTTTTAATCACTTTATCTACGCTATTGGGGTGGCATAAAGCTCGAGTGATTGATTTTCTTTTGAATCAATTGAGCCTGGTACTCATACTTCTGGCAATCATGGGTTTAGGAAGAAGCGCCCTATCAGGAAGCCTGAGCGAACGGGATGTGTCGTTTATACCTTTATTTCGGGTAGGGTTTATTCTGGTATTATTAGGCCATCACCATAGCACCCCTCCCCCCTCAGATGAATAAGTGCCAGGCACCTGGTAGATGCCTGGCACTTTTACCGTTAGCGAGGTTCCCACTTCACTGCGTCAAAAGCAATCTGGCGGGAGAGGTACGGTTCGTAGGTCACATCGGCCAGGGAGACGTAGTCGGCGCTGCTGCCCCGGAACCAATACGTGCCCAGGGAGACCCACTGGTCGCTGTAAGCGAGCTGGCTGATCACTCGCAACGTGTAACCGTCGCGGTGCGAGACCCAGTAGCGGGCGGCCGTGGTCGTGGCGTACTGGCTGGGGATGTAAACGAAGACCTCGTACCGGCCGGCGGCCAGGCCAGGGTACCAGCGAGCCCAGTTGTAATTGGGCCGGACGTAGTCGTTGTTCTTCGTCCACAGCAGCCGGCCGTTGTAGCCCACGTTAGCGATGCGCCAACTGGCCGCCGGGCCACCGGTGACAAAACCGGCGCTGGTATCGTCTACGACGACAGCGCTACCCGGCGGTGGAGGCGTGCCGCCACCCGACGTATAAGAGAGCTGGGCCAGCGCCAGGCCGGCATTCTCAAAGTACTCCATCCGCACCTCGACGTTGCCGCCCGGCAGGTAGAGCTGGCCGCTGAAGGTGCGAGCCGCCTGCACCTGCCAGACGTCAATCAGCAGGTGGCCGTTGACCCATAGGCGCACGCCGTCGTCGGTCGTCGTTGAGAAGGTATAGTTGCCGGCCGCCAGGTTGAGCGTCCGCGTCCAGCGCACCGAGAAGTTGTCGGCGCCTACCGTCCCCGGCGCAGGCGAGCCGTTGCCCCAGTTAAAGTTGATCTGGGCGTCGTCGCGCACCAGCACCGGCGTGCCGCTGAGGGTGGTGTTGTTAAAGTATTCGCCGCGCCAGTTGGTAACGGTCGTGGCCCAAGACAACCGGGCCACCGCCTGGCCGCCGTTCTCGTAATACTCAACCGTCACCAGGTGATGGCCGCTGCCGACAAAGCGGTCGGCCGTCCTGGTCTGGACGGCGTGATCGTTCCAGTTGTCAATAATCAACTGGTTGTCCAGCCAGACGCGAATGCCGTCGTCGCTGGTCGCCGTGAACCGGTAAGTACCGGGCGTCAGATCAATGTACCGCGTCCACCGGGCCGAAAACTGGTCGCTGTTGACCGTGCCCGGCTGGGGCGAACCGCTGCCCCAATCGTAATCCAGGTTGCTTTCCTGGCGCTGCAAGACGGCCGTGCCCGACAGGCTGGTGTTGTTCCAGTAAGACACCTGCCAATACGGGTCGGTGTGTTCCGGCCCATCCTGGGCCAAGACCGGCCCGGCCAAGACCGGCCCGGCCAGCAGCATAAAGAGAAAGAGTGTAAAGAGAAGAGTAATTCGCCTAAACATGTTTGCCTCCATTTGCGAAACTGAACGATTCGCTCGCCGGCAAACCTCCTGACTGTTCTATCGGCTGGAACTGCATACGGCTAGAACCCGGCAGGTTTATCCAGCAGTAGCGGATATAATAAGGGCTTGTGCCCTGGTTTCGGGCGCAAGCCGGTCATTGTTATTGTGCCATAAGCGGCCGGCCACTGCTCTACGCCAGCTTGTCGCCAGATATACGAGAACCGCACGAAACCTACGCTCACGCGCCGGTCTGCCAACAATAACCGCTCAGGCCGGTCTCACGACCGTGCCTGACGCCTAAGCAATAAACGCTACGACGATAGATATAGTTCCATGTTAAGCTGGGAACGTCTCACCCTCCACCTGCGCAACCCTTTCCGCATTGCCTACGGCGTCAGCGAGACGCGCCAGGCCTTCTGGCTGCGCCTGGCCGGTGACGCCGGCTGGGGCGAAGGGACCATTCCGCCCTACTATCAGGTGGACCAGGCCGAGATGGAAGCATTCTGGGAAGCGACCGCCCGCCGGGCCGACCCCTTTCCCGACGACCCGGCCGCTATTGCCGCCTGGGTGGGCGAAGACGGCCCGGCCCCAGCCCGCAGCGCCCTGGACCTGGCCCTCCACGACCGCATCGGCCGCCAGCAGGGGCTACCGCTTCACGAACTCCTGGGTCTGCCCCGGCCGCCGGCCCGGCCGACCTGCTTCACCATTGCCATTGACACGCCGGAAGAGATGGCCCGCCAAGCGCGGCAGGTAGCCGGCTACCCATTGATTAAAATCAAGCTGGGCAGCGACGACGATATTGCCCGCGTGGCCGCCATCCGCGCCGCCCGGCCAGACGCCCGCCTGGTGGTGGACGCCAACGCTGCCTGGACGTCGCAAGAGGCCGTGCCCCGCCTCCAGGCCCTGCTTCCCTACGGCCTGGAGCTGGTCGAACAGCCGACGCCCAAAGACGACGTGGCCGGCCTGGGCGCCGTCCAGGCCTACCTGGACATGCCCGTGGTGGCCGACGAATCGGTGCAGACCCCGGCCGACGTGGAAAAGCTGGCCGCGGCCGGCGTCCAGGGTATCAACCTCAAGCTGATGAAAGTCGGCGGGCTGGCCCCCTGCCGGCAAATGCTGCGCCGGGCCCGAGAACTGGGGCTGCGGGTCATGCTCGGTTGCATGGTGGAAACGTCGCTGGGCGTCACGGCCATGGCCCACCTGGCCGGGCTGGCCGACTGGCTGGACCTGGACGCGCCCCTGCTCATCAGCAACGACCCCTTCGCCGGCCTGACCTACGACGCGGCCGCCAACATCCACCTGCCGTCGCGACCAGGGATAGGGGTGGTCAGGAGTTAGCCACCCTCTTAGGGTGGCTAACTCCTGACAAATTTGGCGCGAATTTCACGTGCGTTGAGGGAGGTCCGAGTTATAATTGTTATTTATGCTTGAGGAAGTCCGCACCGCGCTGAGTGAAATTGCCGCCCGATTTCGTGACACCCGCACCCAATATTTCCAGGTAGAGGCCACTGCGCTCCAGGGGGAGCGCTGCCTGCTGGCCGGGGCCATCCTGGACGAAGCCACCCGCAACGCGCTGGCGGCCGAGCTGGCCCGCCGTTTCCCGGCCCTGGCCTTTGACCTGGCCAAGCTGCGCGTCCTGTGCCAGGCTTCGCCCCGCCTGCTAACCGTCGTCACCACCGTCACCGGCCTTTACGCCGCGCCATCCTTTCGCAGCGAAATGGTCAACGAACTGTTGAACGGCTGGGTTCTGGAACAGCTCCAGGAACAGGGGCGGTGGGTGTTTGTCCGCCAGGCGGACGGCTACCTGGGCTGGGTCTACGGCCCTTACCTGGCCGCCATTGCCGCACCCCAAACCAGCCACATCGTCTGGGAGCCGGTCTCTCTGCTGCGCAGCCAGCCGGAGCCGGGCGCTCCGTTAATTAGCCGGGTCGTCGTTGGGACGGCCGTGACCATAACAGACGAACAAAAAGAATGGCTGCAGATAACGCTGGCTGGCGGCCTGGCAGGCTGGCTGCCGGCCGGCGACCTGTGCCCTATAGATAGGCTACCCACGGAAGAAGAAGCGCAGCGCGAGCACATGTGCCAGGACGGGCTGCGCTTTATCGGCGTGCCCTACCTGTGGGGCGGCGGCACGCCCTTTGGCTTCGATTGCTCCGGGCTGGCCCAACTGCTGCACCGCCTGGTCAGGATTGCCATTCCGCGCGATGCCGATATGCAGTACGATCAGGGCCAGCCGGTCCAACCCCCTTTCCGGCCGGGCGATCTGCTATTCTTCGGCAGCAACGAAGGCCACCGCTCCATTTCCCACGTCGGCATGAGTCTGGGCGGCTGGCGCATCATCCACTCTTCCCGGCCGCGCAACGGCGTCTACGTGGACGACGTCCAGGCCATTAGCTGGTTGTGGGACATCTTTGTGGGAGCGCGGACGTTCGTCAAAGACTAAATAAAACCATAGTCGAACTGTAGCTGGTTTCCAGCGACGGTCACCCCATGAGAGTTACGTGGTCTTATTGAGACGGTCTGCTATCTCATTGTTGGATTGCGCCACAAGATTCCCGCACAATCAGTTTCGTTGGTAACAGATTCAAAACCGTTGTTTCACGGTTGCCCTTACTGTTATTAACCAGGACGTCAACGGCAACCCGGCCCATGTCAATCTTGGGCACGTCAATTGTCGTCAGGGGCGGCGCAGCATAGGCAGCCATGGGGATATTGTCTATGCTGGCCAGGGCAATCTCTTGTGGAACCGAGATCTTTTGCTCCCTTAGATTTCGCAGGATACCAAATGCGATTTCGTCAGAACCGGCGACGATGGCCCTTGGCCATTTTTCTTCTGCCAGAACCCGTCCAACCTCTTGATAACCACTCTCTAAATCGTGAGCATAGAAAACAGAACTGGGTTCAATTGGAAGCTTATTTTCTATCCGAGCCTGATGGTAGCCCGTGACCCGCTCATCACCCAAACCCAGATAGACGATATTTTGGTGGCCAACGTTGATCAGATGTGTTGTTGCTTTATAGGCGGCCGCGGCGCGATCAAATGAAACGCTGGGCAGGCCCTCCAGGTGCCACTCAAGACACACCACGTTATCTATCCGTTCCCGGATTTGATTAATCATCTGTCTGTCTGCGTCAGACGTGATGCACTGGTCAAGGGACATTAGAATAAGCCCGGAGATTTCTTCCCGGTGGATCAACTCGTTAAATAAGGCTGGATTTTGCAGTTCGTCGAAGAAACGCATGAAGCGAATGCGGTAATGGTAATCGTGGGCGGTCTGGTGAATGCCGGCCAGGATGCTGCCGTAATACGGCCGTTGCAACAGGGCAACATTCGGCAAAATCAAGCCAAGGTCTCTTTCGGCGACGGACCCCCATTGTTCGCGCATCAGTTGTTGGGCGTGTTTGTTCGGACGGTAGCCCAATTCGGCAATTGCCCGCAGGACCCGTTCTCGTGTTTCTGGGGCTACGGCGCGCGGCCCATTGTTAATGACGTAAGAGACGATACCGCGAGAAACACCGGCCAGTTCGGCAACATCCTGTTGCGTCACTTTTGATGGGTTAGGCTTCGGGAGACCGTTTTTGCTCATTGGCTTTGATTCCAAGAAAATTTGCCGCTGTTCCTGCCAGTGTAGGTTATATTTCGAGGTGTGGCAACTAATCGTCCAGGCGTAATACCCGTAGCCCGTAACCTTCCAACTCCAACACCCCACGCAGACGTTCAGCAGACAGGGCGTCCCGATAGTCGCTCTCGCCAAGGCTTATCTCTTGTGAAGTTGGCTGAAAATTCATTAAAAACAGGTATTGCTTACTATCGTTATGGCGTAGTTGGGCGGTGACGCCGGTGGGCAACTGTGTTTGAATGGCTTGTGGCAGACGTAGCTGGTGGCTCAGGGACGAATAAAAGTCGTGGAGAAAGCGCCTGTCTGAACGGGCGGCGATGTAAAAGGAACGGCCGTTACCGTAGTGATTCACCGTGATTGCCGGGTATCCGGCATAATAGTCATGCCCGTAGTGGGCCATCGCCTGCGCCCGGTCCAGATGGATGATGTCGGCAAAATGGGTGATCGGATAGCTGCCTTTTAATCCCAGGTCGTTGTTGGGGACAGCTTCTAAGCTCTGCACATCGTGGGTAAACAGAACATCCGTCTCTTCCACCCACAGGCCAAGCAATGACCGCAAAGGGAAGTCGCCAATAAAGCAGAGGTCACTTTGATCCACAAGCCCTGATAGATAGGTGATCACCAGCGTTCCCCCCTGATGGACAAACCGCCCCAATCGCTCCTCAATACCATCCCGCAACATATAGAGCATCGGCGCAACGATGAGCTTATACGGGGACAAATCGGCCGTAGAACTGTCAATCAAATCAACGGTAATGCCCTTTTCCCAAAACGGTTGATAATGAGCGACGCACCTTTCCTGGTAATGCTTTTCTTCGCTGCGGGGAAGCTGGGCCAAATTCAAGGCCCACTCATTTTGCAGATCATAAAGAATAGCAACTTCCGCCCGGTTGCAGGTGTTTACCAGGTCACCGAGCTGCGCCAGATACCGGCCAACAGCCGTTACCTCTTGAAAGATTCTGGTATGGCCGTGGCTCACATGCCCCACGACAGCGCCGTGAAATTTTTCCTGACCGCCGCGACTTTGCCGCCATTGGAAGTACTGGACGCCGTTTGAGCCGTGGGCCACAGCCTGCAAGGAAGATAAGAAGTGCAATCCCGGTTTTTTCGGCCGGCTAATCCCCTGCCAGTTGGTCACACTTGGCGTTGATTCCAACAAAAGAAAAGGCTGGCGCTTATAAGAGCGATGTAAATCATGGAAAAAGGCTGTTTTAAGCCCAATCGGCCACTCTTCCTGTTGGCTGTGCCAGCGCGGATAACTATCCCAGGAGACAACGTCAACGTATTGGGCAAATTTCCAGTAGTCCAGCCCCACGTTGGGCTGCATAAAATTGGTCGTAATTGGTACGTCTGGCGCTATTTCCTGTAACGGTTCAATCTCTGCTAAATAAAAATCAATCACCTGATCGCTGATAAAACGCATCCAGTCTAACATGAGTCCATGCACGGACCTGTCCACCGGCTCGATCTGTGACCAGTCGGTGTAGCGATGGCTCCAAAAGGTCGTCCACCAGGCATGGTTGAGGGCGTCCAGGGAACCATAGCGCTCCTGCAGCCACTTTCTGAAAGCGGCATAGCAAAGGCCACAATGGCAGCCGTGAGCACCGTACTCGTTGGAAACATGCCACAATAATAACGCTGGATGCTCCTTGTACCGCTCGGCCAGCAAGGTATTCATCTGCTTCACTTTCTGCCGATAGATGGGTGAGGTTGGGCAGTGATTATGCCGTAAACGGTGCGGTTCACGACGGCCGTGTTCATCAACCAGCCTTATTTCCGGATAGACCTGAGACATCCAGGCCGGTTTTGCCCCACTCGGCGTAGCCAGAATCGCCCTGATTCCATTCTCCGCCAGCGAGTCCATCAACTGATCGAGCCACTCAAAGTGGTATTCACCTTCGGCCGGTTCCAGCATGGCCCAGGAAAAAATACCGGCGTTCATGACATTACACTTTGCCTCACGTATCAGTCTAAAATCTTCGGCAAGAATGTCAGGATAGCCGAGCCACTGCTCGTAGTTGTAATCTGCGCCATGCAGCAAAAATTCCGGTTGAAAAACCTGGATGGATTTCATCGTTTGTGCCAATGCGAATGACGTTTTATCCCTTAACCGATCCGGCCGTCAGGCCACTAATCACATAGTTTTGTAAGGGCAAATAGAGAATGATAATTGGTAAAGCTGCCATCACTGCCCCGGCCGTAATAATTCCCCAATCCTGGTCAAAACGATCGGTCTGGAACAGCATCAAACCTACCATGACCGTTAGCTTATCCGAGCTTGTCAGCAGAATACGGGCAATAATGAAGTCGCCATACGTGGCAAAAAAGGATAACACCGCTACCGTGACGACAATCGGCCGGATCATGGGAAAGATAATGTGCCAGAAAACCTGCCAGTGGGTTGCCCCATCCACCAGGGCCGACTCGTCCACTTCCGCCGGGATCGAATCAATGTAGGCCTTCATCATCAACACGTTGATACCCATTGCCCCGGCCACATAGACGAAAATCAAGCCCCCGTGCGTATTGAACCCAATGACGGGAATGTGCGTTCCCAATTGTTGCATCATAGCAAACAGGGCCACGATGGCCAAAACGGCCGGAAAAACGTTGAGAACCAGAACAGCGGTCATCAAGTGACGGCGTCCCGTGAACCGGAAGCGTGATAGCGCATAGCCCGTGATGCACGTAATAAAAATAATAATGATGACAGAGAGTGTGGTTATTTTGAAAGAGTTGAACAGCCAGGTCGTGTATGGAAAAAAATCGTGATTGAGCAGGTCTGAATAATTAGTCAGACCGGCATTTTTAGGCCAGAGGCTTCCTCCAGTCAGCGACTTGGCAGGATTGAGCGAGGCGGAAACGACCCAGAATGTGGGGAAGATGGCAAAGAGAATGAGAAGCAATGCCAGAATATATTTGAGAACCCGGCTAACGTAGCGCCTGGTCTTATACGATAGACGGGAGGTTGGGTACAACGTTGGGGTCGAGGACAAAGGTGGCGCCGGATGCGACACTGGTTGAACAGAATCCGTTTGACGAGACATGTCAAGCTTCCTTAAAGGCGCTGGTAAAACGGGTTTGTAGGATAGTGATGAGGCCCACAAAGATGAATAAGACAATGGAAATAGCGGCCGCCAGCCCATAGTTCGTAGTGCTGGAGGTGACAAAGGCCAGCTTATAAACGAAAGAAATCAAGATGTCGGTGTGGCCAACTGGAATGATCGTATTGGCCAGGGGGGGCCCGCCGAAGTTGAAGATGTAGATGAGATTGAAGTTATTGAAGTTGAAAGTGAAGGAAGCAATGAGCAGCGGGCTAAGAATCCGTAGTAAAAGGGGTAGCATAATGTGATAAAAAGATTGCCAGCCAGAAGCGCCGTCAACGATTGCTGCCTGCTTGATTTCTGAGGAAATAGCGCTCAAAGCGCCGGCTGTAATGACGTAGAAATAAGGATAAGAGAGCCAGACGTTAATCAATACGAGAGCGATCCTGGCCCAAGAGGGGTTCAAAAACCAGGCCGGTGCTGCGCCGAAGAGGGATTCAAGCGTGATGCTAACAATGCCCAAATCCGGATTGAGAATACTGCGCCAGATAAGGACGGAAACGAGAACAGGTATAGGGTAAGGAATAATGAGTAAGGCGCGAATCACTTTTTTGCCCGGCAACTCTTCAAACAGCAAAGCAATGATCAGGCCGACGATAGAACTGAGCACAACGGAGAGGAAGGCAAAGCTAAAGTTCCACAACAAAATGCCGACTATCGGCCCACGAATTGCCTCATTATTCAGGAAGCGCACGAAATTACGCCAGCCGACTGTTACCATGTAGCCCGGGGTTAACGTTTCACCGGATTCTGCGGTGAAGGTGCCGTCAACAGGTGTGTACACCGTACCGGTTTGTTGATCCACCATGACATCTTGTTCGGCATCATAGCGGTAATGAGGAACAAGCGTAGCGGCATCTCGCAAAGATCGGATGCGTACGGTGTCGTCTTCTGTGCCGAAATCAATCGCTCCTAACTCGCTAATGATGGGGACAGTTTCACGATTTGTCAGACGCCGGTAGCCTTCGACTTGTTGGGGAAAGCCGTCTTCATCTAAGGCGAAGTCGTCAGGCGACACGGCCGTTACCGGTTCCCCAGGTTTAGCTAGATAAGCTGTCCCGTCATCGGCTATCAACCATAACGCAAAATCTCCTTCTGGTGACTGGTAAGCCGCCCAGGAATAAGTGACGCCTCCTTCCGGCAGGGTGCGCTCACCTTCCAGGCGTTCAATGGCCTGCTGCTTCGACAGCAGGTGTCCGTCACCCATATTCGTAAAGGCGATATAAAACGTGTAGAAAATGGGATAAAGCGTGAACAACATCGCCAGGGCAATACCCACGGCCAGCCAGCGCATGGGGGTGAATCGCGGCCGAAGATACACCAGGCAAAGAAAGATGATAATCGCGCTAACCATGGTCGCCATTGGATAATTACCGTCGGCGATTAGTTGGGTAACTAACCACAGAGCGCCGGCAGCAATGATCCCCATGGCCACAAAATTGCCGAGATAAGCGAAGCGGGAAAGACGGATAGTTGACGAATGCATAATTCGTGGGTGAAATCCTCAGGCGCGACACCTGGTGGCAGCCGCCGGCAAAGTTGCTGTTGCCTGGCGACTGCCACCGCGGAGCAAAGAGAAAAATAATTCTATTGAGACTCTGCGATTTGCGCTTGAATTTGATCAACGGCGTTTTGCAGCGCATCCGCCGGACTCATTTCACCCGTGGCGACCAACGTGCCGGCATTGACCCAGGCATCCCAAACAAAGCCCATCGCCGGAATCGAAGGCATCGGGTCGGCATTTATACCTGCCTCGTTAAAACCAATCGTATCCGGGTCATTAGCCGCTTCAAAAATGCTCTGCCAGGCCGATGGCCTTGGTTCGGCGTCAAAGATGGCCTGCATGCCTTCCTGAGTAGCTATCGTCTCCATGGCAAAGGTTTGAGCCAATAACAGATCGGAGGAATTGGCATTGAAGACGATACCCTGAACACCGAGAAACGGATAGCCAGGTTCACCACCCTCTTCGGCGGCCGGGAAAGCAGAGATGGCGTAGGGCACACCCGCCGTCTTGAAGCGATTGATGGCCCAGGGGCCGGTGAAGATGAAGGGCGCCCGGCCTGTTTCAAATAGCACGTGGGCAGCTTCCCAGTCTACGTTTTCGGAAGCCAATCCGTTTTCAATCATTGTTTGAACCCAGGTCATTCCTTCTATGAAGCCCTCGGAATTCATACCAATGTCATCAGGCGTAAAATTGCCCTCGGCGTCACGGCCGAAGATGTAACCACCATAGGAGGTGTAAACGGGATAAATGTTGTAGGTTAAATCTGGGAATGCGGCCGCGATTTCTGCCTCACCGCTATCAACCAGTTCTTGACCAATGGTGAAGACTTCATCCCAGGTTGTGGGAGCTTCTGGCACCATCTCGGTGTTGCGGAAGAAGCCGATATTTTCTACAGCCAATGGCAGACCATACAGTTCGCCGTTATAGGTAAAGCCGTCAATGGCGTTAGGCAGGTATTCATTCGCTTTGTCACTCAGGTCAACAGGGGCAACCGCACCATTCTCAACCAACGGTCCCAGATTATCATGAGGGATGATGGCCATGTCCGGGCCTGTGCCGGTTCCTGCGCCCAGCAATATCTGATTGGAGATCTCACCCAGGTCAACCGCTTCGACGATGACAGGGATGCCATACTCCGCTTCAAACTGCTGGCCAAGTTCGGTGAGAACGCCGATGCGGCCGTCGTCGTACACCCACATGGTCAAACTATTCTCAGTATTGGCGACCGGGGTCGGGGCCATTTCTTCTTCGGCCGGTGCTTCTTCCTCAGCGGCCGCTTCTTCTTCGGCCGGCGTTGGCTCTTCGGGAGGCGCTGGTTCTTCGGCGCCCGCCGGTTCTCCGGCGCCCTCCTCTTCCGTAGCCTCAATGGCTTCTTCGGTCGGTTGTGCCGCCTCCTCCACCGATTCCTCTGCCGGCGGAGTCGTTCCCGCCTGGCCGCCACTACAGGCGGCAAGCACCAGGAGGAAAATAACCAGGCCGGCCAGAAGGGACCATTTCTGACGTTTCGTGTTTTTGCTGTGCATCTTCCAAACCTCCTCAATATGATTTTAAAATCAACGGGCGTTGATTTGTGATAAAAAAGACATCTAACCTGGGCAACTGTTGACGCCAGGTTAGATGTCAGGAGACCTGTCACGGGGCGGCCGCTTCGTACCGCAAAAAGGTGGATAATGTCACACTTTCAGACCAATCCAGGGGGGATGGTTCTGAACCAAGAATATCGGCGGCCGTATGGTTGCGCCCTCTTCCCACGCTGACAACACCGATCCAAATGGCAGTCTGATGCTGCCAAAGCGCCTTAGGCAGTTGCCACTCGACGATGGATGTGGAACCATTGCTAATGGCCGTTGCTCCGGTAAATGGTATCTCTTCCCATTCCGTTCCGTTCCAGGCATTCAGGATGAATTCCCCACCCAACGTTCCATTTTCTTCGACAATACCGATGTCTAGTCTAAACTCCGGCTTGTGTCCGCCAATAACCGTGATGGGCCGATTGCGGATGTCAACGTCGGCTCCCTTTTCATCGTTGCTGGTGTCAATGTAAATGAGGTACTTTCCCCAGAGTTGGGTGGAAATAGCGCCATTAATAGCCAGGGTGAAGTAAAAATAGTCAGCGTCATCATCCATGTAAAGCGCGTGAAGGTCGAGATGAGTTGTCTGTTCCAGACTGTCGCCTTTAGCGTCTGTAAACAGGGCCTGACCATATGATTCGTGAATTGTTCCTTCCAGCAGCCGAGTGGGAACAGTGTATGGCCCATTGAAGAACTCGACGGCCGGTAGCAGTTCATTGTTATTCTGGAAATCAAAAAAGGTGGCATTTTCCCAATGAGAACCTTGCCCCCAGCGGGTGGCACAGTTCGTGGAGACCCAGGCCGGTTCCCAGTAAATAACTCCTAAACCGCCGTTGTTAATCGTCGTTTGCGCCAGATCCAGGAGAAAATCTTTTTGCCCCTGGGGCGAAATGCCATACTGGCGGAGGCCTTGATTCAGGATATTGTCGGCCGATTCTTGCACCGCTTCTAACGTCCAGGGATAAGCTGTCTCCACAACCATGACTGCTTTGCCGAAGGTATTACGCAAGTAAGTGATTTGCCCCCCCAGTTGTGAAATTGTCATCCGGCTCCACTGTGGGTAATAAGAAATGCCAATCACGTCAAAATCGGTGACACCGTTGGCCACCGCTTCCCGAAACCACCAGCCTGTATTTTCTGGTTGAGCAATGTGAAGAACAATCTGCGGGCCTTGCCCAACCTCGTTAGTGACGTCACGAATGGCCCGAATACCGGCGTTGAATAACTGCGCGTCCCGAGACCAGTCAATCCCGACGACACGTTTCAACATGCCGCCATTGGTTTCATTGCCCACCTGAACAAAATCTGGCATAAGACCATTCTCATGTAATGTCAGGAGCACATCACGGGTGTAATCATAAACGGCTTGCGCCAGTTGCTCAGTGTCGTCAATCTCCTGCCAGGCGGCCGGAATGCGTTGCTGCCCGGGATCGGCCCAATCATCTGAATAGTGAATAGAGAGAATGGTGTACATGCCGGCCTCTTGGGCGCGGCCAAACGTCTTTTGAACATCTGCCAATGTGCTGTAGTTCGTCCAGGTCGGGTTATGCCATAGCCGCGCCCGAACGAGATTTGCTCCCCGCCCGGCAAAAATTGTGAATGGATCTTGCGGTATGCTGTTCACCCGGTAAACAGCGCCGCAATCTTCCATCTCGTTGACGTATGAGAGGTCGGCCCCATAGAAAAAATCAGGCAGGGTCATTGGCTCAGTGGTTAATAAAGGGGTAGAAGTTAGCAGAATTGATGTGACAGTTGGCAAAGGCGGCGCAGTTGAAAGTGAACCTGGCGATTCAGTTTTAGGGTTCGTAGAACAACTAATCAGAACAGCCAGCGCCAGCAGCCCCCATAACGGATTGCATTTTGGACCATATCGAGCTGATCGGGGGTCTTCTCTGGTCATGACCTTTATTCGACAGAGATGGTTCTTCTCGTGTTGTCAACGCGCGTTGAATAATAGTATATGCAAACACAAGTTCATGTCAAGCGCAGGGATTTACCAGTCTTAGGAAAACCCCACCCAGGTCTTGGAAGCCTGCGGTGTTTGATCTGGCGGCGCTCCCCCATTTTCAGCGGCGCCTGGCAGCGCGGGGGTTAAGCAGGGTATTCAGTCCGTCGCCCAACAAATTCCAGCCTATGCCAAATAGAATCAGGGCCATAGCCACGGGCAAGAACGTCCACCAGTAGGTGAAAGGATTGCCTCCCAGGCCAATAATGTAATCCCGGCCGCCGACCAGCAAAACGCCCCAGGCCACTGTTCCCCCCAGGCCAATAAAGGTAAAGGCCGATTCCAGAATCACCAGCCCACCCACGTCGCGAGCAGCCAGGACGACGGCCGGGCTAATGGCGTTGGGCAGCAGGTGGCGGAAAATAATCCGTGGGCCGCTGGCCCCCATGGACTGGGCGGCCAGCACAAAATCGCTCTTCTTGAGCTGGAGGACCAGCGCGTTAATAATCCGGGCGTAGGGCATCCACGAGAATAGGACCAGGGCCAGCATCACCGGGGTGAGCTGCAAGCTTTCCAGAAACAGTTGGATCGGCCGGGGGTCCGGCGGCGGCTCAAACGGATTGACGATGAACTGGGAAAACAAGGCCCGCTCAAACAACCAGACGGCGGCAATAGGTGGGAAGGTCAGAAAGGCATCGGTCATACGCATGAGCAGGCCATTGACCAGGCCACCGGCGTAACCGCTGGCCAGGCCCACCAGCGTGCCAAAGGTGGCCGTCAACAGCGTAGCCGTCAGGCCAAAACGCAGCGCCGAGCGTGTGCCCCAGATCAGGGTGTAATAGATGTCCAGTTGTGGTGCGCTGGCCTGGCCAGGGGCCACGCCTGGCAGGTTCACGTCTGTCCGGCGCGGCGTGGTCCCCAACAGGTTTAGCTCGTTGGGTGGATGTGGTGTGCGGTCAAACGCCCGGCCGACCGGCTTGAACGGCAGCGGCTCCTCAGGATCGTCTGGCGGGGCCAGCCGCGGAGCGGCCGCCGCCACGAAGAAGAACAGGCCAATAATGGCCAGAGCCAGGATATTTTGCTTGCGGCTAAAAAAGCGGCGCCAGTGGATCATTAAACAATCTCGCCCTCCCGAACACGGGGATCAACAACCGCTTTCAAAACGTCCAGGATGAACATCAGCGGCAGCACCAACAGGACGCTGTAAACGGCAAACCCCAGCGTCAGGGGAGCATCCGGCGCGCCAAACAACATGCTGTCCACCATCATCTCCGCTACCCCTTTGTAGTTGAAGATTACCTCAATGATAAACACCCCCGTCACCAACGAAGCGGCCGACAGGGCGCTACTGGTCAGGCCGGGCAGCAAGGCATTGCGAAAGGCGTGTTGCCAGATGACGGAGCGCGGCAACAGCCCCCGCGCCCGAGCGGCAACAATATACTCCTGGTCTTTCACGTCAATCACAGTCGCCCGCGTCACCCGGGCCAGTGTGGCCCAATGGGCCAGGCTCAGGCTAAAGACAGGTAGAGCCAGGTGGCGCAGGGCGTCAATCGTCACGTCCAGCCGGCCGTTTAACAGGCCGTCCACCGTCAACAGGCCGGTGTACCGCTGGAACGAGGTGAAAGTCCTCAGCGACAACTCGGTGATACCAGTCCGGCCCGGCGCAAACCAGCCCAGCCCGACGTAAAAAATAGACAACAAGAAGAGTCCCAAAATGAAGGGCGGGATAGAGGTAGCCACGAAGGCCACCAACCGGAAGCGGTGGTCGGCCCGGCTGTTCTCTTGCCAACCGGCCATCACACCGCTAACCAGTCCGATCGGGATCAGCAGCAGAATCGAGTACAGAGTTAACTCGGCCGTAGCCGGGGTGCGGTCGAGTAGAGCTTCCAGGACGTCGGCGTTCAAGACCGGGCTCCAACCCCAATCACCTCGCAGCAGGCCTGACAACCAGCGAAAATATTGCTGCGGGAAGGGGTCGTTCAGGCCATGCTCCTCAATAATCACATTTAGAATTTGCTGCATCCGCTCTGGCGTCATGTTGCTGGGCAGGCGCGGCGGCAGGTACAGCGAGGCCCGCTCTTCCGGCGCGGCCAGCATCACCACGCTATAGAGCACGGCCGTAATCACCAGGAAAGTAATGGGGACAGCCGCCAGGCGGCGCAGCAGGAATTTTAGAAGGGGCAACATTTAATCTCCAGTAGGGGCACGATGCATCGTGCCCCTACTCCCCACAGCTCTCAATCCGCACCACGGTCAGACCGTTAAACCAGCAGAACAGTTTGTAGTCACCTGTGGTCGAGGCCGCCTCCATCAGCACGTAACTATCCTGTTGGGTCACGCGGCGAACCTGGGGTGGGCCGGCGAATCGGCCGCCCCGCTCCTGCAACCAGGCGCGCCACTCGTCGCTCACCCGGGGCACGCAACCCCGGCAATCTTCCGGGACCGGCTCACCGCTAATCAGGCTGGCCAGGCCAATCGTGTAGGGCAGCGAGGCGTCGTAGCAAAAACTCAACTGCTCGTTTACCACCCGGCAGTTGATCCAAGATCCGCTGTCAAAATGAACGACGACAAAGGTCGTAGCCGTCTCTAGTTCCACGCTACCGATAAACAGGGTGTAATTGCCCTCAAGCTGATCCCGGACGCCGTGAATGGCGTCGTAGTTGATGCCCTCTGCCCGGCTCAGGGCAAACAGATCACCCTCGTACGTCCGGCCAGTCTGGATAACCTCGTTGACCAACCAGAGAGTGCGGGACGAGTAACTGCCACTGACAATGTTGCCGGTGACATAAGCGGCCAGGACGACCAGGGGCAGGGGCAACAATAACAAGAACCAGGTGACGCAGCCCGGCCGCTTCTGGGACTTCAGGCTGCTGTAAATCCCTTCCAGGCGGTAGTCCTGCAGAATAGCCAGCGTGGCCAGGGTCAGAAGCATTAGAAAACCGGCCAAAATGAGAGCCACCACAGAACCGCCCAGGAAAGGATAAATCGGCAATCCCCAAAAGCGCCGGTCGGACAACCAGATCGCCAGGGTCCGAAGCTGGTTAGGTTGGTAACCAATGATGACGACGATCACAGCCGCCGTGGCCAGCCACAGCAGAAAAGTAATCCACCCTCGGGCAATTCGAGCCGTAAGCCAGCCTATCAGGCCGGCCAGCAAAAAGATCAGCGTGGCAGCAACGATCACGCTGGCATAAGCTGAAGCCGCCGGGATCCCGGACAGAGCGGCCAATTGCGGTCCCCAAACGCCCAGGACAATAGCCAGGCCCAGCGCCAGGCCGTTCAAAAGGCCCAACCGGCGATAGAAGACACGTTGCCGTTGCTCTTCACTCTGATCCAACCAGGGAGAAGTTACGTGGGATGATGATGCCATATTTAATGAACCACGCCTGGCAACGAGTGAAAACAGATAAACAGATAGATGTGCCTAACCATCCGCTTATCCGAGAGTTGGTTAGTCCAACTCCCTTATCCGCTGCCGGTGACCCATAAAGACTTTGATGCCCCAGGCAATAACCGTTAAAAAAATGATCAGCACCGCGGCCGCCCCGTAGACCAACCCATTGCCTGCCTGAGGGTTCTGTGATACCCCGGCCGGCGCCGGCGACGCCGGTGGCGTCACTGTTTCCGCAGTCGCCGACCGCAGCCGCACCTGGTAAACGTTGTTGGTGTCCAACGGCCGGCCGTCCCACACCCCGTGGGCCCGGGCCAGGAAAGCGGTCAGGGCCAGGTACTCTTCCTCGCTCAAGTGCCCCGGGTCCTGGAAAGGCATCGCCGCGCGCATAAAGTCAAACACCTGGCCCATCGTCTCAAAGCGGCCCAGGCTGTCCTGGCCGATGACCGCGGGAATGGCGGTTGGCACGGTGAAGCCGTTTTCGTAAGGCTGCTTGCCGTGGCAACCCGACTGCCAGCAATCCTGGTCCTCGGGTGGGTACTGGGCCCGCCACTCGTCGGTCAGTCCCTGGCCCTGGTCGCCGTGGCACGGCTGGCAGTGCAGCCAGAACAGTTGAGCGCCATCATCGGCCTGCGTGGGTGGGTAGACCGTGGGCGGAGCGGCCAGCCGGTCAACCGTCGGAGTTGGTTGTGGGGTAGCGGCGTAGGGCAATTTTGAAAATTGCCTTACGCCGCCACCCCACAAGACCACTGCCAGCGCCAGAATTGTTAATCTGCGTAGATCCGCGTTCATCCGCGTCCGAAAAGAGAAGCGGGCCACTCGCGCGGCCCGCCATCGTCCTGAGCGCATATATGCGCCGCCCGTCGTCCGTCGTCTAACAGACCACTAACGGCGCCCGCGCATCTTCGGGTCCAGAATATCTCGCAGCGCGTCGCCGACCAGATTCCAGCCCAGGCCGTAGAACAGCAACGCCAGGCCCGGGAAAACAATGATATACCAATAGACGTCCAGGCTGAGGATCCATTGCCGGGCAAAGCTGACGATCTGGCCCCAGTCGGTGTAGCCGACCGGCGTGCCCACACCCAGGAAACTGAGCGCGGCAAAGGATAACACAATCGAGCCCATGTCCAGCGACAGGACTACCAGCGTGGGGAAAATAGCATTGGGCAGAATGTGGCGCAGGATCAGGTGGCTGTCCTTGGCTCCGGCCGCGCGGGCGGCGGTGACGTACTCCCGTTCCTTGGTGGACAGAATGTCGCCCCGCAGCAGCCGGGCGTACGTCGTCCAACCAAAGACGATCAAAGCAATTGAAGCCGGCCAGATGCTCTGCCCGATAATTGGCACCAGGGCCGCGGCCAGGATGAGGGCGGCTACCAGGAAGGGGAAGGCGATAAAGACCTCGACGAAGCGCATCAGGATCTCGTCCACCCAGCCGCCGTAAAAGCCGGCAATGGAGCCGATGAGAATGCCAATCACCGCCGAAGCGGCCACCACCACCCCGCCAATAAAGAGGGCTGTCCGCGTGCCCCAGACCACGCCGTAGTAAATGTCGTACTGGCCGCTGGCCGTGCCGAACAGGTGGACCCACTCGTCCTTGCCGGTCAGGGCCTTGTACCAGAACGGGATCGTCTGCGGCGCATCCCGCTGCCAGACCGCGCCGGGAGGCTGGGGCTCGGAGCGGAAACCGTCGCGGGGTATGAGGCTGGTGTCCCAATTGTCGCGGATGGGCGGGGCCAGGACCGGGGCAAAGACGGCCGTCAGAATAAACAGGGCAATAATAATCAGGCCGGTCACCGACAAGGGGTTGGTAACCACCCCTTTCAGCAGCCGGTACCACTCGGGTCCTACCAACTGCTCCAACCGGCTGTGGGCCCGCAGGTCTAGCCCCTCAACCACCGGAGCGTTCAGGCTGACAGGTTCTGACGTTGCCGTAGTCATTGTTTATCCTCCCTTTCACTCCAGGCGGACCCGGGGGTCCAGAACGCCGTAGAGGACGTCTACGACCAAATTGACCGAGACAAACAGGGCGGCCGTAAAGAGGGCATAACCCGACATGGTGAACAGGTCCAGGCTTCGGGCGGCGTTGGCCGCCGCGCTGCCCAGGCCGGGCAGGTCAAAGATCGTCTCGGTAATGACGACGCCGTTCAGCAGGCCGGCCACCGTGGCGCCGGCAATCGTCGCCACCGGGATGAGGGCATTCTTGAGCACGTGGCGGTTAATGACCACCCGCTCGGCCAGCCCCTTGGCCCGGGCCGTGGTGACGTAATCCTGGCGCAGCGCTTCCAGCATTGAAGAACGGGTCACCTTCAGCAGCAAGGCCCAGGACAGGTAAGAAAGGGTGATAATGGGCAGGACCATGTGTCGCAGGGCATTGAGGAAGATGTCAAAGCGCAGGTTTAACAGGGCGTCGAAGGTCATCATTCTGGTGTACTGGGTAAACTCGGCCGGCCGGTTGACAAGCAGGTTGAACTGGGTGTCCAACCGCCCCGGCGCGAACCAGCCCAGCTTGGCGTAAAAGATCAGCAGCATCAGCAGGCCAAAGACGAAGGTTGGGAAGGAGTAGCCCAGGATGGCAAAGACGCGCGCCGCCTGGTCAATCGGCTTGTTGTGGTGCAGGGCGGCCTGGATCCCCAGCCAGATGCCGATGGCGATAATGGGCGCGGCGCTCCAGATGGCCAGCTCTACGGACGCCGGCAGGCGGCGCTTCAACACCTCGACCACCGGCTCGCGGCCGGTCTGGGAGTAGCCCAAATCGCCGCGCAGCACGCCGCCAACGATCTCGCCCGTCACCGGGTCGCGCCGGCCGACCAGCCAGTGCCAGTACTGGACCGGCAGGGGATCGTCCAGGCCGTAGCGGCGGATGATGGCCGCAACCTGGTTTTCGTTGCGCGGAATGTCGCGCACGTACAGGGAAGCGCGCTGCGTCGAGTCCAACGTCTGCAGCACGGCAAAAATTAACAGGGTCACGCCAAATAAGATGATCGGCATCACCAACAACCGGCGAATAATATATGCTGTCATAACGACCCCCTTTGGGACGACCCTCCCGGAGGTTTCAAACCTCCGGGAGGGTGCAGAAAGAAACTAAGCTAACAACTCAGGGCAGAGTATTACTACTCGCTGGCCAGACCCAGCGCGTACCAATACGTGCCGAAAGCGCCGACGCGGTTATACCAGTCCTGGACCCAGCGCTGCTCGAAGCGGGCAGCCGTGGCCTGGGCCAACGGGATCGTGGGCACCTCGTCGTAGTACAGTTGTTGCAACTGGAAGTAGATCTGCTCGGCTGCGGCCGCATCAGCTTCCTGTGCGCCGGCGTTTACCAACTCCCTGAACTGGCCAATCAGATCGTCAGGCAGGTTTTGGCGGCCGGCGAAGGTGCCAACCGTGAACGGCTGGGCCCAGTTGTGCGGGTGGTGAATGTCTTCAATCCAGCCGCTGACGGCCACCGGCAACTGGGTAGCCCGGAAGGCGGCCAGCAGCGTCGGCCAGGGCAGGCCCAGGACCTCAATCCGGTAATTCGGGTTCACCGAAGCCAGGTTGGTCTGCAGAATCTCGGCGATGGTCTGGCGGGTGGTGTTGCCGGTGTTGTAAGCCACTTGCAGGCGGAAGCCGGTCTCCGGCAAAACGCCGCCCCAGGCCTGGGCCAGCTCTTCGGCGCAGGCGTCCAGGTTGTACTCGTACATCGGGCCGTCTTCGTTGTAACCGAGCATATCCCGGATGATGGGGCCGTTGTTGCGGACGCCCCGGCCGTCCAGGGCTTCGGCGATGTAGGTCTCGTAGTCAAAGCACTGGGCGAAGGCCCGGCGGACGTTGATGTCAGAGAAGAAGTCCGGCGGGATGCCGTTGCCGTCCAACTGGCCGCTGCCGATGTAGGCGTTGGCGCCGCTCTCGTCGGTGGCCACGTTGAAGTTGAGGAAGATGTCGGTCCGGCTCACGCTGGGCAGGTTGTCCCATTTGCGCAGTTGGCCGTCGGGGTGCTCCGCGTCGGCCGTGCATTCAAACGTCTGCCAGTCGCAGTGCTCGCCCACCAGCGGGTCTAACTGGACGTAGTCCTCAATGTTCGCCGCGATACTCTCGGCGTCGCCGGCCTGCAGGGCGGCGAAACGGGTGCCAAACTCATCCACGATGCGGACGATGACGGTCTTGATCCGGGCTTCGCCGGACGGGCCATTCTCCCAAAGCACGTCGCCTTCGGCGCGCCAGTAGTTGGGATTGGCCACCAGGACGTACTCCTCGCCCGGCGTCCAGTGGTCGAGCATGTAGGGGCCGGTGCCGTTGATGATGGCCGACAGCTCGTCATTTTCCGCGCCGGGGGCGTAGAAGTTCTGCCAGGTGGCGCAGTCGCCGTCCCAGGCCCCGTTCTCGGCCGCCCATTCCTGGTCAATGGCCGCACCCCAGGACTGGGCCAGCGTAGCCAGCCACGGGCCCCACGGGGCTACCAGGTGGAAGGTCAGCGTGCCGGCATCGTCGTCGGCTACTACGGACGCCTTCACTGCTTCACAGGTCGCCACCAGTTGCTCCGGTGTGGCCCCGGCCAGGAGCGCTTCGCGGTCGCCGGCCAGCCCGCACTCGGGGTCAATACCCTCGGTCACGTCAGAGCAACTGGAGTAGCCCAGAAGCGGCTCCAGCAGCAGCCACTGCGGGCCGTTGGGATCAGACTGCAGCAGGCCACGGTGGAAGGTGTAGGCAAAGTCGCTGGGGGTCAGGTCGCTGCCGTTGTGGAAGGTGACGCCCTGGCGGATGTTGAAGGTGTAGGTCAGGCCGTCCTCGGAAATGCCGCCGTTCTCCAGGCTGGGCACCTCGGTCGCCAACTGCGGTACGTAGGTGGTGCCGTCGGTGTGGTTGTAGTAGATCAGCGTTTCCATGACGTTTTCGATCAACTGGCCGCTAGCCGTGTCGTAGGCCAGGTTGGGGTCCATGGTGCTGATGTCGCCGAAGGTCAGCGCCGTGTAGGTGGTCGGGTCCGGGGCGACGAACGATACCGGCGCTACCGGTTCTGGGGTCGCCGTGACGACGACTTCCTCGGTGATGACACGGGTCACCTCAACCTGAGCGCCGCCCTCCGTCACCGTTTCGGTCACGACGCGGGTCACTTCCACGGGCACTTCCCGGACGACTTCCTGCGGCTGGCAGGCGACGAGGAAAATACCCAGGAGCAGTAGGACCGCCAGCAAATGGCTCCGTTTCTTATTCTTAAACATTTTCTAAAGCCTCCTCCATAGTGTTAGCAAACTTTCTAGGTTTCAATAAACGTGTGAAAACTGAGCTTCTCTTTTTGATCTACGTTGCCGTTGCCTCACCTCCTTTATTTGGAGCTATCAGCTAAGTAGAACGATTTTCAAAATCGTTCTACAAGAACTTCTCGGCGTGGTGGCAGGCTACCCAATGTAGCCGCCCGGCCGTGCCCAGGTCGCGGAACTCCGGGTCCACCTCCCGGCAGACCTCCGTCGCATACGGGCAGCGCGGGTGGAACCGGCACGCCTTCGGCGGATTCGCCGGACTGGGTACGTCCCCCTCCAGAATGAGCCGCTTCCGCTTGGCCTCCTTGTCCGGGTCTGGGATCGGGATCGCCGACAACAACGCCTGGGTGTAAGGGTGCAGCGGCTTCTCAAACACCGCCACCCGGTCGCTCAGCTCGACAATTCGCCCCAGGTACATCACCGCCACCCGGTCGCTGATGTAGCGCACCATTGAGAGATCGTGAGCGATGAACAGGTACGTCAGCCCCAACTCCGCCCTCAAATCGTCCAACAGGTTGACCACCTGGGCCTGGATAGACACGTCCAGGGCCGAGATCGGCTCGTCGGCCACGATGAACGACGGGTTGGTCGCCAGCGCCCGCGCGATGCCTATGCGCTGCCGCTGCCCGCCGGAGAACTCGTGCGGGTAGCGGTTGATAAAGTATGGGTTCAGCCCCACCAGCCGCAGCAACTCCTGGATCCGTTCTTTCCGGCTCTGGCTGTCCCCGATGTTGTGGATCTGTAACGGTTCGCCAATGATGCTGCCTACCGACATCCGTGGGTTCAGCGAAGCGTAGGGATCCTGGAAGATCATCTGCATGTGCCGTCGCGCCCGCCGCAACTCGCCCTTTCCCAGGCCGGTCAGCTCTTTGCCCTGGAAGTACACCTCACCCCCCGTTGGTTCCAGCAATTGCAAAATCGTCCGCCCGGTGGTGGACTTGCCGCAGCCACTTTCCCCGACCAGCCCCAACGTCTCCCCTTTGTAGACGTTGAAGCTGACTCCGTCTACCGCCTGCACCGCGCCCACCTGCCGTCGCAGCACCCCCCGATAGATGGGAAAGTGCTTCTTCAGGTTTTTCACTTCGACAATGACTTCTTGCCCGTTCGTCTGCCCGTTCATGCCGCCACCTCTATAAACCGCTCAGCCTGTCGGACGTCTTCCCAGCGCCAGCAGGCCGCCTGATGGTTCGGCCCGGCCGGTATCAGCAGCGGGTTCTCTTGCCAACATTTGTCTATTACAAACGGACAGCGCGGCGAAAATGGACAATGGTTTGCCTCTTCCAGCAAGTCTGGCGGCAGCCCTTTGATGGCCGCCAGTCGTTGTTTCTCTACCGCATCCAGCTTTGGCAGGGAATCCAGCAGTCCCAGTGTGTACGGGTGGCTGTGGTGGTAATACACGTCGCGCACTGGCCCCATCTCGACGATGAACCCAGCGTACATGACAGCTACCTTCTCTACCAACCCGGCGACAATTCCCAGGTCATGGGTGATCCAGATAATGGCCATTCCCAGCTTCTGTTGTAACTGTTTGACCAGTTCGACAATCTGAGCCTGGATGGTCACGTCCAGCGCCGTCGTCGGCTCGTCGGCTATCAATATCGACGGGTTGGTCGAAAGGGCCATAGCGATCATAACACGCTGTCGCTGCCCACCGGAGAATTGGTGTGGATAATCGTTCAACCGGTCTTCGGCGTTAGGTATCCCTACCAGGTCCAGCATTTCGGCCGCCCGCTGCTTGGCCTGAGCGTCGTTCATCCCCAGGTGCAACCTCAGCCCTTCCGTCAATTGCCGCCCGATAGTCAGCACCGGGTTCAACGACGTCATCGGGTCCTGGAAAATCATGGAGATTTCTCGCCCCCGAATGGACCGCATCTCCGAGTCTGATATCTTTAGCAGGTCCCGCCCGTTGTACAATACCTCGCCCCCCTCTAGGCGGCCCGGCGGCGTCGGTATCAGCCGCAGCAGCGACAGCACTCCCACCGACTTGCCTGAGCCGCTCTCCCCGACGATGGCCAGTGACCCCCCTTCGTCGAGCGTGTACGAGATCCCGTTCACTGCGTGAACGACCCCGTTTTCCGTATAAAACCTTGTCACTAAATCGTGGACTTCTAGTAAATGGGCCATTCTCTCCCTTTCTCCAAAGATATCAGGGTAGGCCCGAGGTCTCTTCTTGCCAATTCCACTTGACCCGCTCGTTCTTCCGAAAGTCAAACTGGCATGGGAAAATTTATCATGCCATTGCTTAGCGACTATTGTAGAGCAAATGGCAAATCATGTCAATGTGGTGACAAGAAGGTGACAAAAAGAGACTTTGGTGGGCCTTACCAACGCCAAACCTGCCGGTCGAACGCCGTTAATGGTGTCATTAACGGCCAAACACGCTGCCATTGTACCCTGCTCCTGGCTACACGACAACGAATCGAAGGTCGAACAATTTTGAAAATTGTTCTACAGCGCGCCGTAAACCAAAACGCCGTACACGGCCATCGTCAGCAGGCCATCTATAGCGCCATAGAGCAAAATGAAATAGAGCAGCGAGTTTACGTCGCGACGGTAAGTAAAATGCCAGGCCGTCACGATAGCGCCGATCATAATGGCGAGTGGAACGATAATCTGTAAGGGAAGTTGCATCCAGCCAGGCAGGTGAAGCCAGGCTGAAAAGGGCGCGTAGGCCAGGAGGCCCGGAATAGAAGCTACTTTCACTACCCAAAACGCAGCGACGGCCAGAGCAACGCTGACGAGCGTGCCCGGACTGGTCAATTTCTCCTCCCGCCGGCGCAGCACCGACGTCAACAACAGCAAGACGCCCGGCAAAATCAGCCACAGACTCACGGCAATCGGGGCTAACAGCGCCCCCGTCAGCAGGCCAAAAAGCGTCTCGGCCGCCAGCCGGCCCACGTCGTCGCTACTGAGGCTACGCAGCGCCTGCCGCAGGTCGGGCGCGGTGCTGGCAAAGTAGACGGTAAACCCTGAGCCGCCTGGCTCTAACCAGGTAGCGTAAAGGTAGCCGGCCGGATCGCTCAACACGGCCGGCGCGGTCGTGGCCGAGGAGGTAAAGCTCAACAACTGGTACGAGGTCGGACCCTCCTCCTCCAGGAAAAGCAGGCCGGCCTGGCTGGCTACCTTATTCCACTGGAAGCGGGCCTGGACCTGCACAGCCAGGGCCAGTTCGCCGGCCGGGGCCGGGTTAGGAAAGAGGCTGGCCGGCGTGGTCGAGCCTTCGCTGTAGCTCTCCAGCAGCACCCGGGGGCCGGCCAGCAGCCCGCCGCCGGCCGCTTCTTCGTAAGGCAGGTCAGCCTCGGCCGGAACGCGCAACAACTGCGGCCGGTTCAACGCCGGCCGGCCGAGCGGAAAGGCCACATGGTTGGTGGACACGCTGCCGGCCGCCGCTCCCGTGCGGACAGCGATATTCCAAAACAGGTAAGCCTGCTCATGGTCCAGCCCCAGCCACGGCCCGTCCAGTTGGCTGGTGACGTTGACCGAAAACTCCGCCACGGCCGTTTCCTGGCCTGGTTGGAACACGCCTTCCGGGTAGGCGGCGTAATAAAAACGGGTCTGGCCGAAGCCCTGCGGGTAGTGAGCCCAGATAGCGTTCAGCGTCCCCTCATCGTCAAACCGCAACACCGGGCGGATACCGGCCTCGTCAACGACGACCACCTCCCCGTCTAATTCGCCCAGGGGCAGGGCGTACAGCCCTGGTTCGCGGCGCGCCGTAGCGAACCAGACGGCCGCCTGGCCACGGGAATTGACGGCGACATGGTACGATTCCACCTGGTAATCGCCCGACAACACCTGGGGGGGCGAAACAACGCGGCCGCTTTTGTCCAGCCGGGCCTGAAACAGGCGGCGGTCGCTGAGCCAGAACAACTGCAACTCGCGGCCGTCCCAAAAGAGCAGCGGCTTATCCGGCTGGCTCAACGCCTGATCCAGCTTTTGCTGCCAAACAACGCGCGCCTGCCGGTCCAGCGCCAGGACTTGAAGTTGCAATGCCTCGTCCTCCCCGCCCACCAGCAGCAGGTAAACGGTGCCGGCCTCGTCCAGGGCCATAGATACCGGGTCCGGGATTTGGGCCGTACCCACCCATTGCGCCCGGCTCCAGCCAGGGGCGTTGAGCCACAACCGCCCGGCCGGCCCACTGCAAGCCGCCAGGCACAACGCCCCCAACAGAAAAATAAGATGTTTCTTCATGGCCTATTGTCATCGCTCCCAACAACAAAAGTAGGGGCACGAACTATCGTGCCCCTACCCTGACTCTAACTCTAGCCGAGTTTTGGCAGGGCCAAAACCTGGCTCTGGCTTCTTAAGGCTGCTCGCTGGTAATATTCTCGGCCGCCACCCAGCCTTCCCCGGTGGGCGCATCAATCAGATACCAGGGTGTACCTTCAAACTCGGTCGTGTCCAGGATAGTCACAGCCACGTTACGTTCCTGGTTGGCAATTAGCCGGCCGCCGGGTTGATCATAGATGTTAATCAGGAAGCCCCGGCCGGTGAGGTAAACCGTGTCGCCCACTTGCGGCCCGGAGGCCGCCGCTTCCTCACCACCTTCTTCCCCACCACTTTCCTCGCCCTCCAGGGGCACCAGGTTGTCGGCCTTCACCCAGCCCGGGGCAGTGCCGGCCTGGATGCGGTACCAGATTTCGCCCTCGAACTCCTGCGACTCCAGGACGGTCACTTCACTGTTGCGCGCCTGGCCACCGACAATCCGGCCGCCTGGCTCGTCGAGAACGTTGATCAGAAATCCGGTCCCAATGAGTAGGGCCTTATCGCCGGATTGGAAAGAAGCTCCTTCGGCCGATTCGCCGCTCCCGGAGGGTTGCAAGCGAGCCTCCTCGGCCCGGGCCGTTGCCTCCTCAGGCGACAGAACTTCCCCTGCCCGGTCGCAGGCCAGGCTCAACCCGATAAACACCACGACCAGCCACACCAGTGCAACACGCAACTTCATTCGGCCATCCTTATAACCAATTACCCAATTACTTAACTACTTTTTTACCGCCCACGCAAACGCACGTCAAACGCATCCCGCAGGCCGTCACCCATGAAATTGAAAGCCAGGGTCAAAAAGACCAGAGCCAGTCCCGGCACCAGGACCAGGTGGGCGTTGGATTGGATCCCCTGGTAGCTGGCGCTGATCATCGCTCCCCAACTGGGCGTGGGCGGGTTGACCCCCAGGCCGATAAAACTGAGCGCCGCCTCCAGGAAGATGTAGCCGGGAATGGCCAGGCTTTCGGCAATGAGCAACGGGCCGATGATGTTGGGCATCAGGTGGCGGAAAATGATCCGGCTGTCGCTGGCCCCCATGGCCTGGGCGGCCTCGACAAATTCCTTTTGTTTATAAGAAAGCACCTGGCCGCGGGCCAGGCGGGCCATGCCAATCCAGTTCAAGGCGCCGATGGCGATGAACAGGAACAGCAGTCCGCCCATACGCTGGTCTAAATCCAGCAGGAAGCCAAGCAGGCCCGTCGAGGTACCCCGGCGCGACAGAGACTGGAAATAAAAGGTCATGACAATAATGATCGGCAGCGTGGGAATGGAGTACATAAAGTCTACCACGCGCATCATCAAGTTGTCTACCCGTCCCCCGGCATAACCGGAAACCGTACCGTAGACGAAGCCGATGATGATGCTGACGCTGGCGGCCACGAAAGCCACCGCCAGGGAGACCCGCGTGCCGTAAACCGTCCGGCTGTAGAGGTCGCGCCCCAGGCTGTCTGAACCGGCGACGTACAAGGTGCAGCCCCATTGGATGGGAGTGCCGGCCCAGTGGCACTTAGACAAGTTGCTCTCGAGGATGTTGTAGCCGGTTAACGGCTTGGCCCGGGCTGTGGCCGTGTTTTGGTCATTGAAACCGTAGGGGGTAATGAAAGGAGCAAAGATAGCCACCAGGAACACCAGGATGACAAAAATGGCCCCGACCACGCCGACCCTGTTGCGGCGAAACTCGCGCCAGGCGTCCTGGGCCGGGCTGCGCCCTTTGACGGCGGCCTCCGCCCTTTTTTCTGCTGCTATTTCTGCAACCATTGCTCTTCTCCCTGTAGGGGCACGATGCATCGCGCTGTAGGGGCATGATGCATCATGCCCCTACTAATCGTAACGGATGCGTGGGTCTAACCAGGCGTAGAGAACGTCCACAAATAGATTACCGGCCACCAGCAAAACGCCGTAAATCAACGTCAGGCCGGTCAGCAGAAAGTACTCTCGCTGCTGGACGCTGGCAATGAACCAGCGGCCCATGCCGTTGAGGGCAAAGATTTGCTCGACGATCAGGCTGCCGGTCACCGCCCCGGCGATCAGCGGCCCCAACAACGTGGCCACCGGGATCATCGAGTTCTTCAAGGCGTGGACGATAATGACCGCCGATTCGCGCAGCCCCTTGGCCCTGGCCGTGCGGATGTAGTCGGCCGAGAGCACGTCCAGCAGGCCGGCCCGCGTCAGCCGGGCGATGCCGGCGGCGTAGGCCGTCCCCAGAGCAAAGCCGGGCAAGACGGCGTGCTTTAAGAACTCCGACGACAGAAGGTCACGGGGTTGGGGAAAAATCCCCAGGAAGAAAGGCGGTTCAGCGCCCCAGTTGATAGCCGGAAACCAGTTCAGGTTAACATAAAAGATGAGGATTAGTAGTGGTCCTAATACCAGGCTGGGCACCGAGGCAGACAACACAGCCACAAAGGTCGCGGTGTAGTCAACGAGTGAGTTGTGCTTCAGAGCGGCGATAATCCCGGCCGGCACGCCAATGGCAAAGCCCAGGAGAACGGCGATGCTGCCCAGTTGGAAGGAGACAGGGAAGCTCTGGGCAACGATATCGTTGACGTCCTGGCTCTGGTTGCGGAACAGGGGGCCTAAATCCCCTTTGAGCAGGTTCTGCATGTAGAGAAAGAACTGCTCCCAGAGAGGTCTGTCCAGGCCATAGCGGCGTTCCAGGATTTGCCGGATGTGCGGAGGCATGGACCGCTCGCCCACGGTGTCAAACGGGCCGCCCGGCGTGGCGTGGATCATCACGAACGTAGCCAGGACGATCAAAAAGATAACCGGGATGGCTATCAATAAACGGCGAATAATGTAGTTGATCATATGAACCTCCCACCTGGTAACGGGCCACCAACTGCTTAACCTCCTGGAGGTTCAAGCGATGGTCGCCGGGCCGCCCGGCGCAATCGCCAACCTCGGGGAGGTTACACATTATACAAAGGAACAGGTGGTTTACAACCTGAACTACAGTTGTCAAACCCCGCAGGTCGGGGCACAAAACGTGCCCGGGGCACGTTCCGTGCCCTCGGAGACCTGCGGGGTTTCAAAAACTTGAGTTGCGAGTCCTGAGTTAGAGTTAGAGTAGGTTTTACTCTAACTCTAAACTTCAGGCAGGTCTGGGCTTACTCGCCCTGGGCCTCTAGCTGGGCGGCCTGGTCAACGCTGTAGTTGTACCACTGGTCGCCACCGAAGAGGGCTGGCGTGTAAGTATACCAGGGGTGGATAGCCACGTAGGCGATACGGACGTAGAGCGGGGCGAAGGGGAACTCGCCTTCGGCACCGAAGAACATCTCTTCAATCTGGGCGTACAGCTCAATGCGCCGCGCCGGATCGGCCTCCTCGCGAGCCTCGACGATCAGGTCGTCAATCTCGTTGCAGGTCCGCTTGTTGCGGTTCTCGGCGTTGCCGCACCACAACACGTCGCCAACCCAGTTGTTCTCGTCGGCGTAGTCAGGACCCCAGCCCAGCGTCCACATGTGCGGCGCTTCCTCGTCCGGCACGTCACCCGCCGTCGCCGCCAGCAGTTCCGCGAACGGCTGCTGCTCGATGACGATCGTGTCAGCCGGGCAACCCAGGTTCTCTTCCCAGTTGGCTTGGGCAAACTCAATCCAGTTGAG
>JAKEFB010000224.1 GCA_022616275.1 Chloroflexota bacterium
ACGAAGCGCACCGCCGGGCATTGCCGGACCAGCTCGATGACCGCCGCCAGTTGGTTGTGGCGAATGCAGATGTCAAAGCTGAAGTCGAAATCGGCCCCGAAATCGGCCACTTGCTGCACGCCCCGCACAAAATCCGGCCGGGCGGCAAAGAGGGGCGATTCGTCCTGGATCAGCCGGCGCACCCCTTTGACCAATGGATAGCGGCCGAGTTGGGCCAGGTAGCCGGCCGCTCCTTCCTGTTCCAGCGGGGCAAAGGCGACGATGCCCTGGATGCGCGGCTCAGCCTCGGCCAGCCCGGAGACCCAGGCCACCTCGCGCAGGCCGTCGGCCGGCACGCAATCGGCCTGGACAAAGACGAGCTTTTCCAGGGGCACGGCCGCCGCGGCCTGGGCCAGGTCGGCCGGCAGGTACGGCCGGTTAAGCGCCGGCAGCCCGGCCAGCCACTCGTAGCGCAACAACTCCGGCTGCCAGAAGTGAATGTGGCTATCTATAAGTCGTCTGATCATTCGTTCAATCAATAGGTGACAGTCACTTCTGAAGTGACTGTCACCTGAGTGGTGTTACGCCCTTTTTCAGAATCACATTGGCATACTTGCGGGTGTCGCCGGTCATAACCACCGCAAAAGCGACCCTGGCCCGCTCGTAAAAGGCAAAGCGCTCGACAAAGCTGATTTCCGGCGCGCCGGGGCTGTGGGCCTCAATGATTGCCCGGTAGCCGGCGGCCACGGCCGGATCGGCCGTGTCGCCCGGCACAGGGGCCATCATGACCACCGGGTCGGCCACGTAGCTATCCAGGACAAAGAGGGGCAAAATGGCCTCCAAAAGCTGATCAATCCCCAGGCCGTCGGCCCGAATGACGGACATATTGACCGAATGCCCCGGAAAGTGGGCGTCGGCCAGGACAATCTCGTCGCCGTGCCCCATCCGGTACAGCGTGGCCAGCAGCTCCGGGCTGAATAAGGGGGAAATACCTTTCAACACAGCCTTATGCTCCTTGCCAGGCCGCGCCGTCCGGGTATTCGTAGCGGTCCAGGCTCTCCGGGAACATGGTAATGCTGTAGCCAGGCGCGGTGGGGGGCAGGTAGCGGCCGTTACGGATCACCACCGGGTCTACAAAATGCTCGTGCAAATGGTCCACGTACTCGACAATGCGGTCCTCCAGCGAGGCGCCGATGCAAATGTAGTCAATCATGGCCAGGTGTTGGACGTATTCGCACAGCCCGACGCCGCCGGCGTGGGGGCAGACCGGAACGCCGAATTTGGCCGCCATGAGCATAACGGCCAGGACTTCGTTGACGCCGCCCAGGCGGCAGCTATCAATCTGGCAGAAGCGAATGGCCTTGGCCTGCAGCAATTGCTTAAACAAGACCCGGTTCTGGCCATGCTCGCCGGTGGCCACGCCGATGGGCGCGACGGCTTGAGCAATACGGGCGTGGCCCAGCACGTCGTCCGGGCTGGTCGGCTCCTCAATCCACCACGGCTGGAACTCGGCCAGGTGGGCCATCCATTCAATGGCCTCGTCCACCTCCCAGACCTGGTTGGCGTCTAACATGAGCTTGCGCTCGTAGCCGATTTCCTCGCGGATCAGCCGGGCGCGGCGCACGTCGTCGGCCCTGTCCCGGCCGACCTTGATTTTGAAGTGGTTCCAGCCCTGGGCCACGCCCTCGCGGCACAGTTGCCGGATTTTGTCGTCGGAGTAACCAAGCCAGCCGGCCGAGGTGGTGTAGGCCGGGTAGCCTTCCGCCTCCAGGTGGGCGATGCGGGCGGCGCGGCTCGGCGCGTTGGCCTGCAAAATCTCCAGGGCTTCGGCCGGGGTCAGGGCGTCGCTGATGTAGCGAAAGTCGAGGCAGCGGACCACTTCTTCCGGGGACATGTCGGCCACGAGTCGCCACAGCGGCTGGCCCTGGGCTTTGGCGTACAGGTCCCAAACGGCGTTGACGACGGCCGCCGTGGCCAGGTGGATCACGCCCTTTTCCGGGCCGACCCAGCGCAACTGGCTGTCGCCGGTGATCATCCGCCAGAAGGCGCCCATGTTGGCGGTAAACGATTCCAGCGTTTTGCCGACCACCAGCGGGGCCAGCGCCCGGCAGGCGGCGACGCACAACTCGTTGCCCCGGCCGATGGTAAAGGTCAGGCCGTGCCCTTCCAGGCCGCTATCCGTGTGCAGGACGACGTAGGCGGCCGAGTAATCGGGGTCGGGGTGCATGGCATCCGACCCGTCCAGGGCGCGGGAGGTTGGAAAGCGGATGTCGCGGGCGGTCAGGTGGGTGATGGTAATAGCCATAGTGCTTTCCTATATTACCCTACAGCGGTTCTCCAGGCGGCCGATACCCTCAATTTCTATTACGATCACGTCGCCGTCTTGCATGTAGACCCGCGGGTTGCGGCCGAGGCCGACGCCGTGCGGTGTGCCGGTCAGGATCACGTCGCCGGGCTCCAGCGTGAAGGCCTGGGAGCAAAAGGCGATCAGGCTGGCCACGGAGAAAATCATTTCGCCGGTGTGGCTGTTTTGCATGACTGCGCCGTTGAGGATACTGCGAATGGCCAGACGCTGCGGGTCGGGAATCTCCTCGGCCGTCACAAAAGCCGGACCAAGCGGGCAAAAGGTGTCCAGGCTCTTGCCGCGCACCCACTGGCCGTCGCCCATCTGCAGGTCGCGGGCGCTGACGTCGTTGGCGGCCGTGTACCCGGCCACGTAGGCCAGGGCTTCTGCCTCGCGGGCCTGGCGGCAGCGCCGGCCGATAATAACGGCCAGTTCTGCCTCGAAATCCACTTCGGTGGTCAACTCCCTCGACCAGACGATGTCGCCGCTGGGGTCGTTGACCGACGTGGTGAACTTCGCAAAGAGCAATGGCCGCTCCGGTGGCGGGGTGTTCGTCTCGCGGCAGTGGTCGAGGTAATTCAACCCGACGCAGACAATTTTACCGGGCCGGCCGATGGGGTTGAGCAGGGCCACACCGTCCGGCTCAATTTCTCCCTCAATAACGGCCGCCTGGCCGGACAGAATGTCCGGCCAGGTGTGGCCGGTCAGTTGGATGGCAGCGCCGCTCAAAAGGCCGTATGTTGGCCGGCCCTGGTAGCTGAAGTGAACCCATTTCATGTTGCCGGTCCTCCCTGTGGCAGGCGGCCGTCGGCCAGAGCCTGCTTAAAATGCGCGATGGTCTGGGCCACTCCTTCCTGGAGGGGCGTATCGGGAATCTCGCCCAGGAAAGCTCGCAGGGCCTCGTCCGCCAGGCCTTCGGGGAAGACCAGCGGCCTGTCTTCGTAGGTGATCTGCCCCTTGACGCCAGGTTCGGCCGCCTCGATGGCGGCCACAACCTCGCTCATGTGGGCGACCGCGCCTTTGACGTTGAATACGGCCGCCCCCTGGATGGGCGTGCGAGCGGCCTGGATGAATAGCTTGGCCACGTCGTCGGCGTACTGGAAGCCGTTGTAGCCGCCGTAAGAAATGTGATAACCCTCACCCTGCGCCGCAGCCAGCATGGCCTGGGTCGGGGTAGAAGTCATCCCCTGGTCACGCCCGGGACCGTAGATGGTGTACGGCCGCAAACCAACGCTGGCCAGGCCGTCGTCTTGCCAGTAAATGCGGGCTGTCCCTTCGTTGGCCTGTTTGTAGACGCCATAGTGGGTGTGGGGGCGCAAGGGGGCGTCGTTGGGCAACAAGGAGGTGTTGTACTCCTCTTTACGGCCGTAGACGGCCACGCTGCTGGCATAGACGACCTGGGCAATGCCCGCTTTTTTAGCGGCTTCAAACACATTCACCGTGCCGGTCACGTTGACGGCCGCGCCCAGGGGCGGGTTGGCCTTGCAGAAGGGGACCTGCAGCGCGGCCAGGTGAACGAGGTGCCTGGCCCCGGAATCAACCACCGCCTGGCCAACGGCGACCGTGTCGGTGATGTCGCCGTGAATGAAGGTGGCGCGGGCGATCTCCACCTGGGTCATGATCAGTTCCAGGCGGCGCTGGTCGCTGCTCAGGTCAAAGACGGTGACCGGGATGCCGGCCTGGACCAGGTTCCGGATGACCCAGGCGCCGATGCAGCCCATTCCCCCAGTGACAAAAAACTGTTCTTGCGGCATCTTTTCTTCTTTACCCTTTCACGGCGCCGATGAGGAGGCCTCGGGCAATAAAGCGCTCCAGGGCGATGGCCATGGCGATCACCGGGACGATCATAATCATAATCAAGACCGACATCGTCCACCACTGCGGGCCGCGGGTGGCGTTTTGGGCGGCAACCATCAGGGGCATGGTCTGGGCCTGGGCGCTGGAGAGAAAGAGGGCCAGTAAATATTCGTTCCAGGCAAAGACCAGAATGAAGAGGAAGGTCGCCACCAGGCCCGGAACGGACAGCGGCAAGACGATCAGGTGGAAAATTTGCAGGCGAGAAGCGCCGTCTATGGCCGCCGATTCTTCGAGCGAGACCGGCAGGCTGAGAAAGTAATCGCGCATGAGCCAGATGACAATGGGTAAATTGATAATAACGTAGGTGATGATCAGCGAGATGAGGGTGTCGAGCAATTTTAACTGTTGAAACAAGACGTAAATGGGGATGACGACGGCCACCGGCGGCAACATGCGCTGCGAGATGAGCCAGAAGGCAATGTCGCTGTTAGCCAGTGATCGCTTGAACCGTTTACCAATCGTCTGGAGGACGACGATGAATAACACTATCCCGGCCAGGACGGCCGCCGGCCAGGGCAGGCCCAGGACGACGGCGACGACTACCAGGGCCAGGCAGCCAATGAAGGCGAGAATGGCCCCGACGCGCGGCCGGTATTTGAAGCGGGCCAGGGCATAGGCCGCCGCCGATCCCAGGAAAATGGCCAGGGTCGTGCTGGCCAGCCCGGTAGAGACGGTATTCACAAACGGCCGGACCGTCTCGCTGCGAATTTCGCCAAAGACGTAACCCCAGGCGTGAAGAGAGGGCCGAAAGTCCACAAACGGCAGGTAAAACGGGCCGCTGTTGACGTCAATGGGCAACTTAAACCCGGTGATGAATAGCCAGTACAGCGGGAAGAGAACGATAACGGCCCAGAAGATTAACAAGCTGTATACCAGCAACTTATCGGCCGGCGATAATTCAAAAATAGAGTTCCTGGTAAAGAGTTTCTTGATCATGCTTCGTCTACCGCACGGTTATGGCCGAGATTGACAAAGGACAGGGCGATGATGGTCACGACGAATAACAGCATGTAGGCCACGGCCGCCGAGCCACCTAGGTCCAGGGAGCGCCACAGCAGGAAAGAGTGGAGGGTCAGCGATTCGGTGGCGATGCCCGGCCCGCCGCGCGTCATCACCTGCGGCAGGTCTATGATCTTGAACGCTTCTATCACCCGGATGAGGATAAGGGTGAGACTGATGGGCAGGATTTGCGGCCAGGTAACGTAGCGGAAAATCGCCCGGCGTGAAGCGCCATCCACCAGAGCGGCCTCGTATTGATCGCGGGACTGGCTTTCCAGCGCAGCTAACAGGACGATAAACATAAAAGGCGTCCACTGCCAGATGTCGCCGATCATCACCGCCGCCCGCGCGCCCCAGCCCGTATCTACCCAGGAAAAATTCCCCCAGCCGATGGCCAGCCAGAAGGGCTTAAACGGCCCCTTGCTGGTGTCGGTCAACATGCGAAACATGTAGGCCACCCCCACCGGGGTAATCATCATGGGCAGGAGGTAGACCACCCGGAAAAAGCGGCGGCCGCGCACCGGCTGGGTGGCCAGCAGCGCCAGCCCCAGGCCCATCAAGTATTCCAGGCTGACGCCGGTAAAGACGTAAAAGAGGGTGACGAATAAAGTCCCCGGCAACCCTTCGCCGCTCATGGTGTGGGCCGCTGTCCAGGCCCCGCCAAGGGCGAAGAGGGTCGCCAGGCTACGGCCGAGCAGCCCGGCGGCCCTCTGGCGGCCGGTGCGGAGATAGCGCCACCAGCCGTAGCCCAACAGCAGGACGGCCAGGGCAAAAAACGCCCAGCCCCAGCCGGTCGGCGCGGCAAATTTTCCCAGGAAGTGGCGCTGGCCGCTGCCCAGCAAGAGCTTTTCGTAATTGCGCCAGCCGACAAAATTAATCTCAAAGCCGCCCCTGACAAACTTCAGTTGGGCCAGCGACAGGTAAAGTGACACCAACAGCGGGAAAACCGTCAGGAAAAGGATCAGGAGAACGGCCGGCATGAGAAAGAGCTGGCTGGCAAAGCGGTCGCTCCAGCCCTGCAAGGCCAACACGGTCCGGTGGCCCAAAGGAACGTTATTCCTGGGTTGGCTATAAATGGCAGCTTCCTTCATCGTCATAGTGAGGGGAGATTAAGCGGCGCAGGCCGCTTAATCTCCCCCTTCTACTAATTATCGGCGCCGATGGTGGAAAGGTAGGCGGCAAGCTGATCCTCGCGGCCCAGCTCCTCGGTGATCTCTTCCCACTGGTCGTAGATGGCCTGGGCGGCTTCTTCGGCCGTCAACTCGCCGGCCAGGAACTGGCTAAGCACGGTGTCCAGGACCACCTGCTCGTACCGTTGGTTCTGCGGAATTCGCAGGTCAAGGACCATGTTGGGGCTGTTCAAGCTATTTTCAATCGCCCCCAGGTAGTCGGCCGCCGCCGCCGGACTCATGCCCGCTTCGACCCAGTCCTGGCGGTTGAGGAACTGGGAAGTGCGGTACGGGTTGAAGCCGGTCCGGCCGATGGTGACGTCTATGTTGGACTGCGCCGGCTGGTTGAGGTAGGAGAAGAAGGCGTAGGCGGCGTCCTTCACCTCGTCAGGAGAAGCAGCGTTAATGCCGCCCGCCCAGCCACCAAACGAGGCAAAGGGCGCGTGGTTAACCCCATCCACCGCATGGGGGCAGGTGGTCTCGTCGCAGGGAACCAGTTCGCCGGTGGCGCGGTCAACGACTTCAGTCGCCCCGGGCAGAACAACCGACCCGACTTTGTCCTGGACTACCGATTGCTCCGGGTCAATGGCCAGCGTGCCAATGTCACCCCAATCCAGGGTCAGGGCGCAACGGCCGGAGGTGAACAGGGCGCGGGTATCGCCGACGCCGATATTCAGCTCATCCGGCGGGCCGTAATTGGTGGTCTCTTTGTAAATTTCCAGCGCCCGGATGAAGCCCGCGTTGTTAACCAGCGGCGCCATCGTCTCGGTGTCGAAGAAGAGGCCCTGGGACGTGCCCTGGCTCTGCAAGTAGCCGGAGGCCACGGAGATAATCCACCAGTAACCCTGTTCGCCGCGCGCTTTGGCAATGCAGGAGCCATAGTCCGCTTCGCCATCCCCGTTCATATCCTGGCCGTGCAGCGCCGCCGCGGCCGTCAGGTATTCGTCCCAGGTTCGCGGCGGTTCCAGCCCGGCCGCCTCAAAGACGTCGGTCCGGTAATAAACCATGTGGAAGTCGCCGTCCAGGGGAATGGTGTAGATGCGGCCGTTAAAGGTGGAGCTAAAATCGCGGAAGAAGGGGGCAATGTCTTCCCATTCGATAGCCTCGTCGGCCTCCACACGCTCGGTAATGTCTTCCATATATCCCGGCACAATATAATCTACCATCCATTGGGGAGCAAAGACGAAGGCGTCATAGCTGTTGGTGCCGGTGGCCAGGTCCGTCAAAATACTCTGGTACAGTTCGGCAAACGGCACGGTGATGACGTTGATTCTTGCCCCGGTCAGGGCCTCAAACTCCGGGCCGCGCCGCTGCAATGGTTCGGCAATCTGTGGCCCGGTGAACGTCACCACGTTCACTTCCACCCCTTCAAACGGCCGGCTCTCCTCAGGGGCGACCTCCACAATGCGGGTGACCTCAATTTGCTCGGTCACTACTTGTTGCTCGCCCTCAACCTCGATCACGCGAGTGACCTCGACTTGCTCGGTCACCACTTCTGTTTGCGTTACCACGCGCGTTACTTCCACTTGTTGGGGAGCGCAGGCAATTAACGCGGCGCTCAAGAGAAGCGCCAATATAATTAAATTCCTCACGCGGGTCATCTCAGTTTCCTCCTCAAGATTATAGGTGGCTGATAAAAAATTTGACGACAGCAGTTTCTATTCTTCCTTCTCCGATTTTTCACCTCCTTCTACCAGCCGTTTTAGTTTTTCCTCCACGTTCCCCAAATGGGAAAGCATGGCTTCCCGCGCTGCTTGTGGGTCTCGCGCTTTCAGGGCTTCGACGATGTGATGGTGATCTATGATGCTTTGTTCGATAACCCCGCCGAGGCGGCCGGTGCGGCGGCGGCTGGCCAGTCCCAGTTGGTGAATAGATTCGATAAAGCGGCGGAGGATGGGGTTGCGGGCAATGGTGGCGATGAGGGTGTGCAGTTCCAGGTCGGCCTGCAAAAACAGTTCCGGATCGTGGGCGGACTCGATTGATTTTTGCAGGCACTGCTCCAGCCTGGCGATCTCTTCGTCGGTAATGCGTTGCGCCGCCAGCTCAATGATGCCCACTTCGACAATCTTTCGCGCGTCAAAAAGGTCAAGGATGGCGGCATCGCCCAGGGCGAAGACGAAATCGAGGTGCTGGACCAGTTGGGCGGTGTCCAGCTCGGTCACGTAAGCGCCTGCCCCCTGCCTGACTTCGATGACGTTCATGAGCGCCAGGGCGCGCAGGGCTTCGCGCAGGGCGGGCCGGCCGACGCCCATCGTGGCGGCCAGGTCCCTTTCCGGCGGCAGTTTGTCGCCCGGCTTCAACTGCCTGTCTTTGATCATTTGCAAAATGCGCCCGGCGATCTGGTCGGGCAAGGCCGCCCGTTCAACTGTGCCAAAATCGGTTGGTAGGTTTGTCATAGGCCAATAAAATGGGTACTGGTAATGTGATAAAGCGGTAAGTTGGCAAGGTGGTAAGACCAATTTGGCCAAAGAATAACATAGGAGGATTATTTTGTCAACTATACAATCTAAATATATAGACCAGTCTCTA
Organism: Chloroflexota bacterium; assembly: GCA_022616275.1. Taxonomy (GTDB): domain Bacteria; phylum Chloroflexota; class Anaerolineae; order Promineifilales; family Promineifilaceae. The sequence goes on from JAKEFB010000224.1 coordinate 8,878, forward strand.
TAATTAAGCTAAAAAATTTAAGCCGCGCTTTCTGCTGCCAGGAGACGCTCTAGCTCGTCGGCCACCAGTCGTAGGGGATCGCCACTGTGTTGGGTCCGGCTGAGAATGATCGCGCCTTCGATGGCGGCGGTGATGAAGGTAGCCAGTTGGGCGGCCCGCTGGGGGGGAAAACCGCTGGCGGCCAGCTTTTCCTCAAAAGCCTGCTGGAGCTGCCGGTACGCTTCCCGGCAGGCCAGGTTGATCCGCTCGCTGGAGGTGGCTGTCTCCAGCGCCACCGTCGTCAGGGGACCGCCGCCCTGGAAACCGGAGCTTTCCACTGCCTGGGCAATGCGTTGGACGAAGTCGGAGACGGCTCCGGCCGCCTCGTGGTGTTGGGCCAGGCCGTTCCCGATGCGTTGGGAGAGCGTCCGGCCGGCGCGGTGAATGGCCTCGGCCGTCAGCTCTTCTTTGCCGTCGGGGAAGTAATAGTAGAGCGACCCTTTAGGGGCGCCGCTTTGGGCAATGATCTGGTTCAGCCCGGTGGCGTGGTAGCCCTGGATCTCCAGTAGTTGGCAGGTGGTTTCAAGGATGTCGTCCCGTTTTGAGCCCATTTCTGTCTCTCAAAGCGATGGTCCAACAAACGTTCAGGCCGGTCTCCGGTTCGGGCCTGGAAGAACCAGTACGGCCGGAGACCGGCCACAGCCCGCGAGGCAGCGGTAGCTATCCCCTATCATATTATATAGACTGGTCTGTTTGGTTGTCAAGAGGGAAAATTCTTAAGCCCGTAGAGACGTCCCAACGGGACGTCTCTACGGGCAGCGGTCCCTTCCCAGCTTTAATTTCTGAAAATGAGCGGCAGGTAGATCCGGCGGCTGGCAAAGACGATCACCGCGACCGAGTTGTTAGCCGTTTCCAGCTCCGGCCCGGCCTGGCCGATGGTGAAGGGGATGGTCAGGTTGGTGAAGGGCGGCACGCTGGCGTTGACCATCACGGTCACGGCGATGGTCAACGGCCCGCTGCCGGCCGGCAGGTTGCCGACGTTCCAGACCAGGTTGGGCGAGGTGGCCACCGGCGGCGGGCTGGCGCTGACGAAGGTCAGCCCGGCCGGCAACGTGCCGGTAATGAGCGTCCCGCCGGCGGCCGCGCCGCCCCGGTTGCCGTAGGTGAGGAGGAACGTTACCTGTTCGCCCGGCAGAGCGGCTGCATTTGCACCTTGTACCCACAGGTCCGGATAAGTAGAGCCCAGCGACACTTCGTCCAGGTAGGCCCAGGCCAGCGGGGCGTTGGCGGCCTGCTCCAGGCGGAAGGTCAGGGTAACGCTTTGCCCGGACCAGGATGAGAGGTCGGCCCGGCCGTGGGCCCAGCCGGTGCCGGTGGAACCGGTGAGAGAGAGGAGCGAAGTGGTCGTGTTGCCATCGTCTACTTCAGCGACCAGTTGCGAGCCATTGTTGCTCAGTGTGCCGCCTAATTGATAAAGGAAGGAAAGTGACGGGCTGGTTATAGTTAGGGGAATGGTTACCACCTGAGTCAGTATCGAATCGCCGCTTACACTGGTTACGGCCGGCCCTCGATAATAGAGATCGCCATCACCTGTCGAATCATCGAGCCAGGCGATATGAACCGAGCCACTATAGTCAATTGCTATCCTGGGCAGGTAGGAATTGTCGCTGTTGTTCGATAGGTTTTGCACGGCTGACCAGCTCCCGTCACTCAACATATAGGTGTAGGATACATCTTCGTAGAATGCGGCGTAGATACTTCCTCCCCAGGCTACGTGAGGAAAACCGCTTTGGTCCAGGGCTAATACAGGGTAAGAGAAGAAACCCGTATTGCCAGAGAGATTAGTTGTGTCAGCCCAGGCTCCGTTATTCAACCGTTGGTTGTAGACAATTTGCTCGCCGCTTGACCAGACAATGTGAAGTGTTCCGTCAGCCGCCACAGCCAATTCACTGGAGCCGCCAAGGCCGGCCACTTTTTGAGCGACCAACCAATCACCACTACTGTTCCGTTGCCGGTAGTGTAACCCTCCATCTGGTGGATCGTAGTTGGTCCACAAAACGTGTACTTCCCCAACGGGACCGACGGCCAGTGATGGATCGTAATCATTGGTCGAATTGTTAGAAAGGTTAAGGGGTAAAGACCAAGAACCACCGATTGGGCGGTGGGTGTAGAAAATTTCAGAGTCTCCCGATAAAGGAGATTGCCAGTAAACCAAATGGACGCTTCCACTATTATCTACTCTGAAATCTCCAGGGAAAGGATCGTTGCCGTTTCCAGATACAAGTTCTGGCTGGGTCCAACCCCCATTTGGGTTGCGCTGGCTGTAGAATAGGTGTCTGTCAGAAAGATAAGTTTCCTTCCAGATAACATGCACTATCCCGTTGTTCCCGACTGCTACATATGCTTCCCGGGCATAAGAGCTACCACTGCTTACGGTCTCTGGATTCGACCAATTACCATTTTGTAACCGGGCATAGCGGACGAATTCACTTCCTGTGTAACTGGACCAGACAGCATGGATGACGCCGTTTGACCCTATGACTACATTTGGCTCACCACCACCCATACTATCCAGTAACTGAACGCTCAACCATGTCCCGTTATTGTTGCGCCGGGCGTAATGTATACCAGTTTCTCCCCAAAGGACGTGAAGTTTATTCTGCGAGTCAACAACGAGAGCGGGTCTGTAAGCAGAATAAACTGGAATGTTCGAGAGGTTTTGGAGTGGGCCGAAAGTAAACGGGGGCTGGCCAAAGAAGGTAGAATACTGGCCGGTGTGGCGGATGGCGTTGGTGATGACAGGCGTAAACGCCCCGTCGGTGTTCCACTCCGGCTCCAGGCTGCCGCTTTCAAAGCCCCAGTTGCCAACGACGTTATCGGCCGGAGGCAGGATGGCGTTGAAGCGCAGATCATAACCGGCCGGCGCAATGACGGCCGGTAAATCGCCATAGCCGGCCTTGCTTAGATCCAGACTGTAGGTTGAAGAAGTGGTAGCCACGTAGCCGCCATAGGCGCCGTTGCTATCGCCAGAAATCGTGCCCACGGCCGCCGGGTTAGTCGTAACGGTAGCTCCTACCACAGGCGCATTGCCGTTATCTTGCACCAGGCCACTGGCGCCCCAGGTGTAGAAGGTTGTCTGGGTATCGCCGTTGCCGGCCGGCCAGGCTTCGACGTTTTGTGCTCCATCTATAGCTCGCTCTCGGAAGGCCACTGTCTGGCCGCTGGCGGCGCCGCTAAAGACGGCCGAATTGGCGGTCGTACCAGTTTGCCAGTTCGTCCAACTGCCGTTGCCAATGCGGTACTGAGCATCATATCTGGCAATGCCGGAGCCGCCTGGGTCCCAACCGGACCAATAGAGGAGCAAATTGCCGCCAAAGCGGAAGAAAGGTGATACTGGGGCTATGGCCGAGACAGGAGGAAGGTTTTCGACGGTGGTTACAGCATCCGGCCCGGCCGGCCAGGGCTCCAAATTATAGGCATTGTCCCGAGCCCGGCTGCGGAAAGAGTAGGTCTGGCCACCAACGCCAGGATGTGAGCCAGAGGTGGCCGTCGTGTTCACCAGCCAATCGGTCCAGGGGTCGCTACCCTGCCGTACCTGGACGTCGTAACTCCGCAGGCCCGACCCACCACTATCACTGCCGGTCCAGCGGACTGGAATTGGGCCAGCGGATTGTATTGGCAACGGGTTGACACTGGAGGTAGGCGCTTGAATCTCAACTGTTTGCCAGTCGGGATTCCAATCCCGGTCGTTGGCGCTTAGGCCAATAGCATTCCAATAGGTGGTATTCAAGGCATTCAGATAGGCTTGTGTCCAGTACCAGGTGCCGCCCTGCTGGATAAAAGAAATGTGAGTGAAGGCAATGTATTGGCCGTCAGGTGACCAGCTCCGTACCCAGGCATCAGTCTGGTACTGGTACGAATCGTAAACCTGTTGTTGGTTAGAACCACTGGCGTTCATCAACCATACCTCTTGCCAGCCATCGTTGTCGCCGTCCGAGTCGTAGGCGATTTTGCTGCCATCCGGCGACCAGGCCGGGTTGTTACTGTAAGCCTGGTTGGAGAGTTGTATCTGGTTAGAGCCGTTGGCATTCATGGTGTAGATGCGGTAGCCGCCGGTGCGACGAGAGACGAAGGCGATTTTGCTGCCGTCCGGCGACCATACCGGCGAAGCGTCGTAATCGCCGTCAAACGTCAGGCGGGTCTGGCCGGAGCCGTCGGCGTTCATGACGTAAATCTCCGGCTGGCCGTCGCGGTAGGACTGGAAGGCAATTCGAGCGCCGTCCGGCGACCAGGCTGGGTTGACGTTGTCAAATCCGGTGAAGGTCAACCGGACCTGGTTGCTGCTGTCGGCGTTCATGGTGAAGATTTCGTAGGTGCCGGAACGTTTGGAAGAAAAGACGATGCGTGTCGCGCCGCGATTGAAACGGGGATGGATATCGGCGGCAACGATTTGCGTCAGGCGGGCCTGGCCGGAGCCATCGTCGTTGCCATTGTAGATTTCCCATTGGTTGTCGCGATAGGACTGGAAGACGAGCTTGCTCCAGGGGATTATTTGGGGATTGGTAGGTTGGGGTGGGGATTCCGGCCGCGGGTCCCGCAAGAGGCGTTCGGCCGTATAGTTGTAGAGCGGCCGGGCCGGCGGGTTTTCTTCCGCAGCCGGCGTCGCCTGGCCGGCCAGGACGGTGGCAAAGGTACTCAGGCCCAGGACGACCAGGGCCGTGGCCATGAGGGCCAAGATTCTTTTATTCATTTTTCCTTACTCTTACACATGGGAAGCCGGCGCGGCTCCCTCCACTGGTTAAAAATTTATCCCGGATCAGCAGGGCGATGGATGACCATCACCAGACTCTAATTATCCCCCTCTCTTTTGCCTTTAGCAACTCTTTTCGTAAAAATCAGGACATATTACCCCTGGGAAAACAGGGCCAGCAGTTCACGTTGTTGCTCCGACAGGACCAGGAGTTGGCATCGCTGAGTGGGATAAATCTCGGCCGCATCCCACAAGGCCGGCCGCACGGTGGTCGGGATGCCTATTTTCACGCCGCGCCGGCGCAAGGCCTGGATCAGTTCGCGCACGTCGAAAAGATAAACGTACTCAATGACCCACGGCCGGGGACCGCCGCGCGGCGCGGCCGGTCCCGATTTCGGCCCCGTCAGGGCCAGGTAAAAATCGGGCAGGGTGTTGGAAGGGACGTCCAGCAGCCCTTCTTGCCGGCCGTACCACTTCACGTTGACCGGCCGGCCGGCCAACGGGCCTCCGGCGAAAAAGCCATCAACACTTTTCCGCCCGGCCGGCGTCTCCAGGCTAATGCCAAAAATACGAGCAGCAATGTACTCGCCGACGTAATCGAACAGGGCCAGGCGGCCGATGAGGGCCGAGACCTCCTGGGTCACTGTGTTCTGCGTTTTGATGAGTTGCGCCAGCCGGACCAGATCTTCCATGTTACCTCCTGGTTAAATCGGCGGGGATTGAAGTTAGGTAAAACCTAACCCGGGGATTAGGGGATTGAATAAAAAGGGTTTCCTGACTTCGTCTATAGAAAATAGTACACGGTTAGTCGTTATTTTAATTGAATCTCGTGACCTGGCTCTGGGAGTATGGCCCACTTTTAACACGCTGTTAACAAGACCATAGCCTAACGTTAACACCCTCTTGAAAAGCCGTTAAATCGGCCGTGTTATCTTTCTGATTGTGAAAAATTGAACAGCTTGCCCCGGGTGGTCTGGGGTAATTACCCCTGCCTGCTGTTAACCCGTCGGGGTAGCGGATCAAAAACTTTGATACTTATTGCGAGGAGAAGAAAGAATGTATCGCCAATTATTGATTATTTTTTTGATAGTAGCTCTGGCGCTGGTCGCTTGTACGTCCGAGACCCAGCCCGAGGCCCAGGCCACACAGCCGGCGGCCAACGAAAATCAGGCCGAACCTGAGCCGACCGAAGCGGCCGAGGAGCCAGCTCCAACCGAAGAGGCCATGCCCGAGGAGACAGGTTCTGGCCTGCCGGCGGTAGACCCGCTGGCAGTGGAGGGCGACATCGTCACGGCCGGCAGCTCGACGGTCTTTCCCTTGACCGAGCGGATGGCCGAGCGGTTCGAGGATGAAGGCTACGCCGGCAACATCACCATTGACAGCATTGGTAGCGGGGCCGGGTTCGAGCGGTTCTGTGTGGCCGGAGAGACGGACATTTCTAACGCCAGCCGGCCGATCAATGAAGAAGAAATCGCCTCCTGCCAGGCGATTGGCCGGGAGGTGGTTGAGTTCCGGGTGGGGACGGACGCCCTGGCGGTGGTCGTCAACCCGGCCAACGACTTTGTGGATGACCTGACGCTGGAGCAGTTGGCCCTGGCCTTCTCTACGGCCGAGACGTGGGCCGACATTGACCCGGGCTGGCCGGCCGAGCCGATCCTGCGCTTCAGCCCCGGCACCGACAGCGGGACGTTCGACTACTTCGTGGAAGAGGTCTTTGACGAGGACGAGGCCCCGCTTCTGAGCGCCGCCAACTTGCAGTTGAGCGAGGACGACAACATCCTGGTCCAGGGTGTGGCCGGCAGCCAGTACGCCATCGGCTATTTCGGTTACGCCTATTACCAGGAAAACCAGGAATCGCTGCGAGTCCTATCCATTGAGGGCGTGGAGCCGTCGGCCGAAAACGTGGACAACGCTTCCTACCCCTTGGCCCGGCCGCTGTTCATCTACTCGGCCACCGAGATCTTGCAGGAGAAGCCCCAGGTGGCCGCCTTCATTAACTTCTACCTGACCTACGTCAACGAGGAGATCGTGGACGTTGGCTACTTCCCCGCCAGCGAGGACGCCTATAACCAGGCTGTCCAGAACTGGTTGGACGCTGCGGGATAGTAAAAGTAGAAGACCCCGTAGGTCTTGGAGACCTACGGGGTCTGGGATTGCGGTGATGAGGAGAAGGGCAACCCCCTTCTCCTCGTGGCGCGCCAGGATCAGGTTTGCTTATGCGCTGGGAGAGAATCGAAGAGGAGGAAGGAATGGAAACCAGAGTGGTGGTTGAACCCCATCGCGGCCCGGCCGTCTTGACCCAAGCGCCCAACCTGGCCCGGCGGCGGCGCGCCGGGGAGGCGCTCATTCAGGCCTTTTTGTTTCTCTGCGGGGTGTTGTCCATCCTGACGACGATTGGCATTGTCTACGAGCTGGGCCGGGAGTCGCTCAACTTCTTTACCCGGCAGCAGTGGGAGAACACCAACAAGCCCCTGGCCGTGGACGTGACGCCGGAAATGACCACCTTTGAAGTGGGGACGGCCGGCGGCGCGTTGCGAGAAGGAGAGACGCTTCGCGTCGGCGACGAGGTCATGCGGCTGGTGGCCATTGACGGCGCTACCGTGACCGTTGAGCGCGGCCTGCAGGGGAGTGAGGCCACGACTCATAATGCTGGCCGGCCGATTTTTCGATCCAACCGGGTCTCATTGATCGAATTTTTCACCGGCACCAAATGGAATCCCCAATTGGGCCAGGTTGGTATCTTGCCGCTGGTGAACGCTACCCTCATGGTCAGCGCCATCGCCATGCTGGTGGCCCTGCCTTTGGGCCTGGCGGCGGCTATTTACCTCAGCGAATATGCCTCGCCCCGGATGCGGAATAGACTCAAGCCCATCCTGGAGATTTTGGCCGGGATTCCCACAGTCGTTTACGGCTATTTTGCCCTGACCTTCATGACGCCGTTGCTGCAGGCCATCTTTGGCGCGCAGCGGGTCCAAATCTTCAACGTTGCTTCCGGCGGTATTGTCGTCGGCATTTTAATCATTCCCCTGGTTTCCTCGATGAGCGAGGATGCGCTTAGCGCCGTGCCCCGCGCGCTGCGGGAAGCGGCTTATGGCCTGGGCGCGACCAAGCTGGAAACTTCGATTAAAGTTGTGCTGCCGGCCGCCCTGTCGGGCATTGCCGCCGCTTTCGTGGTGGCCATCTCCCGGGCCATTGGCGAAACGATGGTCGTGGCCATTGCCGTCGGCGCCGGGCCGGCCTTCACCTTCAACCCCTTCGCCTCGGCCGAAACGATGACCGGCCACATTGTGCGCATTAGCGGGGGCGACCTGAGTTACGACTCGATTGACTACAACAGCATCTTTGCCATTGGCCTGCTGCTGTTTTTCATGACCCTGGCTTTGAATATTGTCAGTCGCCGGATTGTGCGGCGCTTCCGTGAGGTCTATGAGTAATGGCTGCTGAATACAAACAGGGCGACGGCTATCCCGAAGGGGAAGCCCTGCGGGTGCAAGTCAGGCGCCGCCACCGCGGTGGTCTATGGTGGCGATTAATTTTCCAGGTCTCAACGATTATTGGCATCATTACCCTGATGGCGCTGCTTTACAACATTACCAACCAGGCCTTTGGGCTGGTGGCGGTGGAAAATGAGAAGGACCCGGCCAGCCTGGTCCTGGCTTACGAAGAGGGGCGCTTACTAGGGGCGTCTAATACGGTCGCCAGCGAAGATGACAACGAGCTGGCCCAGGGGATTGTCGGCAACCCCTACGCGATTGGCTTTTTCGGTTACGCCTATTACCAGCAAAACCAGGACGCTTTGCGGGCCCTGGCCGTGGATGGGCAGGAACCGACGGCCGAAACAGTCGAAAACGGCCAGTATCCGCTGGCCCGGCCGCTGTTTATCTACACCACGGCCGGCATCATGGCCGAGAAGCCCCAGGTAGCGGCTCTTGTCAATTATTACCTGGCCCACGCCAACGAAGCAGTAGCTGAGGTCGGTTATTTCCCGGCCAGCCCGGAGGAGCTTCAGGAGGCCCAAAACGCCTGGCTGGCTGCCCAGGGGCTGGAAGGAGAAACATTGCCGGTTGTGAATCCGGCCGACTACGAGGGCGAGATCATCATTGCCGGTAGCTCCACCGTCTTTCCCCTCACCCAGCGCGTCCTGGAACGTTTCCGGGCCGACGGCTTTGCCGGGCCGGTGACGCTGGACAATATCGGCAGCACGGCCGGCCTGCGCCGCTTCTGCGTTGAGGGCAGCAGCGACATCGCCAACGCCAGCCGGCCGATCACCCCCGACGAGTTTGCTGCCTGCCGGGCCATCGGCCGCCAGCCACTGGAGATCCGCGTTAGCACTGACGCCCTGGCCGTGGTCGCCAGCGTGCAAAACGACTTCCTCTCCGGCGTGAGCCAGGAAGAGCTGGGCCAGCTTTTCACCACGGCCGTCAACTGGTCGGACGTGAACCCGGCCTGGCCGGCCGAGCCTATTCAGCGCTTTATTCCCGGCGCCGATAGCGGGACGCTGGACTTCTTCACCGAAACAATTTTCCCCCAGGAGCTGGCCGATCTGCCCAAGGAGACGCTGCTAGACATCCTGGCGGCCAACATCTCGACCGGCCTCGGCCGCCGCCTGGAGCGGGAGCAGCGCTTCTTCGACGACTGGTTGGTCTTTGAAAACCCTGACCTTTTTGCCGAGGTCTGCGCCAGCGCCGAGCCGCCGGCCGGCTGTGTACTGCCGGCCCGTGGCCAGGACGACGTCTACCGCCTGGTGCTGGAGCGGGTGGTCGTGCCCAACGTGGTCCAGACCTGGTCGCTGGTGGATTCTCTCTTTAACCGGTCTGGGATTTTGCTGCAGGTCCAGCAAAAATACCCCAACGCCGTCCTGGAGTTTCGTTCCTGGGTAACGCCCGCTTTCATCAGCAGCCCGCAATCGAGTGAGCCGGAGTTGGCCGGCGTGCGCACGGCTATCCTGGGCTCGCTGTGGGTCATCGCCATCACCATTCTCTTTGCTTTCCCCATTGGCGTCGGGGCGGCCGTCTACCTGGAGGAGTACGCCGGCGATAGCTGGTTCAACCGGATGATCCAGACCAACATCAACAACCTGGCCGGCGTGCCGTCCATCATTTATGGCATGTTGGGGCTGGCTATCTTTGTCCGCGTGCTGGAAGCGTTGACCAGCGGCGCAACCTTTGGCGCGATTGACGACTCGACCACCGCCAACGGCCGGACGATTCTCTCGGCCAGCCTGACGCTGGGGTTACTGATTCTGCCGCTCATTATCATCAACGCCCAGGAGGCCATTCGGGCCGTGCCGGGCTCGTTGCGCCAGGCCAGCTACGGCGTGGGGGCGACCAAGTGGCAGACGATCTGGAGTCACGTGCTGCCCAACGCCCTGCCGGGCATTCTGACCGGCACGATCCTGGCTATGTCCCGGGCCATCGGCGAGACGGCCCCTCTGGTCGTCGTCGGCGCTTCGACCTTTATCACTGCCGACCCTGAAGGCCCGTTCTCCAAATTCACGACGTTGCCTATCCAGATTTACCAATGGACGGCCCGGCCGCAGGCTGAATTCCGCAATATTGCCGCCGCGGCGATTATTATCTTGTTGATCTTGTTGCTATCGCTCAACGCCACCGCCATTATCCTGCGCAATAAGACCAGCAAGAAGATGGTGTAAGTACAATGGCCGAAACAGTTTTTTCAAGCAACGGCGACTATGCGCTGGAAACCCGGAATATGAACGTTTATTATGGCCAGTTCCGGGCCGTTAAGGAGATTAGCTTGAAGTTCAAGCCGCGCCAGATTACGGCCCTCATTGGCCCGTCTGGCTGTGGCAAGAGCACGGTGTTGCGGGCCTTCAACCGGATGAACGATCTGGTGCCTTCGGCGCGGGTCGAGGGCCGGGTGTTGCTCCACGGTAAGAACATCTACGAAGCCGACGTAGACCCGGTAGAGGTGCGCCGGCGCATCGGCATGGTCTTCCAGAAGCCCAACCCGTTCCCCAAGAGCATTTACGAAAACGTGGCCTGGGGCGCGCGGATTAACGGTTTTAAAGGAAATATGGATGCTCTGGTCGAGCAATCACTGCGGCAGGCGGCCTTGTGGGACGAGGTCAAGGACAAGCTGCCACAGAGCGGCCTTTCCCTCTCCGGCGGCCAGCAGCAGCGGCTGTGCATTGCCCGGGCCATTGCCATCAAACCGGAAATTATCTTGATGGACGAGCCGGCCTCGGCTCTGGACCCGATTGCCACGCTGCGCATCGAGGAACTGATCCAGGAGCTGAAACGCAACTATACGATCATTATCGTGACCCACAACATGCAGCAGGCCGGCCGGGCCTCCGATTACACTGCGTTCTTCACCGTGGACGAAAACCGGGCCGGCTACCTGGTGGAGTACGGCCGGACCAGCGACATTTTTACCAATCCTAAGAACTCGCTAACCGAGCAATACATTACCGGCCGGTTTGGGTAAAATCATTCACCCTCCCGGAGGTTCTCAACCTCCGGGAGGGTAAGTAAGATTATGGCTAAAAAGCGCGTCTTGATTCTGTGTACCGGTAATTCGGCCCGCAGCCAGATGGCTGAAGGGCTGGTCAATCACTTCGCCGGCGACGAGTGGGCTGCCTATTCGGCCGGCACGGAACCGGCCGGCACCGTCCACCCGCTGGCTATCCAGGCCATGGCCGAGCTGGAAATTGATCTCGCCGGCCACCACTCCAAGTCGGTAGATGTTTTTCGGGATGATTCCTTCGACCTGGTGATCACTGTTTGTGACGATGCGGCCGAAAATTGTCCGGTCTGGCTGGGCAACGGCCGGGTGGTCCACCTTGGCTTCCCCGATCCGGCCCGGGCCACCGGCAGCGAAGCGGAGCGGCTGGCCGTCTTTCGCCGGGTGCGGGATGACATTCGCCGGCAGCTTCTCGATTACTTGCAGAGCAATGGCTAATCAAGACGACAGACGCGTGTCCAGGGCGAAGCCTGGACACGCGATGGACGACAGTGGGCCGAAGAACGTCGTCTGTCGTCTGTCGTCCACTGGAGATGATGTTATGCTACGAGCAACCTTTGAAAGAGAGCTGCAGCGGCTGCAAGATCGGTTGTTGGCCCTGGGCAACGAGGTGGGGGACAACGTCGTCGAGGCAGTCGAGGTGCTCCGGCGGCGAGATATGATCGGCGCGCAGCGGCTCATTGCTGCCGACCTTTGGGTCAACGAGCGGCGGATTGGCATTATGACCGACGCCCTGTTGCTGATTGCCACCCAGCAGCCGATGGCTGGCGACATGCGCCTGATTGCCAGCATCATCGAAATCACCGGCGAGCTGGAGCGCATCAACGACTATGCCAAGGGGATTGCCAAGATTAACCTGATGATTGGCGAAGCCTCGGTTGGGGAGCTGCTGGTCGAGATGCCAGAAATGGCCGAAAAGATGCGGGCCATGCTCTACCAGGCGCTGGAGGCCTTTAGCCGGCGGGACGCGGCCCTGGCCCGGGCCATTCCGGCGGCCGACGACGAGGTGGACGCTCTCTTCAACCAGACTTACCGGGAGCTGGTGATTGCCGTCATGGACGACCCCAGCCTGATCGAGCACGTCAACCGCCTGGAATGGGCGGCCCACAACCTGGAGCGGGCCGCCGACCGGGTGACGAATATTTGCGAGTGGATCGTCTACGCGGCCGTGGGCGAATACGTGGAGATGGACTCAGAAATAGAAGCGCCGCCGCAGTATAGGCGAGATTAGGGATTGTAGATTGGGTATCCCCTGCTGCTCGGGCCGGTCTCTGGCCGAGCACGTTGTTGACCCGCCACAACTCAGGGGCTGGGGTGTTTACCAACCGTTAACCGAACTTTAGTCAAACCTTAACCGGCCGTTGAAAGGGCGTTAAGAGCGACGTGGTAACTTTATAACAGTATCCTCTTCTCTCCTCCTGACCCCATGATCTGTGCGACCGGGGCAGGGCGCCCGCCCTGCCCCGGTCGTGCTTTTACGGCTTCGGCCGGAGAGCAGCCGGAACAGCTATGGGCAGCCAGGCGCCCCCGGCGGCCGGCTGATCCCAACCGGGCAGCGCCGCGCTGCTCAGTTCCTCCCACCAGACCTTGATCCGCGCGTCGAACTCGCTGTCAAAATACTCGACGACGACCAGGTACTCCCCGGCCGCCAGGGTAATGTCGCCGGTGACTTCCCGCTCCGACCCGACCTGCCACTCATTAATGACAGGGTTGTCGTCCACAAAAATGCGCACGCCGTCGTCTACCAGGGCGTGGAAGCGGTATACTCCCTGCTCAAACTCGAAGAACTCGGCCCAGCGTACGGAGAATTCGTCATTGGGGATGCCGGTGGCCGGCGAACCCGTTCCCCAATCAAAATCAATCACCGCGTCGGTGCGCACCAGTGTGGCCGTGCCGCTCAGATCGGGATTGTCGAAATACTCGCCCTGCCAGTTGCCGGGGGCCGTTCCGGATACCCACCAGAACTCGATCATAGCGTCGGCCGTGTTGTCGTAAAACTCAACGCGCAATAGGTGGTTGCCGGCGGTCAAGGTGCGTTCGGCGGTATAGGTGTTGGGCGTGGCGTCGTGCCATTCGTTAATAATGAGCTGATTGTCTAGCCAGACGCGGACGCCATCGTCGGCGCGGGCATTGAAGGTGTACGCGCCGGCGGCAAAGTTGAGGGTGCGCGTCCAGCGGATGGAGAACCGGTCTACCGGGATGTTCGTGGCCGGTGGATTCTTGCCCCAATCGAAATTGACCTCGACGTCGTTGCGAATGAGGGTCGGCGCACCGTCCAGGTTCGGGTTGGAATAATACTCGGCCCGCCACTGGGGATATTGGGTGGCGTTGTCCCACCAAAACTGGATTTGGGCCGTGCCACTGCCTTCGTAGTAGTCAATCCGCAGCGAGTGGTCGCCGGTTATGAGCGTGCGGTCTACACTGTAAGTGACGTTGCCGGCGTCGTGCCACTCGTCAATGACGAGCTGGTTGTCCAGCCAGATGCGGACGCCATCGTCGCTGCGGACGTTGAAGCGGTAAGTGCCGGCGCCAAAGGCCAGGGTGCGCGTCCAGCGCACGGAGAAGTTGTCGGCCGGCAAACCGGAGGCGGGCGCGGCCGTGCTCCAGTTAAAGTCCACGTTGTTGTCCAGGCGGGTGAGGGTGGGACTGCCGGACAGGTCGCGGTTGTTGAAATACTCGCCCTGCCAGGCGTCGGGCGGCCGGGTGGCTGTGGGCGTGGGCGACGGTGAGCGCGTGGCCGTGGGCACGACAGGCGGCTGGGTGACACGGGGTGGGGGCGGGGGGGGTGGTATGAAAGGTGTGCTGGTTGGTAGCGGTGGCAGCGTCGGCCGTGGCGTAGGCGAAGGCCGGAGCGTAGCCGTGACCGACAAGGTGCTGGTAGCTGTGGGTGTCGAAAGGTCAATGGTGCTGCTGGGTTCCGGCGTCAAGGTCGGCGGAAGCGTTCGCGTGGCCGAGGGAACGACCGCCACGGGGACCTGCGTTGGCAGGGAATCGCCGCCCGGCGGGGCGTTCACGAAGGAAATAGCGGCCCCGACGCCGAGAAGACATACCAGCGCGCCGACGCCGACGAGCAGAGCAATCAACCAGGCAGGAATTGGGGGTTGGTTAACGTTGTCTCGCATTGGATGTGCTCCTTACTTGTGTAACGCCTGAACTCAGCGAAGGAGTTGTCTGATCTGATAATGGACAATGCCTGAGATAATAAGATGCGGCCGGCCGGGCAAAAGTTCCGGCAACCGGGCTGTTTTGTGGTCAATACTATCAGAAGAAAGGCGGTACTACCAGGAGGAAGTTTGGTAGTTGCCAGACGGCTCCCTCGAAGAGAGATTGGAGATTAGAGCTTCAGCTAATCTCCAATCTCTAGTCGCCAATCTCTTTTTAGCGGCCGCGCTTGTTGACGACGACGACTCCGATCACAACCAGTACGCCGCCCATGACCGACGATACGGGCGGTATCTCGCCCAGCCAGAGCCAGGCGATGAGCACGGCCACGGCCGGCACCAGGTACAAAAAACTGCCGGCTACCGAGGCCGGCAGCCGGGAGAGGACGAACGACCAACTGGCGTAGCCAATGGCGCCGGGGAACAAGCCCATGTAGACGACGGCCAACGTCGAACCCGGGGTGGCCGTCTTTATTTCGCGAATGAGACCGGGCAGGAAAATGAGCAGCAGAATCGTGCCGGCCCAGACAGCGTAAGCGGTGAACGGCAGAGCGCCATATCGCTTCAGGTACGGCTTTTGGCCGACCGAATAGCCGGCCTGAACCAGGGCGGCCAGCAGCACCAGCAGGGCATAGGAGTTCAGGTTAAATCCGGTATCCGTCGCCAGGCTAATCAGGCCCACGCCACTAAAGCTCAGGGCAATGCCCAGCCAGCCCAGGGAGTTCAACCGCTCTTTGAATAGGAGGATGGCCAGGATGACCATGTAAATCGGGGCCGAAGCGACCAGGAAGCTGGCCACGCCGGCCGAAACGGCGACCTCTCCGGCGTTTAAGGCGACGTTGTAAACGGTGAAGCCCAGAAAACCGACCAGGATAATTCCCGGCAGGTCCCGGACTCTTGGCAGTGGCATGCGGGCCACCAACGCGTAAAGCCCCAGCGCCAGGGAGGCAATTAAATAGCGCAAGAGGGCGACGCTGGCCGGCGAGTAGCTCTGCAGGCCGGCCCGAATGCCGGCAAAGGCCGAGGCCCAGAGCACAACGGTGGCGGCCGCGGCCAGGAAGGCCTTGGGGTCAATTTTGCGGGGGGGAGCAACAGTTTCCACGAATCCTCTCAATCAGGTTATTGGTTATTGGTTAGCCATGTCACGAATAACTAATAACCAATAACCACCTCGACATTGACGGCTAAGAAATCAACGGATATTCTAAATAACTTCATCCATCAATATCAACGAATGATTACGATTGAACGTATCGGTAATAGTGATAGGTGTTGTTATGGACCTGCGCCAGTTGAAGACTTTTCGTATGGTAGCCACGACGTTGAGCTTTAGCCGGGCGGCCGTGGCCCTGGACTACGCCCAGAGCACCATTACCGCCCAAATTCAGGGCCTGGAAGGCGAGCTGGGGGTGCCGCTATTTAACCGCCTGGGGCGGCGCGTCGAGCTGACGGAGGCCGGGCTGCGGCTGCTGGCCTATAGCGAGCGGCTGCTGGACCTGGAGGAAGAAACGCGCCTGGTGGTGACTGGGCAGCAGGCGTTGTCCGGGACGCTGACTATTGGCGCGCCAGAAACGGTTTGCACCTACCGGTTGCCCCAGGTCTTGCGCTGCTACCGGGAGGAAGTGCCCAACGTCCGGCTCATTTTCCGGCCGCTTCCCTACGCGGAGCTGTTGCGCAGCGTCAGGAACGGGACCGTTGACGTCGCTTTCCTGCTGGAGCAGCCCATCCAGGCTTCCAACTTGATTGTCGAGACGTTGACCCGCGAACCCCTGGTCGTGGTGGCCACCGCCGGCCACCCCCTGGCCCACCAGCAGACGGTTAACCCCCGCGAGCTGGAAGGAGAGCCCTTGCTACTGACCGAACGCGGCTGCGGCTACCGGAGTAGCTTTGAGCGCGCCCTGGCCACAGAAGGGGTGGTGGCGGCCACTAACATGGAGTTTGACAGCGTGGAAGCGATCAAGCAGTGTGTCATCGCCAACGTCGGCGTCGCTATCCTGCCCCTGGTGGCGGTGGAGGAAGAAGTACGAGAAGGCAAGTTGTCCATTGTTCCCTGGTCGGAGCCGGATTTTGTCGTCTACACCCAGATGATCTGGCACCGCGATAAGTGGGTCTCTCCGGCCATGGCAGCCTTTATCCGCATCAGCCGCGAAATGCTTTTAGAATCCTCGTATATTGACACACTTATGACCGAAAAAGTTTGACGCAAAGATGCAGACTTTGGCTTGCCAAAGTTCACGCCAAGATTTTCTTTAAACTTTGGTCTCTTGGCGTTAAACAGTTGAAGAAAGTGTCTTATGAACACAGTGTCGTTAAAACACAACCTGCTAGAAGTGACTCCGATGGCGGCCTTGATGGGCCAGTTAATTGATTACGCCGGGCTTTTTCCCCCGGCCGCATTATCGCTGCCTGAAGCGATTGAAAATTACGCCCGCTACCGCCAGGGACCGGACCGCTGGATGCTGGCCCGTTTTATTATCCCGGCCGCCCGGCTGGCGGAGCTGACAGCCATCTGGACCGGCCGCTTCCCGCCGGACGATCCGTTCCCTTTTGCCATCTTAGGGCGGGGCGGCGCCGACGAGGCCGGGTTCCTGGCCGGCCTGGCGGCCGACCTGGCGGCGGTGACTGCTTTTCGCCAGGCGCACGGCCGCGGGGTGGTAGTGGACGTGTACGAGGGGCGCCTGCCGGCTACGGCCGTGGAGAGCGATGACGGGGCGGCCCCCGGCCGGCTGCTGGCCGGGGCGGGCGAGCGCCTGGCCGCGGCCGGGCTGCGGCCGTTTTACGAGGTTGCGCTGGGATCAGCCTGGCAGCAGAGCATGGAGACCACGATTAGCGCCATTGCCGGCTACAACCGGGCCACCGGCCGGGCGGCCGGCTATAAGTTGCGGACCGGCGGCGTGGAAGCGGCCGCCTTTCCTGCGCCGGAACAGGTAGCCCACGCCATTGCCGCCAGCCGCGACGCCGCTGTGCCCATGAAGGCCACGGCCGGGCTGCACCACCCCTTCCGCCACTTTAGCCAGGAGGTCCAGACCCGGATGCACGGCTTCGTCAACGTTTTTGCCGCCGGTATCCTGGCCTGGGCCCGTGGATTGCCGGAAGAGGCGATTGCCATGATGGTAGCCGACGAAGAGCCGCAGGACTTCATTTTCACCGGCGAGACCCTGGCCTGGCAGGGATATACTGCTTCCATTGAAGAGATTCGGCTGGCCCGCCAGGTATTGATGGTCTCCTTCGGGAGCTGCAGTTTTGACGAGCCGCGAGAAGATTTGCGAGCGATCTATGGGGCCTGGAGCTAGAGCGAGAACTAGTGTAAGAGTTAGAGGGGAATAGAGAGGACGAGATGATTAGTAGCGAGCCGTTGTTGCGCTCTTTTGTCGAGGTGCGGCCTGAGTCGCATTTTCCGATTCAAAACTTGCCCTTTGGCATCTTCACCCCCAAGGTGGGCGGCCGGGCGCGGGCCGGGGTGGCTATTGGCGAGATGGTTTTGGACCTGGCTGTGTTGGAGGCGCAGGGCTTTTTTGACGGGCCGCAATTGCGGAGCCAGCACGTCTTCAGCCAGCCGGCGCTCAATGCCTTTATGGCCCTGGGCCGGCCGGCCTGGCAAGAGGCCCGGGCCACTATCCAGCAGTTACTGCGGGCTGATAATCCCACCTTACGCGACAACGCCGAGTTGTGCAGCCAGGCGTTGTGGCCAACGGCCGGCGTGACCATGAGCCTGCCGGCCGACATCGGCGACTACACCGACTTCTATTCCTCTCGCGAACACGCCACCAACGTGGGGATCATGTTTCGCGGCCGGGAGAACGCGTTGATGCCCAACTGGCTGCACCTGCCTGTGGCCTATCACGGCCGGGCCAGCTCGGTTGTCACCAGCGGCACAGCCATCCACCGGCCGCAGGGCCAGACGATGGCCGAGGGAGCACCTGCGCCGCTCTTCGCCCCTAGCCGCTCCCTGGACTTTGAGCTGGAGATGGGCTTTTTCGTCGGGCTGGGCAACCAGTTGGGTGCGCCGATCCCGGCCACGGAAGCGGCCGGCCACATTTTTGGCCTGGTGCTGGTGAATGATTGGAGCGCCCGCGACATTCAACGGTGGGAATACCAGCCGCTGGGGCCGTTCCTGGCCAAGAACTTCGCCACCTCCATTTCGCCCTGGGTGGTGACGCTGGAAGCGCTGGCGCCGTTCCGCGTGCCCGGGCCAGCCCAGGAGCCGGAGCCGCTGCCCTATTTGCGCAGCCGGGAGGAGTGGGCCTACGACATTCATTTGGAGGCACTGCTGCAGAGCGAGGCGATGAGTGAGCCGGTGGTCATTACCCGCTCTAACTTCCGCCACCTCTACTGGAATATGGCCCAGCAACTGGCCCACCACACCATTACCGGCTGCAACCTGCGCCCCGGCGACCTGTTGGCCTCGGGCACGATTAGCGGGCCAACCCCCGATTCTTATGGCTCGCTGTTAGAGCTGACCTGGCGTGGCGAACGGCCGATCCAGTTGCCCAGCGGCGAGACGCGCAAGTTCCTCCAGGACGGCGACCGGCTGACGCTGACCGGTTGGGGCCAGGGAGACGGCTACCGCATTGGCTTTGGCGAGGTCACCGGCCAGATTTTGCCGGCTCGGGCGGTGTAGTTATGTGGCACGCTACATAACCACACAACCACATAACCACAGAAACGCCAGGCACTCGGCCACGGCCGTACACATGAGCAGGCCGATGCTCCAGAAGCCCAGGCTGTTCCACTGCGCCGGCCGGGCCCAGGCGCCACGGGCCATGCGTCGGCCCTGCCAGAGGGCCAGGGGGAAGCAGGCCAGGACGGCCAGCGCCACTGTGCCCGGCAATCCCAGGACAACGGACAGTGGCAGCGTGACGTAGGGGGCCGCCAGGGCCGCCAGATAGAGGCGGATGGTCCGGCCCGGCCCCCAGCGAATGACCAGTGTTTTTTTGGCGGCGGCCGCGTCGCCGGCCGCGTCGGGAAAGTTGATGGCCAGCAGCATGGCCAGTTGCAGGCAACTGAGGGGGAAGATGGCCAGGAACGGCAGCCACTCCAGCCGGCCGGCCTGGAGGTAGAAGCCGGCCAGCACCGTCAGCCCTGGAATGAGGAATGCCCCCGTGATTTCTCCCAGGCCGCGGGCGTTAAGCTGCAAGGGGGGCGCGCTGTAGCTCCAGGCCAGGAACAGGGCCAGCAGGAGTAGGGGCAGGGCCAGCCCGCCCGGCCGGATGGCCAGTGCCAGCCAGAGGGACGCAGCCAGGGCCACACTCCCCAGAACCACGGCCGCCACCAGGGCTACTCGAGGGGCCAGGCGGCCATCGGCCAGAACACGGCTGCCGCCGGACCAGCGGGTGGGCGTCTGATTGGCCTGGTCGGCAGCCAGGTCAAAGTAGTCGTTGCTGTAGTGAGTCATCAACTGGACGGCCGTAACCACCATCTGGCCCCAGATGAGCGCGGGCACGTTCAGCGTCGCCCCCCGGTAGAGGGCTACCAACACCCCCAGCCCGTGAAAGACCACTCCCCCAGCCAGGAACAGCGGCCGGCCCAGGCGGGCAAAGTAGTAGGTTACGCGCAAAACACGGAACGTCCGGCCGGAAACTCTATGCCTCTGCCGATAAGTTGTAGAACGATTTTGTAAATCGTTCATGAGTTATGTTAACAAAATTCGTTGCCGATTAATTTCTTCACGTAACCTTTCGGCCGCAGCCCGGGCCGCTCCGGCAAAGTCCAGCCCGGCCGAGGCGTAAATGACGCTGCGGCTGGCGTTAATGACCGGCCCGGCAACGGCGTCCGGGCCGTACTGGACGGCCGTGGCCAGATCGCCGCCCTGGGCGCCAATGCCAGGGATGAGGAAGCTGGCCTGGGGGGCCAGGCGGCGGGCGGTGGCCAGTTCCTGGGGATACGTCGCCCCCAGGACATAGCCCAGGTGGCCCTGGACCGGCCAGCTCTGGCTCTGGCGGATGACCTCGGCCGACAACCCCTGGCCCTGGGCCAGGTCGCCCTGGAGCTGGCTGGCGCCAGGGTTGGAGGTGCGGGCCAGGACGTAGACGGCTTTGTCCGGCCGGTTGCCGATCATCGGCAGCACAGCCTCTGCACCGACAAAGGGATTAACAGTCACGGCATCCACGCCCCATTCGTCTAGCAGCCCGGCCGCCCAGGCTGCCTGGGTATGGCCGATGTCGCCGGTCTTGCAATCTATAATGATGGGAATGTCGTCGGGAATGTAGGCAATGGTCCGCTCCAGGGCAATGACCCCGGCCGCGCCCCATTGCAGGTAGAAGCCCAGGTTGGGCTTGTAGGCGCAGACCAGGTCGGCCGTGGCTTCGACGATGGCCCTGTTGAAGGGCAGCACCGGCTCGTCCCAACGAGCGGCCGGCAGCGGCAGGTGGTTGGGCTGGGGGTCCAGGCCAATGCACAGCCAGGAGTTGTTCTTCAATTGGGCGTTTTGTAGCTTTTCCAGGTAGTTCATCGGCTAACCAGGCGGTGATTGTAGCCTGACTTGCCGCTGCACACCAAACCCCGCAGGTTGGGGCACGAAGCGTGCCTGGGGCACTTTCCGTGCCCGAGGAAACCTGTGGGGTTTTCCCTAGACCCAACAAAAAAGGGTGGCCCGGGTGGGCCACCCACGGCGCCCCCAACCTCCCGAAAACTGGCGAATTTCATCGCTTGAACCTCCGGGAGGTTCTCCCTCAAAAGGTTAGGGTAACGGGGATCCGGCCGCCTCGACCTCTAGCTCGAGCAACGTGTCCGTTTCGGCCGCGGCTTTGACGGAGAGTTCTTGTTCGTCGTCGGTCAGTTCAAGGCCGGTATTCAGGGCGGCATCCAGACCGCCCTCAACTGCGAGTTCTTGCTTGTCGCCGGTCACTTCAACGCTGGTCTCGACATTAGCATCCACATTGCCCTCAGTCGAGAGTTCTTGCTCGTCGCCGGTCACTTCAGTACCAGCCTCGACGTTAGCATTCACGTTGGCCCCGGCCGAGAGCTCTCGTTTGTCACCGGTGACTTCGACGTCGGCCTCCACTTCACTGCCTGCGTCGCCCTCAGCGCCAGCCTCGACCCGGTCGGCAAAGAGTGCCTGAAGTGACTTTTCAGCCTCAATCGCCAGTTCGGCCGAGGCCTCAGGATTAGCGCCTACCAAAATTCCACCGCCGATAACTGCGGCTACCAGAAGGCCAATCAGAGTCTTTAAAGTAAGCATGGTTGTCTAACCTCCTCGTGTTTGAGTTAGCGTATCGAGTTAGCGTGTGAACCGTTCAGCGTTCTTACTCTAACTCTTTAGACTTTACCTGTGATAACGTACATGGGGAGGCTGGTGTTACGCTGCCGGCTGGCCTGGCGGCGTTGTTGCCGCGGGAATTTAGCCTGCTTTAATGTTTGCTGGGCAGCGGGCGCGGTCAGGAGACCGGCCCGAGCAGAGAGAGGTGAGCGCGGTCGGCAAGCAACGGGGTCAAGGCAGTAGGGTGGGTGGTATTTCGATAGTGGGGATCGGGACTGGTGGCAGATCGCCAGGAAGCTCCTCTGGAATGGCCGGCGTCGCTACGCTGGTGGGCAGTGGTAAGGGTAGATCGAGGGTGGCCTCGGCCGGCGCGGTTGCTTCCCCGGCCGGGGTTATTTCCGGCTGTGGAAGCGTTGGCGTGGCCAGGAGCGGCGGCGCTCCTTCCTGTCCTGGAGCCTGGCCCGGCCGGGGGCCGAGCAGCGCTTCCAGCGCCGGCACCGCTAGAGAAGCCTGGTCAAACTTTTCGCGCTGCGTGAGCAGGGTTTGTTGGATAGTCGCTTGCTCATCCTGGCCGGTATAAGTGGCCAGTCGCTCCAGGGCTACCTGGTAATTCTGGCGGGCCAGTGGCTCGGCGATGGGGTCGCCACTTACCCAAATCAGTTCGTCGGCCCGGCGTTCTGTCAAAATCAAGTCGGCCGCCAGGTCGTCGGGATGGACGGCCCGCCAGAGCTGCTCGCTGGCCACTTTCCAGCCATAGAGCCTGTTGCCGGGCAGGGCCGCCTGGGCGGCCGTGGTAAAAGCGGTCAGGAAAATCAGGGCCACCATGGCCAGAGCGTAAGCCAGGCGCAGCCGGGCGGCCGGGGCGCCGCGCGGCCGGGCCTGCATGTGGGCCAGCAACCGGGCCCTGGCCTGCTGCCGGGCGGCCGGCGCCAGCCGGACCAGACGCCCGGGGGCTACCTGTTGGGCAGCCAGCAGCAGGGGGCGCAATTCCCTGGCCAGGTCGGGGTATTGCTCCAGGCATTTTTCCATACCTGAGCGCTTGTCGCCAGCCCTGCTCTGTTCCCGCACCAGGTGTTCCAGGCAATCGTCCAGCGCCCGTTCCAATTTGTTATTCATGACGAATTCCCAATAACTTGCTCAACGCCTGCAACCCACGCATCTGCAAGGCACGGATGGCCCCCGGACGCTTTCTCATCACCTGGGCCACGTCCTCGGTGCTCATTCCCTCGACAAACTTCAGCGTCAGGACTTCGCGCTGTTCGGGCGTCAACTGGGCCAGCGCCTGAAAGGCGCGCCCGGCTGCCAGGCTGGTCTCCACCGTTTCAGCCACGTCTATAGCCGGATCCGGCCGGCTGTCCAGGGTCTTGTCAGGGGGCGACGCCCGTTTTTGCCGGCGGTAGTGGTCTACGACCAGATTCCGGGCAATGCGGAACAGCCAGGCGCCAAAAGGCAGGCCGCGCTCCTGGTAACGATCGAGGTTGTCCCAGGCTTTTAAAAATGTTTCTGAGGCCAGGTCTTCGGCCAATTGCTCGTCGCCCACGCGAAAGAAGACGAAACGGTATACAGGATCCAGGTAACGTTCATACAGGCAGGCAAAAGCGGCCGGTTGGCCGGCCCTGGCCTGCCTGACCAGGCAGGATTCCTGTTCCTGTGGCAATAATTGACCAGACACAGCCTGCTACTTTACCCTATTAAACGTAAATCCAGGCCTGTGTGTTACGCCCAAAGGATAAAAGCCAGGATGGCCACGATCAGGGCGACGACAAAGGTCAGGGGGGTGCCCACGCGTAGGAAGTCGGTGAAGTGGTAGCGGCCGGGGCCGTAAATGAGCAGGTTGCCGTGGTGGCCCACGGGCGTGAAGAACGAGGCGACGGCCGCCGTCGCTACAGTCACCACGAATGGCTCGGGTGGCTGCCCTAAAGCGGCAGCCAGGGCCACGGCCACCGGGGCCAGGAGGGCCGTGGTGGCCGCGTCGGACATCAGTTGGGTGACGATGGCTGTGCTCAGGAAGAGAAGCAGCAAAATCAGGATTGGGTTCCAACCGCCAACGATCCGCTCCAGCCGGCCGGCCAGCAGCTCCGAGGTGCCGGTTTTGACCATCGCCAGCCCCAGGGGAATGGCCCCGGCAATGAAGACGTAAATGCGCGTATCAATAGCCTGGTAGGCCTGGCGGCCGGTGACGCAGCCGGTGAGAACGACGGCCGCCGCTCCGGCTAGGAGGGCAATTTCAATCGGCAGGAGATTGAAGGCAGCCACTAGCACGGTGGCCAACACAATGCCCCCAGCCAGAGGCGCTTTATGGCGGCGCTGCGGTTCACCGTGGAAGGGGACGAGCATCAAGAAGGACACGTTGCCAGCCAGGCGACTGAGGGCTTCCTCCTCGCCCAGCAAAACCAGCACATCGCCGACGCGAAGCCGGACGCGCGCCAGCTCAGCTCGAACCCAACCGCGCCGCCGCCACAGGCCAACGACCACGACGCCGTATTGTTGCCGGAAGTTCACCTGGCCCACGGTCCGGCCGACGAGATCGGAACCGGGAGCAACCACGGCCTGGACCAATCGGCTGGAGGCTCCGTCCTCATGGTTGTTACCTGTCGAAACCTCTTCGCCGTACTTTATTACCGGGTGCAACGCCAGGCCAGGCTCTTCCTGAATGGCGGCTATCTCGTCCGGTGTGGTCCGTACCAGTAGAACGTCGCCGGCCTGCAGCCGGCGCTGGCCGAACGGCCGGTTATGCGGCCGGCCATGCCGCAGCCAGGTAACCACCCGCAAGTGGTGGCCATCATTGGCCTCGATCTCGTCAACCGTCTGGTCAATAAAGGAGGAGTCAGGCAGGACGATGACTTCGGTGTAATATCCATCTAGCCGGAAGTGGTCCTGGCTATCGCCGCCTCCCTTGCGGTCGGGCAGCAAGAAGCGCCCAACTAGGAGCATAAACAGCGTTCCTGCAATCGAGATGGCCAGGCCAATGGGGGCAATGGAAAAGATGCTCAGCCCCGGCCGGTCGGCTTGGCGCAGGATGCTATCGGCAATGAGAAAGGCCGGCGCGCCCAGAATGGTGATAGCGGTGCCCAACGACGCGGCAAAGGACATGGGCATGAGCAGCCGGGAGGGAGTAATATTTTGTTCGCGGCTGAGTTTGAGCGTCACTGGCAGCATGACGGCTGTGATAGTCACGTGATGGGTGAAGGCAGAGAGGGCGGCCACGGCCAGCATAATCACGGCCAACACTCGGTTATAGCCGTGGCCGGCCAGCCGGCCGATCCACCGCCCCAGCCGGTCCGACAGGCCGGTGCGGAAAAGGGCCTCGCTGAGGACAAAGATAGAGGCGACGACGATGGCCGGCTCGCTGCTGAAGCCGGAGAGTGCCTCTTCCGGCTGCAAGACTCCGGTGGCGGCCAGAGCAACGATGATGAGCACGGCCGTCAGGTCAATGCGGATGCGCTCGGTGAGTAGTAGAAGAAACGCTGCTAGCAGAATCAGCAGCAGCGTGAGTTGGGGCAAGGTCAGGCCGAGGAGCATTCAACCCTTCCTAACTGCGGTTTAGCTACGCCGGGTGGCCCGGCCTTCTGGGTAATAAGCGCGGCAGCAGGGACGCAGGATCTCCTGCGTCCCTGGCCGGTTTTCAATTAACTAACGGCGGTCACGTTGGTAAACGGTGACGCTGCGTGAGCCGGATGGTGTGAAGATGAGATACATTAGCTTGATGAATGCCCAGGCAGCTACCGGGTAGACGAGCAGGGCGATAAACGAGCTGATCTCCAGGACCATGCCTGTGCTGGTTGAAGGGGTTACGGTCAGCCCCAGGAACGGCCACACGAAGAGTTCGGTGATGCCGTAAACCAGTTGGGCAAAAGGGTTGCTGGGGTTAGCGGCGATCAACTTGAGGAAGATGCGCAGCGCAATCATTAGTTCCAGCAGGCCGGTGGCCAGCCAGACCAATTGCGCCACCCGGGAAAGGATTGAGGCCCGCTCCGCGCCGACGTCTTCGATGACACGTTCGCTATATTCGTCTCCATTCGGTCCACGGACCACGCGCACGTGTTCGTGGCGTTCCACCGGGGCTATGTAATCGCCATCCCCCGGCAGGTTTTCTTCAATGATCTCCTCGCGGATCTCTGTTGAGCGTTTTTCAGATACGTCCATTTCTTTAATCTCCAATCTCTAATCTCTTACTGAGTGGGGGTGCTGACAAACTGTTCGATGAGCCTGATGACCTGCCAGAGTGCTTCCGGCGCTTCAGGCGCATTTTCAATGGCCGTTACCGTATGTACTTGCTCGCAATCGCGCACGGTAACGGTGTAGATGAAAAGGTCGCAGCAGGTGTTTTCGGGAACGTAGCGGCGCTCCAGGTCAAAGAAACTGGCCGCTGCGGCCGCCGCCACCGTCCCGTTGACCAGTTCCGGCGCTACCTGCCAGCTTTCGCCGGTGTCTTTGGTAATCTGGCCGTCGGCGTAGATGGTCCAGGTGTCCATTACCCCGGCAAACCCTCCTGACTTTTGAAAAAGGATGACAGCTCCTTCGGGAAGGATGGTTTCTTCCCCCTCGACTTCGATGGGAACGGCCGGCAGTTCAGGACACTCATTCACAGCCACTTCGGTCAGCGCCGGCGCGGCCGTGGCGGCCACGTTGGTCAGAACGGGGGCGGCCGTGGCCGAGATTTCCGTAGCCGCCGATTCCACCGTTTGCTCCAGGGTAGGCACGCTTCCGGGCTCGCCGGCCGGGGTATTGCACGCCACCAGAAGGAAAATCACTAAGAGCAGAAACAGGTGTCTTTTCGTCATAATGCTTTCAACTCTTCTTTGGTTGCTCTGAGATGAATCCCAGTCTCACTGATACGGTCAATCAATGAAGCCGGGATAGCCAACTCATCGCCAGACACCAGGCCGTGGTGCGAGATCAGATGGGTGATGCGGCCGGTATCGGCATCTACCACGACGTGATCCAGCTTGCCGACAGCGCCGTTATGGTTCTTAAGGGGAGTTCCCCGCTCAATCATGATCAGGCCGGAAGCAACACCTTCATGTATTTCTTCGTGAACGAGCGGATAATTGGACGGCAGCGGTCTCCGGCCCGGCTGCAAATTGGGGGTAACGACGTCGGCCGAGGGAACAGCGGCCGGCTTGGCCGGTTGGCGCACCCGCCCGCCAGGAGCCACAGCTACGGCAAACTCCTTGTACTCAGGATAAGTAGCCAACTCCTCACTGTTGATGGTCAGGGTGATGTCGTCGGCCGTGGTGGCTTTCACCAGGGAGGCCGGAAAGACGCGAGCGTGTTTGAGCAGGAAACCTTCTTCTACGACCAGGTCGCGTACCTGCCAGCTTTCCGGGTCTACCGATAACTTGACCAGCTTGCCACACTTGCCGTCGGTGCAGTGAACCTGGGCGCCAAAGTGATAATCAAGCCTGTTCATACTGTACCTCCATTCTCAATGGCCTGGTTTTAGGCCCCGGCATCCCCGGTACGTCGTTAGCTAAGGGCACTATGGCCATTTTAGGTTCAGCATAACAAAGTCAAGGCGGCCGTGTCATGTATCAGGGCATAGGAGCGAGATATGCTTTCGGTTATATCTGTCCTATAGGATTGGACGCCTGGTGGACGGCCGCCGGTTATAGCCGCTTCCACTTTATTGAGTAATCGGGTAATTGGAGATCGGAGATCAGAGATTGAAGATTGGTGATTTGGTGGGGTGGGGTAGATAATAGAGGGAGCTTGCCGGTTATTTCATGAACGAGAACAAACGGATCCTGTTGGTAGACGACGACCCGGGGATTCAGGCCAGCCTGGCGGCATTCCTCGGCCGGGCGGGTTTTGCCGTCACCACGGCCGCGGATGGGGAACAGGCCCTGGCCCTGTTGGACAAAGGCCGCCCCGATCTGGTCATTCTGGACGTGCTCATGCCCCGGCTGGACGGCCGGGAGACGTTGCGGCGGTTGCGCCGGGCCGGTAATTGGACGCCGGTGATTTTGCTGACCCAGGTGGGCGAAGCGGCCGAACGGGCGATGGCCCTGGAGGAAGGGGCCGACGATTACATTAACAAGCCGTTTGAGCCGCAGGAACTGGTGGCGCGGATACGGGCCGTTTTGCGCCGGGCTAACCCGGACATGCCGCCCTTAAGCGCTGCCTGGCTGCTGGTTAGCGGCGAGCTGCGCCTGGACCGCCGGGCGCGGCGGGTCAGCCTGGGCGGCCGACCGCTTGAGTTGACGCCCAAGGAGCTGCTCTTGCTGGAGTACTTGATGACCCACCCGGACGAGCTGATCGGCCGGGAACGGTTGCTGGACGTGGTCTGGGGCTGGGAGAAGGCCGTGGCCACGCGAGCCGTGGATGCCCGCATTGCCGAGCTGCGCCGGGCGCTTGGAGACGATACCACCCACCCGCTCTATATTGAAACCGTGGCCGGCCTCGGCTACCGTTACATCCGGCCGGTGGAACGCGGGTCATGAGTCGGCGCTGGCTGCTGGCAACCGTTCTGGCCGGGCTGCCGGCTCTGATCGGCCTGGCGTTGTGGCTGGCCCTCCGGCTGGGCTGGCTGCCGGATTACCTCATTTACCTGCGCAGCAACCTGGGCCGCCTACTGCTGCTGGCCGGCCTGGCTTTATCGCTCCTGGCCGGGGCTGCTGTGATCCTCGCGGCCGCCCTGCAACGCCGCTCTGGCCAACAGGTGGCCCAGGTGCAGACCCAGGCCGCGCTCCAGCGCCGCCAGTTCCTGCAGCGCCTGGACCACGAATTGAAAAACCCTTTGACTGCCCTGCAGGTGGAGCTGGCCAATCTTGGTGCGGAGGGCGGGCCGCCGGCGAGTGGCGAGCCGTCTCTAGCCGGGCAGCACTCCGGCCCGCCGGAGCGGCTAAAGGAACAGATATTGCGGCTGAATGAACTGGTCATCCAATTGCGAAAATTGGGTGAGCTGGAGACGGTGGCCATTGAGCATGAGCCTGTCCGGGTAGACGACTTGTTGAGCGAGCTGGTCGCCGAGTTCCAAACTGGCGACGCCGGCGCGCAGCGCCACATGACCCTGAGCCTGCCCCAGGTGCCGTGGCCGTTGCCGGAGGTAGCCGGCGACGCCGATCTGCTCTACCTGGCGCTGCGCAACCTCCTGGGCAACGCGGTTAAATTCACGCGCCCTGGCGACGCCATCCAGGTCAGGGCTTTTGAAGACTCGACCCAGGTCATTGTCGAGATCGCCGATAAGGGACCGGGTATTCCCCCTGATGAGGCGCCTTACGTCTGGGATGAGCTGTTCCGGGGGCAGATGGCCCGCGGCCTGCCGGGCAGCGGGCTGGGACTGGCCCTGGTCAAGGCCATCGTCGAGCGCCACGGCGGCCAGGTCGGCCTGCGCAGCCGGCTGAACCAGGGCACGGTTGTCACCGTTCGCCTGCCCAGGGTGTAACGATCCTGTTACCAGCCGTACCTGGGCTGTTACCGGTTGAGCATACACCAGCAACGTTCTGAGTATAGGATTTAGATATTCCGCCTGGTCGAAATTCAGCCGGGCAGAACGAGAATCTTATACAGAACAAGAGGTGTCAAATGTCTACCAAAACAACCCGTTTTCTGGCCCTTCTGGCCTTTTTGCTCCTGTTCGTCGCCGGCTGCGCCGCGCCAGACGAAGTTTTTGAAGTGCAGGTCGAGCCTGTGGCCGAGAGCACGCCGGCCGCGACAGTATTGGACGAGGTGCAGCCGGTCCTGGAAGCGATCCTGAGCGGCAGCATTGACGGCCGCCGCGCCCTGGTGGAGTACGTGACCACAGCCTGCACCACCGCCGACGGCCTGGGCGGGCCGCCCAAATGCGTTGAAGTGGAGACCGACGGCACACCGGTCCAGGTCTTCCCGGCCGGCGGCCCGGAGACTAGCTTTGTCCGGCCGGCCGAGATTGACAATACGCTCAACTTCACGGTCAAGGGGCTATATGCTGTCTACGAGACGGTGCCGGCAGCGGACCAGCCTGACTATTGGCCGGCCGGCGAGTACGCCCTGTTGTTTGAGCGCGACCAGAACGATTACCCGCTGCCCATCGTCGCCATCGTCCAGGATGGCAGGCTGGTACGCCTGGAATATTACATGGGCGTGCAGGCGGCCGAGGTACTGGGCCGGGTCCCTGTGAATCAGGTCGTGATCCAGCCGCAAGAGGCGCAGGAACTGACGGCCGAGATGCAGCCGTAGTTCGTAATTGGTTATTGGTTATTGGCGAGCGCCAATAACCAATAACCAATAACTTAACAACACGTTTACCCAAACAGGATAGCAATAAACCGCTTTGGCCCATGCACCCCAATGGCCATCGTCTGCTCGATGTCGGCCGTTTTGCTGGGGCCGCTGATGAGGGTCATGGCGGCCGGGAGCGAGCCCTGGCGAGTGGCAGCCCAGGTGAAGAGGTCGGTGGTCAGGCAAGCCAGGGGGACCAGGGCGACGTGGACGGGGGGCAGGAGAGGGGTCAGCCGGCTGCGGCCGGGACCGCTGGCCACCACGACCGTGCCCGTCTCGGCCAGGGCGGCCACTGCGCCGCTCACCCCCAGGTCGGCGGTGATGCAAAAGGCGCGGAACTCCTCGGCGTTATCCCCCGCTATGCGCCAGTCCACCATTGGCCAGCGGCCGGCCAGGTCTACCTCGTTGAGCGGCGGTTCGTCGTTGGCCACGGCCGTGCTTACCTCCACCTCCCGCAAAATATCATCCAGGCAGGCCAGCGCCCCCGCCAGGTCGGCCGCCCGGCGCGCCTCCCCTTTGGCCGCCACCAGCGCCTCACAGAAGCGGCCGGCCAGGTCCTCGAAATCGCGACGCGAACGCCAGGGAGCCGGCAACTCCGCCGGCCGCGCCTGCCCCCGTAATCGCCTCAGAATCTCCTCACGAGCGTCCATGGGGACTCACCAGGGAATCGCGAATGGCACGAATAGCCGAATGACGCGAATAAGTTTTTATAAACATTCGCGACATTCGTTCATTCGCGTTATTCGCGTTTTTCTTATTGAACTTGGCGTGAACTTTGGCCTGCCAAACTCTGCGTCTTTGCGTCAAATTTCCTCCTGATCTTCCAGCGCCTCACCAGTCCGCCACAGGTCGCGGAAGGGGCGGGGGGCCAGGGCGGGCAGGGAGCGGCGGCCGGTGGGGTGGAGCCGGCCGGGCAGGCGCACGCCGCCCTGGCGAACGAACGGCGTTTGCAGCAGGCGCAGCAGCCGTGCGCCCCAGACCATCAGCCGCTCGTGGGCCAGGACAAAGGCGGCGGCGCTCTCGGCCAGGCGCTCCGGCCAGGGCAGCACGTGTTCTGCCACCTCCTCGGCCCGCAGCGCCAGCAACATGCGCGGCAAATCAATCCTCACCGGGCAGACTTCCAGGCAGGCGCCGCACAACGAGCTGGCCTGTGGTAGCGCCTCGTACTTTTCCAGCCCAAAGAGCAGCGGCGTGACCACCGCCCCAATCGGGCCGCTGTAGGG
This sequence comes from Chloroflexota bacterium, assembly GCA_022616275.1. GTDB lineage: Bacteria > Chloroflexota > Anaerolineae > Promineifilales > Promineifilaceae. Next base: position 39,877 of record JAKEFB010000224.1, read on the forward strand.
ACTGCCGTAGGCGTGGCCGCCGGCCTCACGGTAGACCGGGCAGACGTTCAGGCACGCCCCGCAGCGGATGCATTGCAGCGCCTCCTCGTAGGCCGTGCCCACCTGCCGGCTGCGGTTGTTGTCCAGCAGGATGATGTGGACCTCGCGCGGGCCGTCGGCGTCCTCCGGCCGGGCGGGGCCGGTGACGACGGTGGTGTAAATGGACAGGGGCTGGCCGGTGGCGCTGCGAGCCAGCAGGGCCAGCCAGGCAGCAGCGTCGTCCCAGGTGGGGGCAATCTTCTCGATGCCCATGACGACGACGTGGACGGGAGGCAGGCTGGTGACCATCTCGGCGTTGCCCTCGTTGGTGACGAGGACGATGCTGCCGGACTCGGCCACGCCCAGGTTAGCGCCGGTGACGCCCAGGCCGGCGGCCAGGAACTTCTGCCGCAGCATCCGCCGCGCCTCGGCCGTCAGCAAGGGAATATCGTTGGCCGCCAGGGGCCGGCCGGCTTCCCGGGTAAACAACTCGGCCACCTGGCCTTTCGTCTTGTGAATGGCCGGGGCGATGATGTGGGAGGGCGGCTCGCCGGCCAACTGGATGATCCACTCGCCCAGGTCGGTCTCGACGGCCGCAATGCCGGCCGCGGCCAGGACCTGGTTGAGATGGATTTCCTCGGTGGCCATAGATTTGCTCTTGGTGACCAGGCGGGCGCCGTGGCGGTTAGCAATCTCGGTGACGATGCCGCCGGCCTCCGCGGCGTCCCGCGCCCAGTGGACTTGTGCCCCGGCGGCGCGGGCGTTGACCTCGAACGTCTCCAGGTGCTCAGCCAGCCTGGCCAGCGTGGCCTGGCGGATGGCTTTGAAGTGGTCGCGGAGCGCGTCGGCGTCAGGGAGTTCGGCCAGGGCGTCCTGGCGGTGGGCGCGGAAACGGCCGGTTGCCCCTTCCAGCGCCCCTTGCAGGTGGACGTCCTCGATGGCAATCCGGGCCGTGCTGCGGAACTGGGAGAGTGTTGCCGATCGCTGATGCTCGGCCGTCACCGGGTGGCCTCCTCCAGGACGACGGCCAGGTGGCGGACCGGCAACCCGTCCGGGCCGGCCAGGCCGCGCATTTGCATCAGGCAGCCGGGGTCGGCCGTAACTAAAGCTTCGGCGCCGGTGCCGGCCGCCTGGCGCAGCTTTTCGGCGGTCATGGCGTTGGAAACCTCGGCCATGCGCACCGAGAAGAGGCCGCCAAAGCCACAGCAGCGGTCCGGCTCATTCATTTCGTGTAGCGAATAACCGGCCTGGGTCAGAAGCTGGCGAGGTTCCTGGCGAAGGCCCAGCAGCCGGCACATGTGGCAGGAGTCGTGGTAGGTAACGGCCGCTGGTTCAGCCAACGAGGTGGCCGGCTCGGTCGGGTCTTCGACGGCGGCCGGGGGCGGCCAGCCGGCGACCTGCACAAGGATTTGGCTCAGTTCGTACGTTTTGGCCGCCAGCCGCTCGGCCCGCTCGTGCCAGGCCGGCTCATCGGCCAGCAGGTGGGGATACTCAACCCGGATCATCGTGGCGCAGGAGCCGCTGGGCAGGACCACGGCCGGGTAAGGTTCAAAAATCTCGATCGTTCGCCGGGCCAGCCGGGCGGCCTGGGTACGGAAGCCGCTGTTGAAGAAAGGCTGGCCGCAGCAGGTCTGGCCGGCCGGGAACTCGACGCGGAAGCCGGCCCGCCGCAGCAATTTGACCGTAGCCAGGCCAACTTCGGGCATGACCTGGTCCACCAGGCAGGTGACGCACAAGGCGACCTGCCTGTCAGCGGTGGGGGTGGGGAGAGAATCGGGCAAGTAAAATCTCCAGAACGGTTGCTGGAATTCTATTAGCCGGCTGGCAGCAGACGCTCAATAGTGGTGACGTAACGCATCTTCACTTCCTCCTCAAACTGGGCCAATTCTACCTGAAGTTGCTGCTCTAACTCAACCGGCAAGGTCATCACCTAGTCAATAAAGCGAAATAGATTAAGCACATCCTGCCGGCCGTAGCCGCGCCGGTAGAGCAGCTTGGCCAGGTTGAGCTTGGCCGCGTACCGCTCGCCGGGCTTGCGCCGGGTGGCCTGGGTGCGCTGCGGCCGGTTTACGTCGCCGACCCCAGGAGATTATAACAAAATTTGCCTGCCAGGCTGTACGGTTGATGGCCAGTCCGCTTTCCAAAGGCGCCCCGCTGGCCGAACGGGACTGTTTTGTCCCCTCCCACTGCCACGCGGCCGGCATCCCCGTGGCCATCACGATGGCTGGCGGCTACGGCCGGCAGGTGGCCGACACGGTGGACATTCACTTTGAGACGGTGCGGATTGCGCTGGAAATGGCGCGGCAATAGTAGCCAGCGCGACTATCCGGCAAGTCGAAGGCGTCAATCAACTCGTTGGCGTCGTTGAAGCTCCGCTCCACCCGGGTGGTCTCCACGCCCACCGTCTCGGTGAAGAAAGTCATGTTGCCCACCGGGTCGTACTGGTACTGGTGGTTGGCGTTGAGCGTGCCGTTGTAGTCGGCCTCGACCAGGCGGTAGAGGGGGTCATAGGTGTAGACGATGACGGTCTGGCTCAGGGTGGAGATGTACTCAACCTTCACCTCAGTATCGGTCTCGCCGGCGGTCGTATCGGTGATGGCCAGGGTAACGGTGAAGACGCCCGGTGTGGTGTAGGCGTGGGTGGGGTGCTGGGTAGAGGCCACCCCGCCGTCGCCGAACTCCCAATGCCACAGGTCGGCCGCGCCGGTGGGCGTCGAGGTGTCGGTAAAGACCACCGTAAACGGCGCGCCGCCGCTGGTCGGGCTGGCGGTGAAATCGGCCGTTCATTGCTAGAACAGCAGGTCTAATATTCTCCAATAGCCACCCACCTGTACAATCGGCCTAATTAAGGAAGCTCCAGAACCTTGCCGAAATCATTTACAAGAATTGTTAGTATTCCAAAAATCGCTACCTAAAGCTGTTTCGGTCTCTGCTATTAGCACACCGTCACGATTTGTATAAAACGCAATCCATTCTCCATTTGGAGATAGCGTTACAGTCCTAATGCTGTTCATTATTTGCGGATCAGGAAGCTGCTGGCAATTACCTTCCAAATCGGTTACATATAAGTGAAACCCTCCACTTGTCCCGGGTGTTGAATCCGCTAAGTACAATATCTTGCTGCTGTCAGGGGAAAAATTGAGAGAAATTATTGGTTGATTATTTGTTATCTGTTGTATGGATTCATTCTCTAAATCTAGTACATAGAGATCGGGAGAATAGGACGATCTATCCTCATCCATGATAAATGCAAGCAGCCTTCCATCTGGAGACCATACAACATTAGCAATATAGTCTGCTGTTAATGTCTCGAAAACAATGCTTTCGCCCCCTGTAGACAAATCACGAATCTTAATTTGTAATGGTAATTGTTCAGAACGGCTAACAATGTAAGCAAAAGCTAACTGGCGGCCCTCTGGTGACCATGCTGGAAAATCACCGCGAGTAAGTTGTGAGGAGGTATCAGTGTTTATGTCGAGCAGGTATATGAATCCCGATGGTGATGGGTCGTTAGCTGGCCCACCTTGATATACCGCGATTTGGCTGCCGTCCGGTGATAAGGATAGTCCCTGATAAAGACCTTCTGAGGATATAAAGATCGGCTGGTTTGTTTGCAAGTCAATAACATACAAACGTACTATGGTTGGCGAACCAATACTTCCATATCCTCCTAAGGCGACAAATTGATTATCAGCACTAAAAGTAGGTTGAACAAAATATTCTCCCGGAACCAGACTTTCTACAGTTAGGAAACCTGGTGGTGGAGTATTGGTTGGTTCAGAAAAAGGGTTAGTAATATGCGGTGAGCAATGAGAAAGTAGTATAACCTCCAGAGTGCTTAACAATATCAGAGTAATTATAAATCTAAAATTCGAAACTTGGTGACGAGTGATTTTCATAGGGTTTTGACAAATTTGTTTAAGGTATACAAGGAGTTGGTGGACAAGGGCTAGGCGGGTTTGGTGGAGAAGTCGTTCCAGACGGAGGGGATGGTTTTAGTTGAGAAATCTGACTCGACAAGGTTGGGAATAGTTGCTGAAATTGATTAATAAAAAATTCAACCAATGGATTAGGTCCTACTGAGGGATCGGCAAACTCAGAAGCTCCACCAGGTAGTAGAGGCACTATCCCATATATATCAGAATGATCGCTTCGCCATTGTTCAAGCTCTGCTAACAAATTAGTAGGATTGTTCAAGTCAACATCAATTACAGCATCGCCTTCGTATGTGCC
>JAKEFB010000225.1 GCA_022616275.1 Chloroflexota bacterium
AACCTACCTGGCAGGATTAGAGAACCGATGGGACGCTGCTATCCAGCAGACCTCATTGTGAAATTTCGCGCAATGTTGTATGTGAATTTTTCACCTACTGGTTTTTTTTGTTTTTCTCGACCTCCCAGTCAAGCCACAGCGCCTGGTAGCTCCCCTCAAACGGCGGCTCCAACATAGCGATATCCTGAAAGCGCCGGGCCAGCGTCGTCTTGCCGATGCCACCGTCGCCATAGAGCAAGATAACGTAGGGCAACGTCTCCCCTCGAGGTGGGACAAGGAGTTCCGGCAACGCCTGCCGGAACGCTTTTTGCTCCTCGACCCGGCCCAGAAAAAGCCGGCCGTTGACGTAGATAGGTTCTTGATTGCTCATCATTTCCCCCAATGGTTAGAAAGATAGCGTTTTCCTTTATTTTAGGGCAGAAGCCAGGGCCGGGCAATAGCTCAACGCAGCGTTAGCGTCCCCCAGGTGCGGGGGTCGGTCAGGGTCCGGCCGGCGACGTGGGACATCATGACCTCCTGCTCGGCCGTGCCGATGGTGTCGTTGTCGTTGGCGTTTAACGCTATGCCGATGATCAGCCCTTCCGAAGGCGTGACGTTGATGTCCCGCCAGGGAATGGCTGCTTCCAGGACGTAGCCGGCCGGCGTTCGCTGGGCCTGGACGGCGACGTTGTGGCCGGGCGCGTCGGCCAGGCTGCCGTTGCTCGTCCCCTGGAAGCGGAAGGCCGACTCGGCCAGGGTGGCAAAATCGCCCGGCGAGAAGATGATGTGGAAATCGTCGGCGTTGACCCCGTTGCCGTAATCACCGGTCCGGTTGGTGTCGAACTGCATTTCCAGGCTGTCCCCCCGGTAAATGAGGTTGCCCGTCTGCGTCTGGACGTGGACGTTGTCGGTGACCTCCACGCCAATGTAGAGGTTGTTCTGGTCCCAGGCCAGCCGCCAGACGGCGGTCAAATCCTCGGTAGCGTCCCAATTTTCGGAGTGGAAAACGCGGAAAGAAGAGGCGTAGGTGGGCGCGCCGCCCCACTCGGTCAAGGCCCCGTCAATGACCGGCGCGGCCGGCAGGCGCACCGCTTCGACGTTGCCGGCGGCGGCCGGGGGCAGCGTGGCCTGGCCGGGCAGGGTGACGGTGGGGGCAATGGCGATGGTTGCGGTCGGCTGGACGGCCGGCGAGGCCGGCAGAGTGGCCGTGCTGGCGACCACGGGTGCGGTCCCGGGAGCCGTGAGCGCGGTGGGAACGGGGGGAGGTGGGGGAGAAGTGGGCGCCGCCAGCAAAAACTCGCGGGCCACCAGGTAGGTGCTGCTCAGGCAAATACAGGCCAGCAGCAAGGCGGCAATGCCGGCCGCCAGCCAGGTTAGCCAGCCTCTACCCTCGGCCGGTTGCTCCGGGGCCAGCCCCTCCCAAGTGTCCTGGTATCTGCCTCGTTGATAGCCCATAGTGCCTCCATTTTCCGATATTATCCAATCGAAACGACCGAATTAGCAAGAGTTAGAGTTAGAGTAAGAGTATACACTGAGGACTCTAACTCTAACCGAGTTTTGGCAAGGCCAAAACCTGACTCTAACTCTAACTCAGGACTCTAAACTCAAGTATAATCCCCGTAATGGTCAAAGCCCCAAAGCACGGCCGCCCACTTAGCGTAACTCTCACCGCCTGGGGGGTTTTTCTCTTAGGGCTGGTCAACGGCTGGCGGGCGGCCAGTCTCGGCCGGCAACTCAGCTTGCAGTTAGAACTGGCGGTGGCCGTAGACCCACGCCTGCGGCTGGTTCTGGCCGGCCTGTGGGCTATTCTGTTCGTGGCCGCGGCCGTCGCCCTCTGGCAAAGACAGCCGGTTGCCCGCCGGGCGGTGCCCCTGTTTTTGCTCATCTACGCTGTATACCAGTTCGGCCTGCCGGTGTTGTTTGCCCGGGCGGCCGAAGCCCAACGCAACTGGCCGGTGGTTGCGCTACAATATGTATTAGCTATTTTGTTTGCCACCTGGGCCTTGAACCGGGCAGCGGCCAAAAGGTATTTTGGAAAGGAAACGATATGACAACACCAAAGCTTGAAGAACTACGCCAGTTGAGAGCCCAATCACAACTAGGGGGTGGCGAACAACGCATTCAACGGCAGCGGGAAGCGGGCAAGCTGACGGCTCGTGAACGCATCAATCTTCTGCTAGATAGAGGCTCCTTCCGGGAAATAGATGCTTTCGTCACCCACCGCGAAATCAACTTTGGTATGGCCGACAAGAAAATTTCCGGCGACAGCGTGGTCACCGGCTGGGGCACGATTGACAGCCGGCTGGTCTACGTCTTCAGCCAGGATTTCACCGTTTTTGGCGGCAGCCTCAGCCAGGTCCACGCCGAGAAGGTGTGCAAGATTATGGATATGGCCATGCGCAACGGTGCGCCGGTCATCGGCATCAACGACTCCGGCGGCGCCCGCATCCAGGAAGGGGTGGTCAGCCTGGGCGGTTACGCCGACATTTTTCTGCGCAACACCCTGGCCTCCGGCGTAGTGCCCCAAATCAGCGCCATCATGGGGCCGTGCGCCGGCGGCGCAGTCTATTCGCCGGCCCTGACCGACTTCATCTTCATGGTTAAAAACACCAGCCACATGTTCATCACTGGCCCGGACGTGGTCAAGGCCGTCACCGGCGAGGACGTGACCTTCGAGGAGTTGGGCGGGGCCATGACCCATAACCAGATCAGCGGCGTGGCCCACATGGCCGCCAACTCCGAAGCCGACTGCCTGTACCTGATTCGGGAGTTGTTCAGCTATTTACCGTCCAATAATATGGAAGACCCTCCATTCCAGCCGCCCAGGGACGACGCGCTGCGCACCGAGGTCGCCCTGGACACGCTGGCGCCGGACAACCCCAACAAACCCTACGACATCAAAGACGCTATCCACCTCATCATGGACGATGGGATGTTTTTTGAAATCCAGGAGCACTTTGCCCAGAACATCGTCGTCGGCTTTGCCCGGCTGGGCGGCCACCCAGTGGGCATCGTCGCCAACCAACCAATGGTCCTGGCCGGGGTTCTGGACATCAGTGCCAGCGAAAAGGCCGGCCGTTTCGTCCGTTTCTGCGACTGTTTTAACATCCCCCTGATTGTCTTTGAAGACGTGCCTGGCTTTCTGCCCGGCATCAACCAGGAGCACGGCGGCATTATCCGCCACGGGGCCAAGCTGCTCTATGCCTTTTGCGAGGCGACGGTGCCCAAGATTACGGTCGTCACCCGCAAGGCTTACGGCGGAGCCTATTGCGTGATGAACAGCAAGCACATTCGGGCTGACCTGAACCTGGCCTGGCCGACGGCCGAGATCGCGGTCATGGGGCCCGATGGAGCGGTCAACATCATCTTCCGCCGCGAGCTGGCCGAGGCCGAAGACCCGGTGGCCCGTAAAGCCGAGCTGGTGGACGAGTACCGCGAGCGTTTCGCCAACCCCTACGCCGCCGCCCGGCGCGGCTACATTGACGATGTGATTGAGCCCAGCCAGACCCGGCCGCGCCTCATCAACGCCCTCAACATGCTGCAAAACAAGCGCGACCACAACCCGCCGAAGAAACATGGTAATATACCTTTGTGAAGGGGATGACGGACGGCGGACGACAGACGATAACTGTTTGCGGTATGGAGGCGTGCTATGGCAACACTACCGTTAACCCAAACAAGTGAAAAGCTTTTGACGGCCGAGGAGTTCATGGCGCTTGGTAACCTGGACTCATGCGAACTGATCGAGGGAGTAATTGTTCCTATGTCGCCAACCAGCGTAAGACACCCATTTATAGAATCGAATGTGGCTGGTGAACTTCGCGCATTCGTCCAACAAAACGACCTGGGCTACGTTGGCGCGGGAGAAGCCGGCATCTTAATTCAGCGTAATCCCGATACGATTCGTGGCGCTGACGTCCTTTTTATCTCCAAAGAGCAGTATCAGAAAAGTAAGGCGAGGTCTATGTTCACCGCTCTATGACTGAGGTGCGCTACTTCTCCGGCGAGGATACCCTGCCCAGTGATGAGATCTTGTCGGGCCTGGCCCTGCCGGTAAAAGCTCTGTACGCCGGCCTGCCGGAAAGCTGAATGAATGACTACCGATACACTGCTGCCCAAGAAATTTGACAAGCTGTTAATTGCCAACCGGGGCGAAATTGCCCTGCGCATTATTCGCGCCTGCCACGAGCTGGGCGTTGGTACGGTGGCGGTTTATTCCGACGCTGACCGCAACGCTCCTCACGTCCGCTATGCCGACGAGGCCTACTACATTGGCCCGCCGCCGGCCCGCGAGAGCTACCTGGTCATTGGCAAGCTGATTGACGTGGCCCGGCGCTCGGGGGCCCAGGCGGTCCATCCCGGCTATGGTTTCCTGGCCGAGCGGGCCGAGTTTGCCCAGGCCTGCCTGGACGCCGGGCTGGTCTTCGTTGGCCCGTCGTCTTACGCCATCCAGGTCATGGGCGACAAGCAAATGGCCCGCCAGACGGTGAAGGCGGCCGGCGTGCCCATTGTGCCCGGCACCGAGCCCGGGCTGAACGACGACGAATTGATTGCCGCCGCCGATCAGGTAGGCTATCCGCTGTTGGTAAAGGCGGCCGCCGGTGGAGGCGGCAAAGGGATGCGGCCGGTCTACCAACCGGCCGAGCTGCCGAACGCCCTGGCCGCTGCCCGGCGCGAAGCCCAGGCCGCCTTTGGCGATGGCACCGTCTACCTGGAAAAGATGATTAGCGAGGGCCGTCACATTGAAATTCAGGTTATGGCCGACATGCACGGCAACACCATTCACCTGGGCGAACGGGAATGCTCCCTGCAACGACGCCACCAGAAGTTGATCGAAGAAGCGCCCTCCTTCGCCGTAGACGAGGAACTGCGGCAGCGTATGGGGGCAGTAGCCGTAGCCGCCGCCCAGTCGGTCAATTACGCCAACGCGGGCACGATTGAGTTCTTGATGGACCGGGAGAAAAATTTCTACTTCCTGGAAATGAATACCCGCGTCCAGGTCGAGCACCCCGTTACCGAACTGGTGACCGGGGTGGACATTGTCCAGGAACAGTTGCGCGTGGCCCGCGGCCGGAAACTGCGCTACACCCAGGAAGATATTAAGCTCCGCGGCTGGGCTATTGAGTGCCGTATCAATGCCGAAGACCCCTACAACAATTACCTGCCTTCTACCGGGACGATCACGACCATCCGCCTGCCGGCCGGACCTGGTGTGCGAGTGGACAGCGGCGTCTATCCCGGCTACCAGGTAACGCCTTACTACGACCCGATGATCAGTAAGCTGATTTGCTACGGCGAGAGCCGGGGCGAGGCCGTGCTGCGGATGCGCCGCGCCCTGGAGGAGTATCGCATTATGGGCGTCAAAACCAACATCCCCTTCCACCAGCATATGATGGATAGCCACCGCTTTCTCTCCGGCCAGTTCGACACCAAGTTTGTCGAAGAGCGGTTCAGCATGAGCGACCGGGAGGCGGCCGAACACCTGGAAGCAGCCATCCTGGCTACACTGGTCGCCCACCGCCAGAGCCAGCAGGCCAGCCAGATCATCTCCCCCGGCGAGCGGGACACCACCAACTGGAAGTGGATCAGCCGCTGGGAGCGGCTGCACAAGTAAGCAATGAAATACATCACCACGGTCAACAGCCACGAATACGAAATTGAGATTGATCGCGACGACCGCATCATCGTCAACGGGCAGCCGTACCAGGTGGATTTCCAACAGTTGGCGGAAGGTGGCATCTTATCGCTGCTGTTGAACAACCATTCGATTGAGGCTATTGTTGAGGAGCGGGAAGAAGCCTGGGAAGTGCTCATCTTCGGCGAGTTATACACCGTTAACGTCCAGGACGAGCGTGCCTACCGCCTGGCCAAGGCGCGGGGCACGGCCGCGCCCATCACCGGAGAAGCTGCGATCACCTCGCCTATGCCCGGCCTGATCATTGCCGTCCCTGTCCACGAGGGTCAGGAGGTCAAGAAGGGGGACAAGGTCGTTATCCTGGAATCTATGAAAATGGAGAATGAGCTACGCGCGCCCCGAGACGGCTTGGTGCTGCGCGTCAACGTCCAGCCGGGCGTGAGCGTTGAAAAAGACCAGGTCCTGGCCGTCGTCGGCGACGGCGTTGTGGAGTAAAGGCAGGAATGGTGAGCCCAACTGCCTCTGGCGATAACCTGGAAGTAGAGGTCAAGTTCCTGCTGCCTGACCTGGCCGCTTTTCGCCAGCGTTTGCTGGCGGCCGGGGCCATCCTTCACACTCCCCGCACTTACGAGCGCAACGTTCGCTACGACAACGCCTGGAACGGCCTGATACGCAAAGGGGAGTTGCTGCGGCTGCGCCAGGACCAGGCCGCCCGCCTGACGTTCAAAGGCGTGGCCCAACAAGACGCCTCTTCGGAGGCCAAGGTGCGGCTGGAGCTGGAAATTGGCGTCAGCGACCTGGCTACGGCCGCAGCTATCCTGGAGCACATCGGCTTTGAGCCGCGCCAGGTGTACGAGAAGTACCGCGAGACGTTCACCTTTGGCGAGGTGGAAGTGGTGCTGGACGAGATGCCCTTTGGCAATTTTGTCGAGCTGGAGGGGGAAGAGGCGGCCATCCGGGCGGCGGCGGCCGAATTGGAGCTGGAATGGCCGCGGCGTATCCTGGACAACTACCTGCTGCTCATGGCCCGGCTCAAGGCCCACCACAACCTGCCCTTCGACGACCTGACGTTTGAGAATTTTGCCGGGTTGAATGTGTCTATTGGCGATATCCTGGTTTGAGCGCCGGCCGTCTTTATCGTTATACTTACCTTATCCCTCGTAAGTCACATCGCCACCCTTTACTTTTTGTGGCAAAATAGGACCTGTCTCCGTTTCTTTTCGCAGTAATAGGCGTCAACGGAAAGTTTTTGCGTCATTCGTTGCGGTTTGTGCAGGAGGATCATATGTTGGATAAAGCCCGGTCATTGGCCGACGAATTGGTGCGGTTGCGCCGCGATATTCACCAGCACCCGGAGCTGGGCTTCCGGGAGTTCCGCACGGCCGCCCTGGTGGCCGACACGCTGGCCGAGATTGGCCTTGAGGTCAAGACCGGCGTCGGCGGCACCGGGGTAGTTGGCCAGCTTGGCTCCGGCCCCGGCCCGACGATTGCCATCCGGGCCGACATGGACGCCCTGCCCATCCAGGAAAAGAACGACACACCTTATCGCTCGCAAAACGACGGCGTCATGCACGCCTGCGGCCACGACGCCCACACTGCTATCCTGCTGGGGGCGGCCCACCTGCTCAAACAAAGCTTCCTGGAAGGCAACTGGCAGGGTAACGTTCGTTTTCTCTTCCAGCCTTCCGAAGAAGCCTTCGGCGAAGATGGCATCAGCGGGGCAACGGCGATGATCCGGGACGAGGCGCTGGCCGGTGTGGACGCGGTCATTGCCCTGCACGTCTTCTCCGACCAGCCGGCCGGGCAGATTTACTTTCAGGATGGCTTCAGCCTGGCGGCGGTGGACTCCTTCCAGGCCTGGATTCGGGCCACCGGCGGGCACGGGGCTTACCCTCACTATACCAGGGACCCGCTCTTTATCCTGGGGCCGGTGCTCACCGCCCTGTACGGCATTCCCTCCCGCCGCATTAACCCGCTGCGCCCCTCGGTCGTCAGCCTGGGGCAAATTCACGCCGGCACGGCCAGCAACGTCATTCCCGGCGAAGTGTACCTGACTGGCACGCTCCGCTCCTTCGAGCCGGCCGTCCGGGAACAACTGTGGGTGGAGGTCGAAAACGCCTTCAAAATCAGCCAGGCAATGGGCGGCAGCTACGAATTCCAGTTGATCAAAGGCTACCCGTCCATGCACAACGATCCGCGCGTCAACGACTGGATACAGGCCGCGGCCGGCGACCTGCTGGGAGCGGAGTCGGTTCACGAGACGGAATTGGGCATGGGCGCCGAAGATTTCGCCTACATGACCCAGTTGGCGCCTGGAGCCATGTTCATTCTTGGGGCGTCCATTGGCGACGGCGTGCTGCGCAACCATCACACCGACACGTTTAACATTGACGAAAGCGTTCTGCCCACCGGCGCGGCCGTCCTGGCCGAGACCGCCCGCCGCTTTGTGACGGGAAAGCTAGAGCGAGCGCAAGAGTAAGAGCTAGCGTTTTGGCGTTATGTCACGCTTATAAAGCGTCGAAAGTCATGGTGCTCCACCCTCATTCTGGGGTATACTGAGGAGGAAATGGAGGTGCGGTAATTGCCCGGCCGTATTGGCCGGGCTACGGCGTGAGCCTTTGACAATGATGTGATTCCGCTTATGAGCACATTAAACGACGACAAGGAACGTTGGGAGCAAGAAACTTTAAAGCCGGTCCTGGACCGGTTCCCGGAGCGCAAAGAAAAGTTCGAGACCAGCTCAGAAATTCCCGTTGAGCGGCTGTATCTGCCAGACAATCCCGACGCCGATTATTCGGAAAAGCTGGGGTTTCCCGGCGAATACCCCTACACCCGGGGTGTCCAGCCGACGATGTACCGCGGCCGTTATTGGACCATGCGCCAGTACGCCGGCTTTGCCTCGGCGGCCGAATCGAACCGGCGGTACAAATACCTGCTCAACAAGGGCCAGACTGGCCTCTCGGTGGCCTTCGATCTACCAACCCAGATTGGCTACGATTCCGACGACCCGATGGCCGTCGGCGAGGTAGGCAAAGTCGGCGTCAGCATCCCCAGCCTGGCCGACATGGCCGCCCTCCTGGACGGCATTCCCCTGGACAAAGTCAGCATCAGCATGACCATTAACGCCCCGGCAGCCATCTTGCTGGCGATGGTTATTGCCGTGGCCAAACGGCAGGGCGTGCCGATGAATAAGCTGCGCGGCACGATCCAGAACGACATCCTCAAGGAGTATATTGCCCGGGGGACGTACATCTTTCCGCCCCGGCCGTCCATGCGCCTCATCACCGACGCTTTTGCCTTTTGCGCCCGCGAGGTCCCCAACTGGAACCCCATCTCCGTCTCCGGCTACCACATCCGCGAGGCCGGCAGCACGGCCGCCCAGGAAATTGCCTTCACCCTGGCCAATGGCATCACCTACGTCCAGGCGGCCGTCAACGCCGGGCTGGATGTGGACTCCTTTGCCGGCCAGATTTCCTTTTTCTTCAACGTCCACAATAATTTCCTGGAGGAAATTGCCAAGTTCCGGGCGGCGCGCCGGCTGTGGGCCAGCGTGATGCGCCACCGCTTCGGGGCCCAAGACCCGGACAACTGGCGGCTGCGCTGTCACGCCCAGACGGCCGGCAGCACCCTGACCGCCCAACAGCCGGAGAACAACGTCGTCCGGGTCGCCCTCCAGGCCCTGGCCGCCGTCCTGGGCGGCACGCAGAGCCTGCACACCAATAGCCGGGACGAGGCCCTGGCCCTGCCGACCGAGGAGTCGGCCCGCATTGCCCTGCGCACCCAGCAAATCGTCGCCTATGAAAGCGGCGTGGCCGACACCGTGGACCCTCTGGCCGGTTCTTATTACCTGGAATACCTGACCGACGAACTGGAGCAGCGGGCCACCAGGTACCTGGAAACTATTGACGGCCTGGGCGGTATGTTGCCGGCCATTGAGGCCGGCTACGTGCAGCGTGAAATCCAGGAAGCGGCTTACAAGTTCCAGCAGGCCCTGGAAAAAGGGGAAGAAGTGGTGGTCGGCGTCAACCGCTTTGTTGAAGAGAGCGAGACGCCGGTTGAGCTGCAGAAGATTGACCCGGCCCTGGAAGCGGCGCAATGCCAGCGGCTGGCCGAGCTGCGGGCCGGCCGGGACAACGAGCGGGTGGCCGGGCTGCGCTGCCGGCTGGCCGAGGCGGCCGCCGGGGACGAGAATCTCATGCCCCTGTTCATTACCTGTGTTGAGAACGACGTCACCCTGGGCGAAATCTGCCACACCTTGCGCCAGGTGTGGGGGGAGTATCAGCCAACGTTTACACTGTAATTTTGCTTAGCCTCCCAGAGGCTTAGCCAAGGACCAAGCATGATCAAGAAAATCAGCCACATTGCCATTGTTGTGCCTGACCTGGAGGAGGCGATGGGCTTCTGGGTAGATACCCTGGGCTTACGCCTGCAGCACGTCGAATACGTGCCTGACCAGGGGGTAGACGTCGCCTTCTTGCCTTCCGGGGAAAGCGAAATTGAGCTGCTGGAGCCGGTTGAGCCGGATAGCGGCGTGGCCCGCTACATGCACAAGCGCGGGCCGGGCATCCACCACATCTGCTTTGAGGTGGAGGACATTACCGCCGTATTGGCCCGGATGAGGGCCGCCGGCGTGCCGCTGATCAACGAAGAACCGACCATCGGCACCGGCGGTAAAAAGATTGCCTTTATCCACCCCAGGGGGACGGGCGGTGTGCTGGTGGAATTATACGAGCTGACGGCGGAAGAGCCGGCCCGCCGCCTGGAGCGGCTGAACGACATGCGCCGCCGCCTGCAGCGTGGCCGCCGGGTCTACGCCGCCGGCATCATAGCCTTCCTCTCCGGCCTGCGCACGGCCGGCAACGGGCAAAGCGAGAAGAAGAGCGCGGCCACGAAGCAGCGGGGGAGTGAAGTGTAGTTGTGTAGTTGTGTGGGTATGTGGTTGTGTCAAGGGGCAGGTGGCAGGTGGCAAGTAGGCAAGTAGGCGAGTAGCGACCAAAGGTCGCTGCGAGTAGGCAAGCGTGAAGGCTACTCGCAGACTCGCAAACTCGCAGACTCGCAAACTCGCAAACTCATATTAGGAGTATTCCATGACCTCATTTATCTCTATCAATCCCACGACCGGCGAAGAGATGAAGCGTTTTGAGCCTTTGGACGGCGCGGCCCTGGAGGAGAAGGTAAGCCGGGCGGTGGCGGCTTTTGAGCCGTGGCGGCTGGCCAGTTTTGAGGAACGGGCCGCCTGTATGCGGCGGGCGGCCGGCCTGCTGGACGAAGAAAAGCAGCGGTGGGGCGAGGTCATGACGCTGGAAATGGGCAAACCGATCAAGGCGGCCGTAGCCGAGGCGGAAAAGTGCGCCTGGGTCTGCCGCCATTACGCCGACCAGGCTGCCGCCTTCCTGGCCGACGAGCCGGCCGAGACTGACGCCAGCCGCAGCTACGTCCGCTACCAGCCGCTGGGGCCGATCCTGGCCATCATGCCCTGGAACTTTCCCTTCTGGCAATTGTTCCGTTTTGCCGCGCCGGCGATCATGGCCGGCAACGTCGCCCTGCTCAAGCACGCGCCCAACGTGCCCCAGTGCGCCCTGGCTATCGAGGAGATCTTCAGCCGGGCCGGCTTTCCGCCGGGGGTGATGCAAAATCTGTTTATCGAGCCGGAGGCGGCTCGCGCCCTCCTGGCCGACCGGAGGATAAGGGCTGCCACTCTCACCGGCAGCGTCCGGGCCGGCCGGAGCGTGGCCGAGGCGGCCGGGGCCTGGCTCAAGAAGGTGGTCCTGGAACTGGGCGGCAGCGATCCGTTCATTGTCCTGCCCAGCGCCGACCTGGAAAACGCGGTCAAAATCGCCGTCGCCGCCCGGGTCTTGAACAACGGCCAGTCATGCATTGCCGCCAAGCGTTTTATCGTCCATAAAGACGTGGCCAACGATTTTGAAGAAGCCTTCCTGGACCGGATGGCCGCGCTGCGGATTGGCGACCCGCTGGACCCGGCGGTGGAGATTGGCCCGCTGGCCCGGCAAGACCTGCAAGACGGGCTGGCGGCCCAGGTGGAGGCCAGCGTGGCCGCCGGGGCGCGCCTGCTGCTCGGCGGGCGGCCGCTAGACCGGCCGGGCTACTTCTTCCCGCCCAGCGTCCTGGCCAATATCCCTCGGGAAAGCCCGGCCTACGGCGAAGAGCTGTTTGGCCCGGTGGCCAGCCTGTTCCGGGTCAACGACCTGGGCGAAGCCATTGCCCTGGCCAACGACACCACCTTTGGCCTGGGGGCCAGCGCCTGGACGGCGGACCCGGCCGAGCAGGAGCGTCTGGCCAACGAAGTAGAGAGCGGCGCCGTCTTCATTAACGGCATGGTCAAGAGCGACCCACGGCTGCCTTTCGGCGGGGTCAAGGATTCCGGCTTCGGCCGCGAGCTGGGCGTCCACGGCATCCGCGAATTTGTCAACGTCAAAACAGTCTGGATTGCTTGAGTAGTGATGGCTATGGCCGGTCTGTGAACGAACTACTTTCTGGCAAAATAAAACCGCCCCCTTGGGGGGAAGGGGGCGGTTAATTTCCGCTCTCGGTACCAGGAGGGGAGCACCTCGAGCTATTTTCGGACATAACCAATTCGAGGGAGGGGACGGCATGTCCTGGGCTTGGTTAGAGCTGTTCCAGTCGCGTTTCTCTCGTGCCAGTTTGGGGGGGGAGGAGTTCCTCTTACCTAACCAAGCTTACGTATATAATACTCTATTTTTATAAACAAGTCATTATATCTATATAAGAGAAAAATGAGAAAAATTTATGGATGCGCCAGGGCAGGCGCTACTCCGACTTATCGGAAGCGCCAAAGAGGCGCAACCATTCTTCTACTTCTTGAGCTGTCAGCTTGCGCCCGTCCGCCTTCAGGATGGCCGGCTCAACCGAAGGTGGCTCAGCCGGAGACACCCCAGCCGCCTCCGGCTTGCTGAGCACCGGGCGGGTCTTACGTTCCGGCGGAGGTTCCGGTGGGAGTGCGGGTTCAGGGCCGAATAACGCCAACCACCCTTCTACTTCTTCGGCGTTGAGCGCCGGCTCGGCCGGCGCCGGGCTGGCGGCCGGTCTCCGCTCTTCTCCTTCCAGTTGGCCGGCGAACTCCTCCGATAGCAGATAGGGCATCCGGCGAGCCTCGGCCGCCGCCAGCACCTCCCGGTCGCCGGACACTACGGTAAACTCGGCCGGGTTGTGCGCCTGTTGGATGCGGCGGATGATCAGGTCGTCGGCCGGCCGGTCCGTCGAGGCAAAAAACACCTTGACCCGCCCCCCGGACAATTGCCGCGCTTCCCCGCCCGGCAGGCCGCCATCGAAGATAACCGTCACCCAGCGCTTCCGGCTACCGGCCGACCAGCGCTTCAGGCGCTTCACCAGCGCCACCTCGTCATCCGGGTCGGCCAGGGAAATGGTCGCCATCTTGGCTATCAGGTTGTGCCCATCAACCAGGTAGTGCATCCTGTCTGCCCACCAGTCCCATTCCTGGCACCCTAAAGGTGCATCCGCCAGCTTACCAAAAGCTGGCCAAAGAGCAAACCCCGTAGTTTCGGAAAAACCCCGCAGGTTTCCAAGGGCACGCTTCGTGCCCCAACCTGCGGGGTTTAGCCCAAAAGCGTTCAGCCCCGGTCCAGGAGGGGAAGACCAGGGCTGAACATGTTTGGCGACTTCGATTATGAGGATAGCCGGTAAAGCTAAATCTAGTCTGAAATCAGCATGAGCGCTCGGTAAGTATCCATGAGGTGACAGTCACTTCCCAAAGTGACTGTCACCTGGATACCTCAAAGAGGGTTACGGACTGGTCTTCCCCGGCCACATACAGCCGCCGGCCGTCGCTGCTGAGGCCCAGGCCGCTGATTGCAGGAGCCTCTACGGTGTAGGGCTCGCCCACCTGGCCTGCCCTGGTATCGTAGGCCCAGACGTGCCGGCCGCCGCTGAAGTAGAAGGCCTCTCCATCGGCCGACAGGACGCTGTGGCTGATGGGAAAAGCAGCGTCGCCGGCCATCTCCACCGGCTCAAACGTCGCCGTCCGGGCCGATTCCAGTGGGTTCAGGTTAATCCGGGCGACGACGCCCAGGGCCGGGTTGGCGGCGTAAACGGCCGACCCGTCGGACGAGAGGGCCAGGGTGTAATGCCGCAACTGGTCAAAGTCGCCGTCGCCGGAGGGCAGCGCCAGGCAAATGGGGAAACGGTTGGGCAAGTTCAGAGCGTGGATGAAAGCGTTGTTGCGCCAGGTGCTCAGGTACAGCGTCAGCAGCCACTGGCCGTCCGGCGAGGCCACCCCACCCCAGGCCAGCCCGGCCATCACCTCGTCCACGGCCGTCTTAGCTCGTAGCGGATCGGCCAGCAGCTCTTCTTGCCCCAGGTCGTACAGGCGGACCAGGTAATGGCCGGCATCCCAATTGCCGCTGGCGTCGGGCAGGTGTTGGATGAGGAACAGGCCGTCACCGGCGGCCGAGATGGCTTCGGCCTCGAAGGCCCCATCCAGCTCCAACGCCTTGGCCACCTGGCTATTTTCTCCATCCATATCCATCACCCGAACGCTGGTGTGCTGCTGCCCTTCCTCGCCGGCCAGGTGGACCAGGGCCAGCCAGCGCCCGGTTGGCGAGAGTGCCTGCAGTTCCCAAAGGCCGGCCAGGGAAAAGCCGCCCGCGTCCCGGCCCAGTTGCGGGTCATAGGCGTCCACGGTGGTCATTCCCAACAGGTAACGGGCAGCGTAATAGCGGGCGCCGTCGGCCGAGAGCAGCCCGGCCGGCAGTTCAAAACGCGGCCGGCTATCGGCCATGTCGTAGGCCACCAATGGCCCTCTGGCCCCGGCCGGCCGGACAAAGAAAAGCTCCGAGGGGCCGTCCCCCACCGGCCGGGCCACGGGCAGTGGGCCAGATGCGCCGCCAACCGGGCCGGCCAGCCCGCCAAGGGCCAGTATGAAAGTTCCCAAAAACAGCAGACAGAGTAGTTGGGCAATACGGTTCATGATTCCGACTCCTCATTTTCAGTCAGGAAGGCAATCAGCGCCTCGATTTCCTCCTGGCTCAAGCCCAGGTTGGGCATAAAGGTCCCCGGGCGCACGGCCGCGGGATCTTTTAGCCACGTTCTCAAGAATTCCGGGTCGCCCTGGTAATTGGTCAGATCAGGCGCGCCGACATCGTTGAAGGCGAAGCCCTCTACCTGCCTGGCAATCGCCTCGTGGCGGTGGCAGGTGGGGCAGCCTTTAGCCATGAAAAGGGCCTGGCCCCGGCCGGCCAGGGAGTCAGGGGCGGCCGTCACTTCGACCACGGGGGCCGGCGCCACAGGCATTGGCGCCGCCGTTTCCGGGCCGGCCGCCGCCGCGCCCCCCAAGGAAGGCCAGGGTACGACCGAGACCAGCAGCAGCAACAGGGCGATAACTACCAGGGCAATGCTTACTTTGGCCATCACCTTTCCCCTCCGGTAGAGACGTTGCATTGCAACGTCTCTACCTACCGGCAACATCTCTACCTCTCGTCCACGGCCAACGCCCGGTTGCGGCGGGTCATGGCGGCGCTGGCGGTGGCCAGGGCCAAGAGCAGCAACAGGCCAGCGCCCCAGCGCAGCCCCTCGCGGATGCTATTGGTGTCCACGCCGGCGCTGGCCGGCGCGCCGGCGGCCGCAGCCACTTCCGGCCGGGCCACGGGCGCTGTTTCAGCAGCGGCGGCCGGCGTCACCGTTAACGGCTCCAGGCGCAGGGTATCTTCAAACGGGTACGGGGTAATGGACCAATCCCACACACCGGCGCTGGGGAAGGTAACGTCTACGGTAAAGCGGCCTACTTCCTCAGCCGGCCGGGCTTCTACCCGGAGCGTTTCCCCGGTCTCTTTATTCGTGGCCAGCAGAACCGGCGCAACAGGCTGGTGGTTCATGAAGTCCACAAAGTGAACAGGCGTCTGGCCGTGCTGGCGGACGGTGAAACCCAGGCTCATGGTTTCCCCGGCTTTGACCTCGCCAGGCGGGAGCGAGTCCAGGGTGGTCACCGCCCAGCCGCCGGCCAGCGCCGGCACGGCCGCCAGCAGCAAAAGAACGACGATTCCAGCTACCTTCAAAAGAGATTTTTGTGACATTTTGACCTCCGTAAAAAGTGATGAGTGGTGGGTAATGAGTGATGAGTAGAATACTCATCACTCATTACTCAAAATACACCAATGAGGGACAAAAGGTTCCCGCTTATTGGAGGGATTCGGCAATCTGGATGGCTTCTTCCTCGGTCAGGGCGGTTTCCAGGCGGTAGGTGATGTCGTCTTCGACCCAGATTAAGACGTTGCCTTCTACCAACCGGGCCGGCTCGAAGATCTCGCGCCCCTGGGCGTCGTAAAAGCGGAGGATGTGTTCGCCTTCCACCCAGTAGGCAATCTGGCCGTTCACCGTGGTCGTCTTGGTCGTTTCAGTCTCGAATTTGCCGCCAAAAGCGCCCTCTGTTAGCCGCAGCAGATAAAGAATCAACGGCTGGCTGCCTGGTTCCAGCCAGACCAGGATAACCACCGGGCCGTCCAGCTCCTGGACAAAGACCCGGTCTGGCGGCCCCAGGCCGGCCGGGAGTGTGGGCAGGGGAATAGAGATATCCAGGCGCGCTTCTGCCCCGGCCAGAGTGCTTTCGCCGACCAGGGTGTCAATGGAGAGGCGGGGGGTGGGCGATGGGCGCGACGTGGCGGCTGGCCGGGAAGTCATCACTGCCGGCCGGCGAGGCGTTGCCGCCGGCGTGCTGGTCGGCTCGGCCGGGAAAATGCGAATGTCCCCGATCTGGAAGAACTCAAATATGGCCGCTCGCACCTGGGGCACGGCCAGCAACAGCCCCAGGACCAGCAACACCGCCAGCGCGGCCCAGGCCAGTCTCGCCGGGGAACGGGCTGGCCTGGGCCTTTCCCGCCCGGCCGCCAGCCGGCGCTGGACGGCGCCGGCCAGGTCAGGCGTGGGTGGGTATGAGAATTGGGCGGCTGTCTCGCGCAGATGCGCTTCCCATCGATCAGTATTCATTCTTTAAAACTCTCCCGCAGGTCCGGGAACTCATTCTCAACTACCTCTCGCAGGCGGGCCAGGGCGCGGTGAAGGCGGGACTTGACGGTTCCAGGGGCGACGGCCAGCGCCTCGGCCATGTCCGCCTCAGACATATCCAGGAAATAGCGGAGGTAAACCACTTCCTGGCCGGCCGGGTTGAGCCGCTGGACGGCCTGCCACAACTGGCGGGAGCGCCATTGCTCCTGCACGTCGCCGGCCGGGGCGTTGCTCAACACCGGCTCCGGCGTCCTCGCCAACATCCGGCGCAGGTTGGCCACGTAGCGGCCCAGCGCCCGGCGGCGGTTGCGGGCCACGTTCACGGCAATACGCAGCAGCCAGGGACGCAGCGGCCGGCTGAGGTCAAAGCGATCCAGCGCGGTGTAGGCGCGAATGAAAGCTTCTTGAGCCGCGTCCTCCGCTTCGGCCGGGTCGCGCAGGACGAGGTAGGCCAGGCGAAAGACGTGGTCCTGGTGTTGGCGCACCAGCGCCTCCCAGGCCGAGTCGCTGCCCTGGCGGGCCCGGCCGATTAGCTCTGATTCTGCTCGTTCGCCCGGCGTGCTGCCAGGGCCAGCCTCGTCCAGGCGAACGTCCCCGGCGAGATTCATCACTTCAATATACACCACAAAGCAGCGTTTGGTTCCCTTCCAGATTTTGGATTTTGGCCGGGAATGCTCTCAATATGGTAGAATGAGGCCGGTACCGGGCGTATTTTAAGGACACGAATTCTAGTTGTTTCTCGTGTCAAGAGGTTGATAAGGATTCAGGTGATGACGGCAAGGGAAGCAGCGGCCGGGAGAGAAATTAAAGAGCAGAACGCGCTTATCACCGGCCAGGAGCTGGCCAGGATGGGGGACATTGGCCCCTGCGAATTGGTTGAGGGAAGGATTGTGCCTATGAGTCCGACCAAGATACAACACGGCCGCCTGGAAAGCCGCCTGGCGCGTATTCTCAGCGCCTTTGTTGAAGCGCAGAGCCTGGGTGAAGTCATGTCAGGTGAAGTGGGCATCTACGTGCAGCGCAATCCCGATACGATTCGGGCGGCCGACCTGTTGTTTATCTCCCGCCAGCGACTGGCCCAGGCCACGCCAGACGATTTTCTAGACGTTGCCCCCGAGCTGGTCGTCGAAATCGTCTCGCCTTCGGATCGTTGGGCTGAAATTCGCCGGAAGCTACGCGAATACTTTGCCACTGGTGTCAACGCCGTCCTGGTAGTAGAGCCAGGCGAACAAATGATTTCCTTCTTTCATTCGCCAACGGGGGTTGAAGAATTTGCCCTGGGGGACACGCTGGTAATGCCGGAGATTCTACCCGGTTTCAAGCTGGTCGTGGCCGACTTATTTGAGTAGCCCTAGCCCTCTTCCGGCTGGATACCCAAACGCCACAGCTCGACAATCGCTCGCACCAGCGTCCGTGTGCCCTGGACGATTGGCTCGCCGCCCAAAATCTCGTTATTGGTGACGAACTAGCGGTGCTTTGTTGCCTGGATCAGGAGATTATTCCTGGCAGCGGTTGGGTCGCTGTGCCGGCCAGGGCAGCAACCATGTCAAGCGCGATAACTCGCCCGGCAGCAAGTGGCGAGTGTGGGGGTGTGGGCATCAGGAGTCTGGCTGTTGTACAGTGAGAAGCAGCAAACACGCCCCCAGCCAAAGCACGAGACTGTGTCCAAACGGCTTTGCCGTTGGACCACTCATCACTTTTCACTCTCTGACATATCTACACAATCTTACAGAGAACGAAGGCCTCATTACCCCTGCCAGCGACGCACATAAGCGTCATTCAAGTCACGGAAAGAGTGTCTCGCTAACCATGTCACATATACGGTTCCATTCATATCAACAGCAATGAACGGGTCCGAATTGAAGGTATCACGTCCACCAATCCCATTCATCCTGCCCGATCCCCAGGCAACCTCTTCCCATTTGTTTCCGTTCCACCAGACCACAAAAATTCCCTCTCCCCATATGCTGCTATTTACCCAGGCCAGGTAAAGTTTTCCATCAGGCGCAAAAGCTAAAGCAGGTGAAATATTAAGAGAGCGTTGCGTGGAGGGTTTTGGATCTATGGATTCCCAAGTCAAACTAGCACTCGACCAGCGACTCACCTTTACTTCTGGATTGAAATTCTTTGGGGAGGTAGACGTCCAGGCAACGTAGGGAATACCATCTGGTGATAAAACCAAAGAAAAATCCCCCCCGGAGCCAAGGCCTGTTCCACTGGCTGAACCTGGACCAACTTCCTCCCAATCCACCCCGTTCCAGCGGCGAATATAAACGAACGGCCGGCCACTGCTTGAGTCAACCCAGGACACATATGGAGTTCCGGTACTATCAAGGGCAATCTGTGGGTAATGGGCAACTTGTGTGCGGTTAATACCCTGTTTACTTGCCGAATCACTGCCGACCTCCTCCCAAGTTGTTCCCTGCCATCGGCGTACGTAAAGCTGGTAGGAATCATCTAAAATGTCCTCCCAAACTACATATAACGTGCCATCTGACGTGACAGCCAGCGACGGATTAATGGAATCACCTGGTGTACTACTGATACCTCCTCCAGAGGCTGAGCCCGCACCAACCTCTTGCCAGCTTCCATCTTTCAACTGCTGGACGTAGATTTCACTCTCCCCAGAACCGGCCATCCAGGCCAGGTACAGCGTTCCGTCAGATGAAAACGCTATAGACGGTAGGTTTGAGAACCCGGCCTCACCACAAAAATTGCCACCTGTAGTTTCACAGCCAACCTCTACCCACGTGCTCCCATCCCAATAACGCAGATAAACAGTAGCAAGTTGATAGTTTTCACCATGATAAGCAGCCCAGGCAATGTAAGGCACATTTTCTGGAGAAACGGCCATAGAAGGATCGTTTGCATGGCCAATAAGGGATCCGCTTATCCCATCCTCACTGGCCGAGCCCGCACCAACTTCTTGAAAAGAAACTGTGAATGGTAAAAAAGTCTGCAGGTTTAAAAGCAGCCAGAATCCTGGCAGCCAAATGATCAACACAACCAAAACTATTAAAGTGCCTGTCAATAGCAAACGACGTCCTAACATGTAACTTTCCTTCTTCAAGTTACTATACCTATACGGAGGGTTGGGCATAGGTAAGGCGGGGCTACGAAAAACGTAGCCGTGGCTACGTTTATTGTAGCATAGGAGACGAAAAACGGGGTGGGAGTGAAACGATGGC
>JAKEFB010000226.1 GCA_022616275.1 Chloroflexota bacterium
AACCTACCTGGCAGGATTAGAGAACCGATGGGACGCTGCTATCCAGCAGACCTCATTGTGAAATTTCGCGCAATGTTGTATGTGAATTTTTCACCTACTGATAATTTACAACTACTGTATATGGGTATAACAAAGAACGGGTTTGACAATGTGCGTGTCATGCCGTTTGCTGCCTCCAACAGGGTGGAGATCTTTTCGCTGGATGGTGGAACATCCAATACCTATTTAGTTGCGCCAGAGGATGGCAAGAACTATGTTCAGTCGGTAATCCTTGATGAGCTTCTTAATGACCTTCCCGTCATTAACGTCGTGAAAATTGACATAGAGGGACACGAACCTTATGCCATCGAAGGTTTTCGTTCGCTCCTTGGCCTTCACAAACCCGTTGTTTTGCTGGAGTTTAATCCATACTACCTTAGCAACTTCTCAGTGGTAAGCCCACAAGAGTTTCTTCGCCAGATCTTCGGAATACTCGAAGATGTATACGTCGTCGAACATTCTGGTACTCAATCCGCCTTTCAAAGCGCCGAAGAAGTCTGGCAGCATTGGAAAAACAAAAATGAAGAAGCCGTCAAAGCTAATTTACTTCCAGACGGGTTGCTACATTTTGAAATACTGGCGAAAGCAAAATAATCTGGCCTGAATCGCATGCAAGATCCCTACAATCCGGCCGCTAGAAGCGGCCGCCCTCACACGCTATGGCAGGCTTTTGAAGCGGCCGGCTACGAAGAGCGGCTGGCCCTTCTCCAGAAGACGCTGGCCAGGGAGCCGGAAATCGTCAGCGGCGACGTAGCCGCCCGGTTGCTGGAAACGCTGTTCTACCAGGCTATTGACCACGACGAGCGCGGCCGGTTCGACGCCCTGGTGGAAACGCTGCGCGCCCAGGCCCCGGAGGCTTATCGCAGCCAGGCCCACCAATTCCTGGAGTGGCGCCTGGCCAACGCCCTGGCCGACGGCCGGCCGGAGGAGACGCCGGCGCTGGCCCGCGAGCTGGCCGGGCTGGCCGCCGAGCACCCCCAGACGTTCAACAACAACCTCGACCGGCTGGCCTACCACGATTGCCTGGCCACGCTGGTGGAGATGATGCGCCTGGCCTGGGAGCAGGTCCGGCAGACGGCCGGCCTACCGGAGAGCATCATCCGCGAGTACAGCGCGCGGGCGACCGATTACGAAATCTTCCACTACCTGGAACAAAGCGACGACCCGGACGCCCACGACCCGGCGCTGCTAGCGCGACTGGAGTTTTACTTTGCGGTCAATCACGACGGGCTGGCCCATTACCTGGCCGTGCTGGCCGGCCGGGTCGGCTACCGCTGGAACCTGGAGCACTTTCCCCTGGAGCAGAGCGGCCGCCAGCCCGACGCCGTCCTGCAAAACCTCAACGCCCTGACCGTCGAGTTCGCCGGCTATCTGCGCCAGGTGGAGGGGGTGGCCTACGCCAAAGCAGCGCTGGCCCGGCCGCAGATCCTCCATTACCTGCTGCGCCGGCCGGCCGGTGACCTGGTCTACCGGGAAGGGCCATTGACGATGGCGCGCCGGCCGGTGGGCAGCCGGCCGGCCCACCTCATGCAGGAGCCGGACCATCCCCTCTGCCCCGACCGGGAAACGCTGGAACGGTTCCTCGATCACCTCCTCTTCCTGGCCAACCCCCAAATTTACAAGGCGGCGGCCACGTACGAACTGCTCCCCGCCTGGCTGCGTTTCCTGGAGTCACAGGGGCTGATTGACGCCGCCCGCCACCGGCAAACGCTGGCCGACCTGAAAGAAGTAGATACTGAACTCATCGGCCGGTGGACCAACAACCCGGCCGATCCGGCGCTGCAAGCCAACGCCGGCCGCTGGCCTGAGTGAGCCGGTTTGGCAACATTGCCTTCACTCCCGCTTCCCAGTATCAAAGTCCATAGATTTCACAGATTACACAGATGTCAGAATAATCTGTGAAAATCGGCGTCATCTGTGGATCCTTACTTGCTGCAGGCCAGCAAAATAATCGCTGGGTGCTGGAGATGGGCCTGCCAATACTCGGCCGGGTACAACTCGCGCCCTTCAGGGGATAATTGCATGGGATGCCAGGCGATTGATTGAAAGCCGGTCTCCCGGAAAATGCGCTCGTACGTCGGCCGGGTCCAGTAGTGGTTCTCGAAGCGAACGACGGTATCGGCCGTGGTAAACGTATTGCGCATGACCACGCCGTCGGCCAGCGGCCCCTGCGGCTCAATGACAATTCCGTAGGCCGCCTGGGCTTCCAGGTGAAGGGGGGTCAGGTCGGGGTAGCCGGTCACTCCCAGGAACCGGCCGCCCTGCTTTAAGTTGAGGAAAATGGTCGTGATTATCCCTCGCAGAGTCGCTTCGTCGGCCGCGTATTGGAGCAGGTAGACGGCCGTGACCAGGTCAAACGCCCCAATTGCCCCTAACGTCGCCGCGTTGCCGACACGATACTCAATACCCAACGGGGCTTCCGCCTCCATCGCCCGGGCCATCCGGATCATCTGGCGGGACAAGTCCACCCCGACCACCGGGCCGGCTCCTGCCCGGCGCAGCGCCCTGCTGTAATAACCATCGCCACAGGCCAGGTCCAGGACTGACCGGCCGCGCACGTCGCCCAAGGCCTCGAAGAAAGTAAATTCTTCGCTGTACTTCTTAATGGCGTTGACCTTGATCTTCTGGTACTCCGTGGCAATGGAGTCGTAGTCCGTTCCCATCTCTTCCACCTGCCGCTTCTTCATCATGGGAGTTAGAGTACTGACCGCCTGACCTTTCCTCTAGCTCTTGTTTTCACTTTAATGATGGTGGATGGCGGTGCTTTCGTCAATGGCCGGCCCGTAGGTATTTCTTCCCCCTTCAGCTTTTCTTTGAGAGGCGACTCCACGGTTGGCAAGGGAGTTGGCGTGCTACGAGCGCGCCGTGCGGAAAGTATCTAGTAAGGCGCCGTCTACCTGGACGGAGCGGCCGGTTCGCTTCATATGGAACTGCTCGGCCAGCGGCCGGTTGAACTGGCAGGCGCAGGGAGCAGTAACCTGGCAAACACAGGCGAGACGGCGCCTTCACTAAACAGGCCCGGTATTAACTTTTCCTGATCACGGGCAGGAAAAGTTCCTGAATCTCCATGGCGCACATCAACGCGTCTACGTTATCCGTCGCCAACAGGCCCAGTTGGCCGGCCGGGTACACAAGCCGCAACGGGGCCGCACCTAACACGTCAGCAGGAGTGGCCGGGAGGGCAGCGAGGGTCGGTGAGCCTGGGGCCAGGGAAAACCATACCCGGTCTCCGCCGTCATAGATACCGTTGCCATTGTCTCTGACGCAAAGGGCATCAATCCTGTCTCCGGCCAGCAGCCCCAGGCTATTGCTGCCAGCCCAAACGACCGGCACATAATCGGCGGCGGCGATAAGAATGTCGGCTGAGGTAGCCCCCAGCAGTCCCAGAGTCGGTGAACCGGGCGTCAGGGTGAGAAAGACAGGATCGTCGGGAACGCCATCGCAATTGAAATCAGCAAACTGGCATGGGTCTCGATCCAGGGCGTCTACGTTGTCGGAAGTAGCGCCTTCTGTCAAGCTAAGACCAAAGCCGCTGTTGCTGCCGCAGGCATCGCCATCACCATCCAGGTCCTGATAATTCGACCCGTCGGCCGGAGTTTCGAATACATCGGCCCGGGGCTCTGCGGGAGAACAGTTCGCTTCGACGCGTACGGCCGTTCCACTCGCCCCTTGAGAACCACCAGCTACCGAGAACTGCAGCGGGGGTAAATCAATAGCGACGAAATCGTAGCCGAACGACAGCCCGGCAATGTCGTCGGGAGCGCCCGTGACAGGATCATTGCACAACAATCCCAGGTTTTCGCAGGGGACGAGGGGATATCCTCCAACACCCAGAATGTCGGCCGGGTGAACGCCGGTGTTACTCAGCGGATTACCGCTGGC
Organism: Chloroflexota bacterium; assembly: GCA_022616275.1. Lineage (GTDB taxonomy): Bacteria > Chloroflexota > Anaerolineae > Promineifilales > Promineifilaceae. The sequence goes on from JAKEFB010000226.1 coordinate 3,922, forward strand.
TATCGAAAAACTCTGGCCCTGTACCTCTGGAGGAGGTATAAAGCCAGAACGAATGGCGCGTTGCCATACCACCAGGAGGGCCAGGGCAAACACGACCAGGAGCACTCGCAAAGAGTGGAGGAGCCTTGTACTGTTCGTCATTTCACCCCTCCATCATGGGATGGGCGGCCATTGGAGCATAAACACCCGTACCGGGGTGATCTGCTCGACATCGAGGCTTTCTCCTTCACCCACGCCAATGTCAACACAGTCGTCGTTATTCCACCACCACCACCAATAGCCCCAGCCACACCACCACGGGAAGTAATAGACCATGGCCGCCTGGACGGTGGCCGGATCGCCGCCGGCGGCGATCCAGCGATCAGATTGCCAGGTGTGGAAATAGTTGTCAATGTCCATGTCGTAGTTCTGGGGCACGACGACGGCCAGGTCGTACCAGTGGCCGGGGAACCACGGGTAAGGGACAATGCCCGTGGGTTCGTTGGGCGCTGGGTTACTGGGATCAGGGTCGGTCATACCCTTGTTGCTGAGCAGGACGTAGGCGATAGCAGCGGTGGTGGGATCAAGGTTGTCACAGCGGCCGATCATGGCCACCAACGCCGGTGGCGGGTCTGGGGGTTGCTGCAATATGTTTCTTGGATCCATATTTGCACCCGCTTCCAGGGCCTGGTGGGTTAACGTGTTTTGTGGGCCGGGAGGAATGGTGGCATCAACATCCTGGTGGAGCGCGGCGTAAAGCGTGCGCCGGCAGTCAATGTTGGCGCCAGGACTCACCGGCAGTTTTCGGTCATAGGCGTAACCCAGGTTCCAGGGAAGGGGCCACCACCACCACCACCACCAGGGCTGGTAACTGATGTCCTTCTTCAACACTTCGGAACTCCGGGAATACTCGGCTGTGACGTCCAGCGGAGCATAGCGAACGTTACCACCTGCGCCCACTTGAGGCCCAACGCCAATGACGACGAAACCTTCTACCTTCACGCCGATGCCGAACGTTCCGATGAAGGTGGCCGTTGGGTCCCCGGTCAGCAGCTTGGTAATGCCGTCACAGTCCTCCCGCACGGCGAAGTCGGGTTCAAGTAGATGCGATTGCCAGTTTCCCGGAGGAATGGGAGGCGAACCCTGCAAAGGCGCCCGGACTGCCTTCTTGTAAAAGGTCACGGGTATATCATGAGGGTTGTGGACCAGGACGTCGGTATGTTCCTGCACGATGGGAGCGACCGGGCCGTAAAAGACCGTGCCTGGTTGCAGCGGTTCCAAACATACGAACTTGGCGGCGTAGGAAAGGATTAATGGGTCCTCTCCTCCGGTAGGCTCCTGTACCATCGCCAGGCTCTCATCGCTGAAGTCTGGCGATGCCACTTGAACCTCGCCGCTTTTCTGTTCGGCCAGGGATTCCTTGACCCATAATCCCATGACCACGCCCAGAGCCATGATGATGACTCCGAGCAGAATACCAAGATATAACTTGCGCTTGTTCATATGAGACTCTCCTTGTCTACACTGACGCTAAAAACAGAACCAACACCGCGGGGGACAACATGCTTCCCCCAAGTCTGTTGCCCCTGACTAAAAGACGAAGGAGGAAACAGGTTCCTTTCCTCCAAAATCCGTCTCACTGGGAGCTAAAGGAGATGACATCATGGTGCCTGAACCAGTTCTCAAGCGCAGGCATATCTATGGCTGTGATTTCTAACCGAAAGATCTGGCGAAGATGGCTTCTCGACTGTGTATCCTCATTTTACACCATTTTGGGGTGTATAGCGATACTGAAAAACCTATGATCCGGCCGGTCGTCGTAGAAACGGCCCGATTTCCTTTGCGTCTGTCCTCATTCGTGATAGAAAATAGTGGTACCACTGAAGGAGAACCCGTTTGACTACTACCACTGCCGTCTCACCGGAAAAACTCACCTGGAGGTTTGAATCATGAAAATTGTCGCTTATTTCATTGCCGGCCTGCTCGGCTTTCTTGGCCTGGTCTTCCTGGCCGGCTCCCAGGGGGTGGCGCTGCGCCTGATCGTCGGCGGGGTGTTGCTGCTGGCGGCCGGGGCGCTCATTTACCTCACCCGCGTCCAGCCCCGGCCCACCCAGGTCACTACCGTTCAAAAGATTGACCTGAGCGGCGACGTCAACCTGGAAGAGATGCGCTGCCGCTCCTGCAACGCCCCGCTAAGCAAGGACGACATTACCGTCGAGGCCGGGGCGATCATGGTCAGTTGCAGCCACTGCGGCGCGACCTATCAAGTTGAAGAAGCGCCCAAATGGTAGGACTGAGGACTGAGTGCTGAGGACTGAGTGGGTAATCGTCTTACGGCTGACTCAGTCCCTGGTTCAGGCTTTGCCCTGAACACGTCCTCAGCACTCAGCACTAGGAGGTATCATGATAAATGCGACGAGAGCGATGGCGATCGGCCGGCGGGCCTGGGAGATGGTGCAGCGGGACGTGGGGGGCTTTCTGGGAGGGCTGGGGCCTGTGCGGCCACCGGCGCTGGGGATGTACACGTACCGCATTGAGCCGCCGGGCGGCACCATTCGCATCCACCTGCGCATTGAAGGCGATGGCCGGGGAGTGCTGTTCGTGGACGTGTCCGACGTCATCCACCTCAACGCCACGGCGGCGACGATGGCCAAACTGGCCCTGGACGGCGTACACCGCCGGCCGGCCGAGGCGGCGCTGGGGCATGGCCTGCACCCGGCCGACCGGCCACGCCTGGCGGCAGAACTGGCCCAGATTTACGACATGGTCGAGCGTTTCTGCCACCCCGGCGACGGTTGCCCGACCTGCGCCGTCACCGGGCTGGAGCGGGCGCCGCTCTTCAGCAGCCGGGCCCGCGCCCCTTACAAGGCCGACCTGGCCCTGACCTACGGCTGCAACAACGAGTGCCCCCACTGCTACAACGAGCCAGACCGCTTCGACATGCCTTCCATGCCCAAGGAGCAGTGGTTCCGGGTCCTGGACGTTCTGCACGAGGTCGGCGTGCCCCACATGATCTTTACCGGCGGCGAGGCCACGTTGCATCCCGACCTGCCGGCCATCGTCCACCACGCCGATTCGCTGGGCATGGTCTGCGGGCTGAACAGCAACGGCCGGCGGATGGCCCAGCCTGCCTACGTTCAGACACTGGCCGACGCCGGGCTGAACCACGTCCAGGTCACGCTCGGCTCCTCCCGGCCGTCCGTCCACAACGCCATGATGGGCGCCGTCTCCTTCCACCAGACGGTGCGGGGCATCGAAAACGCCCTGGCCAGCAGCCTCCACGCCATCACCAACACCACCCTGATGCGCTGCAACATGGACCACGTCGAGGAGATCATTGACTTCCTCTACGACCTGGGCATTCGCACCTTCGCCATGAACGGCATGATTTATTCCGGTGGCGGCTTTGCCGACCCGAACGCCATCCCCGAAGAAGAAATGCCGCCGCTACTCATCCGGGTGCGCGACCACGCCGCCGAAAAAGGGATGCGCTTCTTGTGGTATACCCCGACCGAGTATTGCCGCATGTCGCCGGTGGAGCTGGAAATTGGGGCCAAGCGCTGCAACGCCGGCGAGTACTCCATCTGCGTCGAGCCGAACGGCGACGTGCTGCCCTGCCAGTCCTACTACACCTCGGCCGGCAACATCCTGCGCGACCCGTGGGAGAAAATCTGGCACGGCGAGTTGTTCCGTAGCTTCCGCGACCGGGAGGACGACCCCCGCTGGGCCGGGCTGCCGGAGAAATGCTGGGAGTGTCCCGACCTGCCGTTATGCGGCGGCGGCTGCCGTATTGAGCGCGAGGCCCGCGCCGGCCGGCGCACGGCCAACGGTAGCCGGGACGGCTACTCAGGCGGCGGGGGTTGCTCCGGCTGCAGCGGCAGTTGCGGCACCGGCAGCCGCCGGCCAGCCATCGTCATGAACGCCACGGCCGGCTTTGTCCCCCCGCCGACGGCTGCCAGCCCCAAGCTGCGGGCCAGCGGCCAGATGTCCGGCCTGATTTCCCTGGACGCGATTGCTTACGACGAGGCTGGCCCTATTCCCCTTTTGACGACAGACGTGTGTCCAGGGCGAAGCCTGGACCAGCGACAGACGACAGGCAAGTCCGTCGAGTCGTCGTCCGCCGTCCGTCGTCCGTCGTCTGGCAAGCCAGCCCCTAGCGAGATGACCCGATGACGATCAAAACCATACTCAAAAAGCTGTTTATTCCCCAACCTCCGGCCGCGCCGGAAGTCGTGCCTTCGGGGCTGTACCACTATATGCGCGAAGCCGGCTCAGCCTCGTCTGAGCCTGGAACGTACACCCGCTTCCACCTGCGGGTCGAGCCGGACGGCCGGGGGATGCTGCTGGCCAACGCCACGGCCGCCGCCCGGCTGTCACCCAGCGGCGTGCTCATGGCCAAGGAGCTGCTCGACGGGGCCAGCCCGGAAAAGGTCCTGGCCGACCTGAAAGCCAGCTTCCGGGGCGCGCCGCTGGAGGTCATGCAGTACGACCTGGAGCGGGTGGCCGGGCTGATTAACGGCCTGGCTGCCCCCGGCGACAATTACCCTATCCTCAACTTCGAGGACCCCGACCTTTCTCCCTACGAGGCCCGACTGATGGCCCCGCTCCAGGCCGACGTACCCCTGGTCGAACCGGAGCAATTGGCCCTCATCCTGGACCGGTTATGGGCGGCCGGCATTCCCCACGTCACCTTCCTGGCCCCAGAAAACGCCAACCCCACCCACCTAGTGCGGGCGGTCGAGCGGGCCGAAGATCTGGGGATGATCGCCGGGGTGCGCGGCCGGGCCACCGACCTGAGCCAGGGCAACCTGCTGCGCGAACTGGCCCTGGCCGGGGTGGACCACGTGACCGTCCCTTACGCCTCGGCCGGCCCGGCCGTTCACGACGCCTTCCTGGGCCTGGGCGACCACGCCGCGGCCGAAACGCTCCTGGTTGCCATCCAGGAAAACGAGGTGGCGGCTGTGGCCGAAGTGCCCCTGGTCGAAGAAACGCTGGCCGGGCTTCGCCAGACGCTAAATGCCCTGCTGGCGTTGGGCATCCATAATTATTCTTTCTTCGCCATCGCCGCCCTCAACGATATGTCCGAGGCCCAGCGGGCCGGCGCACTGACGGCTTCGGCCATGCCCCAGGCCGCCAGCCGGGTGGAGGAGTTGTCCAACGACATGGACGTGCGCTTCATCTGGCAGCCGCCGGTCCAACGCGACCCGGCCATCTCCCTGGCCGTCCAGGTGCAGCGCGGCCCTCGCGCTTCGGGCGACGTCTCGATGCGGGTGGAGCCAGACGGGGCGGTGATTCCGCCGCGCGGCCCCTACCGTTCGGCCGGCAACCTGCTGGCCGACGAGTGGCCAAACATCTGGAACGACGACGCCTTTCTTCATTACCGCGAACGGGTCGAACGGCCAACCCGTTGTGATGAATGCCCGGACCTGGCCATTTGCGCTGTGGACTGCCCCCGCAAACCGGCCGGCTGGTCGCAGGGCGTAGGAGGTGTGCTGTGAACGGTACGCTGGACAAGGGGACAAGGGGACAAGGAGACAAGGAGACAAGGGCCCTCTCCCCCTCTCCCTCTCTCCCCCTCTCCATTCTGCTCATCGCCATCTTATTGGCTCTGGCAGGGCCGGCCGCGGCCGCCCAGACGTACTACTTCTCCGTGCCGGAACTGCGGATGCAGGTCTTTGTCCAGCCGGACGCCTCGGCCCGCATCGTCTACGACATTACTTTCCTCAACCAGGGTACTTCTATTGACATCGTAGACATCGGCGTGCCGCACGACAATTACGACATCGGCAACATGAGCGCTTCGATCAACGGCGTGGCGCTCGACGACATCCGCGTCTCGGAATTTGTAGACCCCGGCGTGGAGGTCCACCTGTTGGCCCAGGCCATCGGGCCGGGAGCACAAGGCACCCTGCACGTTGAGTTCACTATGCCGGACATGGTCTACCAGGATACGACCCGCAACGATTACGCCTCGCTGCAAATTACGCCGACCTGGTTTGATTCCCAGTTTGTCAATGGGACCAGCGACGTCTGGGTTCTGATGCATATGCTGCCGGGCATCCAACCGGACGAGGTTCTTTTCCAGGACGAGCCTTTTACCGACAAGGTATTTTTCGAGGACCACATCGTCGTCGCCTGGCGCTGGCCGGAGGGCAGCGCCACCGGGCCAAACCTGGTCGGCGCTTCTTTCCCCCAGCGAGGCCTGACCCGGGTAGTCAAACAGTCCATCCTGGACCTGGCCATCAAGTGGCTGGAGGACAACCCCGGCACGCGCTTCTTCCTGGGCGCCATCACCGTCGTGCTATTGGCCTTTGCCTTTCTGCGCTTTTCCGGCGGCACCGGCTTTACCCTCCTGGTCATTGCCGCTTTTCTCCTGGTCTGGCTGCTGGCCAACAGCGTCGGGTCGGTGCTCCTGGCCCTGCCAGCAATGGCCCTCCTGGCCGTGTTCAACGAACGGAGCCTGTCCAGACGCAAGCGGCGCTACCTGCCGGCCATCGCCCAGGTGGAGGGTGGCGGCATCAAGCGCGGCCTGACGGCGCCCGAGGCGGCCGCCCTGCTGGAGCTGCCGCTGAACAAGGTCCTGACCCTGGTTATTTTTGGCCTGCTGGAGAAGGGCGTTGTCCGGCCGGTCGCCGACACGCCACTGGAGGTGCGGGTCAACCCCGAATTCGAGACGACCGGTAAGACCAAGGCCGAAGAGCGGCGCGCCCATCGCCGCCAGGTAGCCCAAAAACTGGGCGCGGTCGTCCGCGATTACGAGCACGACTTCCTGGACGTGCTGGAGAAAAGCCCCGGCCGGGCGCTTCAGGAGATTGATTTCAGCGGGCCAATGAAGGAGCTGCTGCAGCAGACGGCCGACCGGATAAAAGGTTTTGACCTGTCCGACACCCAAGACTACTACCGCAAAATTATCAAGCGCGCCCTGGAAGAGGCCAGGCGTATTGGCGAAATCCCGGAACGGGAGAAGTTCCTGGACCGCCACATGCAATGGCTGCTAATGAATGACGACTACCGCCACGTCTTTGTCGCCCCCGATTACTATTACCGGCCGGTGTGGGTGCGTCCCTACACCAGCGCCGACCGGATCGGCGGGCCGTCCCTCCCTTCAGCCAAGCCTTCTTCCGGTGGCCCTGGCGGCAAAACGTCCTTCGGCGACGTGGCCGCTTCTTTTGCCGGCTGGACGGAAAACACGATGGGCAGCCTGGCCTCGGCCATCGCCCCCGGCGCGCTACAAGTCAAAGGCGATAAGGGGGCGGTCAACCTGAGCGGCGTGGACCGGGTGACAGGCGACATCTTCAAGGCCATGGGTTCCTCCAGCGGCAGCGGCGGCCGCTCCGGTGGCGGTAGTAGCTGCGCCTGCGCCTGCGCCGGCTGCGCCTGCGCCTGTGCCTGTGCCGGTGGTGGACGCTAAGAGCGATGGTGGGCGCTAAGAGCGCAGGTAGAACAATTTTGAAAAATTGTTCTACCCTAGCCCTGCCCCCGGCCGATCTGCTGCGGCAGCAAGCGGAGTGGCTGGCCTCGGCCCGAGCCCGGCTGTTGCGGCGGGTGGCCATTGCTCACCGGCGGTGGGTGCTGGACCTGGGGGCCGGCTATGGCGCGGTCACGGCCGAGCTGGTCCGGCGGGCTGGTGGCCCCGTCGTCGCTCTGGATCGCGAGGTCCATTCGCTATGCGAAGCGAGACCGTTTGCCGGGGCCGGGCGGGTGGCCGGCGATGCCCACCGCCTGCCCCTGGCCGGGGCCACCTTTGACCTGGTCTTTTGCCAATGCGCGTTGTTGTGGATGGTCCCCCTGGAAACGGCCGTGGCCGAAATCAGGCGCGTCCTGCGGCCGGGCGGCGTCCTGGTGGCTCTGGAGCCGGATTATGGCGGGCTGATCGAGCATCCACCAGAGATTGCCACGGCCGATCTCTGGCTGGCCGCCCTGGCCCTGGCCGGGGCTGAACCCCAGGCCGGCCGCCGCCTGCCCGGCCTGCTGGCCGCCCAGGGCTTTGCCGTGCGAGTGGGTCTGCTGGATGAATTACAACCGGCCGCCGCCCAACGGTTTGACTTCCTGCGCGGCCTGCCCCTGACCGAAGCAGAACAGGCCCGGCTGGAGGAGGTGGAGGACCTGGCGGCCGGCCTGCCTGGTTGGCAGCAAGTCGCCCACCTGCCGTTCTTTTTGATCACGGCCGAAAAGCCGGCCGGTTTGAGGGAAATTTGACGCAAAGGCGCAAACTTTGGCAAGGCCAAAGTTTGCGCCTTTCATCACGATTGACATGCCATGATTCAGCATCCCCTGACGCTCATCCCGGCCGCAGGGCGGCGAACGATTTTCTGGCTGTTGCTGCTGGCTACGCTGGCGGTGATGGCGGCGTTGAACGTGTTGGGCGGGCCGCTGCGCACGGCGGCCGCCCCGGCCGGCATCGTCTCCTACGAGCTGGCCGGCGACGTCACGGCCGCCCAGGCCATTCTCGATTCCTGGGACAGCCTGACCCGGGTCTACGCCGGCTTCAACCTGGGTCTGGACTACCTCTTCCTGCCCCTCTACGGCACGACCATTGCCCTGGGCTGTCTCTGGGCGGCCGACGCGCTGCGTTTGGCCGGCCGGAAGCGGGCGGCGGTGGTCTGGCTGGCCTGGGGGCAGTGGCTGGCGGCCGGGCTGGACGCCGTGGAAAATGCCGCTCTGCTGAAGATGCTGCTTGACGCCCCGGCCGATCCCTGGCCGGTGATTGCCTGGGGGACGGCCGGTCTTAAGTTTCTGTTGGTGACTGTGGGGATTCTGCTCGTTTCGGGGGCTGCCGTTTACCGGGCCGTGCGCCGGCCGGGTAAAACACCAGGCCTTCACAGTGGAGCTATTGATACCAGCGATGATTTTGATGAACCTCTATCAGATGACTTCCGGGTAGGAGGCTGATGAAACCGTTCAAATTCGGTCTTGCTCAAGTATAGCCTTTTGCTTCCTCAAGTAAGTGGGCCTCACTAGAAGATCCAGTGAGGCCCACAATATGTTAACAGAAACAACCGATTAGCACTGGCAGCCACCACCGGCCGCCAACCGGCTACTCCTCTGTCGAATCGTACAGCGCCCCGTCGTCCACGGTCGTGCCGCCGAACGTTGTTGGCACACTCACCAGCACCTCGCCGCTGCAGGAGAGGCCGGTGCCGTCGCCGGCGGTGAAGTTGATGTGGTAGACACGGCCGTTGCCGTCCTCGACCCGTTCCGAGCGCACCCGGGCCGTGGCCGTGCCCACGCCCTGGCCGTCCGGGCTGGTATTGCCGCTGTTCGGCGCCAGCACCGGCTCGTCCTGGAAGATGCTGTCAATGGTGATGGCAATGGAGTCGCCGTTGGCATCCGTCACGCCCAGCACGGTGATCGGCCGGAAGCGATGGTTGGGCGGCCAGAGGCTGCCCGGGCTGGCCACGGCGGCCGAACAGTCGGGCGCCTGGGCCAGCTCGCAGGTGTAAACGTGGACGTCGTCCACGTACCAACCGTCAATGCCGGTACAACCGTCCATGCCAAAGTCGTAACGCAGCCGGACAGTGTCGCCGGGGACCACACCCAGCGCCGCCAGGTTAATCTGTGACTGGCCCCAGCTACCGCCCACGCTGCCGCCGTCGGTGCCGCTAAAGCCCTGCTGGCCGGCCAGCGGGTTGGTATTGCCGGCCGCGGCCGTATTGAGCGTAAGGTTGTAGGGGTTGAAGGTAAAGGCGGAGGAGGGCACTAACGTAAACGCCCCACCGTTGACGCTGATCTTCAGATTGCCGCCGTCCCAGCCGATTTCCGAGGCAATATAATGGTCGAAAGCCAGGCGCGGCGTGATGATGCTGCTGCTCGGGACGGTAATGTCGCCGCTCTCCATGCGCATGACGCCAGATATATCGCCCGCGCCGCCGCCGCAATCGCCGCCGTCGGGATCGGCGCCAAAAGCCGCGGCTCCTGGGCGGCCGCCAGGCAAGGTCGTGTCCTGGGTCCAGTCAAGCCCCGGCCAGCCGGAGAAGACGCCCTGGTTGGTCAGCGTCCAGTTGCCCAGCCCTGCCTCAAAGTCGTCCAGGGAGACGGTCGCCGGTGGGTAAGGTGTGTCGGCGCAGAGGGCCGGGGCGTTGGGCTGCAGCAACGGTTGGAAGTTGCACTGCGCCGAGGGATCCAGGCGCAGCTCCACCGCCTCGGTCATCGCCGCCACCGCGTCGCAATCGCCGGCCGTAATGACCTGGCCCGACGGGCCGGCCGGCGTGCTGTCCGTGCTCAGCCCTTCCAGCTCCAGGCCAATCAGGTCGCTGCACGACGCTTCCAGCGCGTCGGCGTGGTCGGCAAAGCCGCTGGTTGGCGTCTGGTAGACGCTCTGGGCGCGCCAGTAGATGTGGGCCGCCTTCACCAGGCCGATGGCGTTGACCGTCTGGCCATTGTACACGCCGCCGTCAACCAGCAGCGCAAAGCCGTGGTTGGGAACCCCCGAGTTACTGTGGACACCGCCGTTGTCGGCCGTGCTGCAGGCGTACTCCGCGTCTGACACCCGGCCGGGATCGGCCATGCAGGTGGGCGTCCACATGTCGCGAATGGCCCCGCCAAAGGCGGTGGAATCCTCGGCCAGCAACCAGCGGTAGGAATCTTCCGGTGTACTGCCGCCGCCGACGTGCATGGTCACGTTCACGCCGTTGGCCAGTTCGCCTTTAATCAGGTTGCCGGTGCTGAGCGAAATCATCACCGAGGGGATAACGATCGTCGGATCGGCTCCGCCCATCGGCGAAGGTGGGCCAACCACGTTGTTGGCCACGACGACGCCAATCGCCCCGGCATTCTGGGCGTTTTTCACTTTTAAGGCAAAGGTGCAAGAACCACGATCCACCAGGGCGATATTGCCGCTGATGTCGCCGCCATTGACCAGGGGCGTGCAGGCGTCGCTGGGCACGCCAGCGCCGTCGTCGGCCAGCACCACGTCGCCAGTCACCCCAGTCTCGTCCAGCGTCGGGCCAAACGCCGCGCCGGCCGCGGCGTAGTCGCCGGCAATTGACGCCGGGCTGTTAACCGTCAGCGTGGGGATGGGATCAGTGTGCAAAGAACAGGTGTTAACCGTGCGCACCGGGGCCGGCGTGTCGGTGCCCACCCCGTTCAGCACGTCCACCGTCTCACCCCAGATGTCGGAATAAGCCTCGTTCAAAGCGCCGGGCTGCCACTGGTAGATGAGGTCGTGGGTGTACTCAGTATAGGCGTGACCCCACTCGTGGGCGACGACGTCGTCGGAAGTCACGCCATTGCAGTAATTGGTCGTCGCACCGTTCCAGTTGGCGTTAGGGCAGGCAATCGTGGGGTCGTTGTTGACCGACTGCAATTCGGCGCCGGCCCCGTCGTAGGAATCCCGCCCAAAGGCGTTGAAGAAGTGGTAGTAGGCATGGCCACTGAAAGTGACGATGTTTTGCTGGTCCTGGTTGAGTGAGCCGGGGAAGGGATCGCCCTCCTGCCAGACCTGGTTGCTGGTATTCTCTTCAAAGAGGCGGCGGAACAGGGCGTCCTGGACCAAGGAGACCCGGTTCACGACTTTGCCGGTGTGAGCATTGACGTACACCAGCTCCCGCACCCGGCCGCCGTCGGTCACCAGCGCCTCGTAGACCAGGTAGTTGGGGCCAGGGATACCCTGAGCCAGGCCGTCGCGGTAGACGTACAGTTTATTGGCCGCCACGCTCAGATCGGCGGCCGAAACGGTGATCTCAGCCGCGTCCTCTTCGTTTGCGAGCGGCTCAGCGGCCACGGTGGCCACGGCCACATCAGCCGCCGCGTCCTCGCTCAGAGTGGGCCTGGTGTTCAGGGCAATGCCGGGAACGAAGACGCCGTTGGCGGCCGTGAATTCGTTCTGGGCGTTGAAGTGGAGGCGCAGGATACCGCCGAAGAGCTCCACCCCGCCGTAGAACTGCTGGTAGGTCAGGTGCGTGGCCCCCAGGCTATCTACGCTGGACTCGACCAGGACCAGCTCGCTGGCGGCGTCGCTAACACCAAAAACGCCGCCGTATTCCTGGAGGAAAGCGGCGGCTTCGGCTTCAGCGGAGGCACCTCTGGCCAGCGAGAGCGTGGCCCCGCCGGTGAGCCGGACAAAGCCGGCCACGCCCGTCGCCCGGTTCAGGCTGACGACGGCCGCGCCGTTGGTGGCTTCCACCAGGCGTTGGATGTCGTCCGGTCCGGCGGCCGTGAAGTCGCCACCACTATTAATAACTTCT
>JAKEFB010000227.1 GCA_022616275.1 Chloroflexota bacterium
CAGATGTCGTTTCGCAGTCGCTGATCATCCAGGACAAGGTCGCGGATCGCTTCCGGCAGCTGCTCGCGCTGCCACTGGCATTCCCGACGACCGGCGGACTCGCTCTCCCCCTTTGGCGCGGCTGCCCGCACGGCCTTGATGGCGTAGGCCGCAGCGCCGAGCTCGTGGGCGGCAACATGCGCCACGGCCGCCGCTTGGCCCGCAGCGTGCGCGGCGTGCCGAGCGGCTCCACCCAACTCTCTGGCCGCAGCGTTGGCGAAGCCAGCGGCCGTACGCGCTTGAGTCATCGTAATCTCACCTCGCGCCCAAGCGCGAGCCAATTCGATGGCTCGACGCGGCCGGTCGTCATTGGGTTGCATTTCCTCGAATAAGGGCAACACATGCTGGGCGCAATCGGCCGCCCATACCGCAAGCAGGTGATGATCGGAGTCTTGGAGGGTGCCGCCGCGACGCACAGTGATGAACCTGGGGTCTCGCTTCTTTGGCAATATCATTCGTTAGTTCCTACGCGTTCCTTCTGCCCAACATATATTAGGCCGAAGCCGAATTCGCTGGCCACTTACTATGGATGGCAGCTCACGCCCCAGGAGATGGGCGTGAGCCTCCAGGGTACGGATGGCTAATCCAATATCTCCGACTCAAAGCTGCGCATGATTGCGCCGTGCTGCTCAAATGGCGCGGCGTGCAAGGCAAAAATCAGCTCGCGCAACCTCGGCGTCATCATGATGAGATAACGAGTCGGCCCGTGGGCTTCATAATAGGTATGGGCCACCCCGGCCGGCACAAACACTGTAGTCCCCGCCGCCGCCTCAACTTGCCGGTCGCTAAACCGAAAGGTCAGCGTCCCCTCCAGGACATGCCAGGCTTCATCGTCGGCGTAGTGGGCGTGAAGGTACTCCGGGCCGCTGCCGCTCCACTCGTGAACGTCAAACGATTGCCCCATCGCCGCGATCGGCTGTTGCCCGCCAGCCCGCTCCTGCGCCCCTGGAACGATGATGGGTTCGCCCCCTGCTTTCATGCTCATGGTGACTCCTTTCTACCGGCCGGAAGCATCTCCAGGATGCCCCACTTTCGCCTGGGGAAATCAAAGAGCCAGTTGGCCTGGCCCAGCGTGCTGTAGCCCAGGATCATGGTCATGGGGTGCTTGATCTTTGAATTCACGAAGGAAAGGTCAATGCCAACGACCTTATGGTCTGGAAATGAGCGGCCGCCGCAGGAAAAGCCTTTCATCAGAAACAGGGACGTATGGATTGAATTCCCGGAAGCGTCAGTGCCGGCCGACTGGCCGGCTTCCTCAAAGGCGGCCGGGTGGCGCTCGATGAAGCCCAGGTCCACACAGGTCAGGCTGGCCCCCGTATCCCAGACCGCCGGCGCCTGGCTGCCCAGGCACTCCACCGTCACGTAGGGATGTGCTTTGTCGTCCAGGAAAAGATCGCTCAATGGGTCCGAGGGCCGGGGCTCGAGGGAAACCCGGTTTTCACTGAAGAGAAAGCTGCAGCAAAAGGCCTGCAAGAGGTCCATGCCGATCAGGTTACGGGCCTGGTGGTGGCTTTCAGCCAGCCGGGCGACGGTCAGCAACTCCCTTTCGATAGAACCCAGCTTGAAATCACGAACAGTAATCAGATCGTCACGGATGTCCCCCAGGAGTCCACTCGATTGGTGGATTCCCTGGCCAGGCAATTGGCTGGTGAATTCGTCCCAGCGCAGGCTGGTGAGGGCCGCGCCGGTATCCAACAGAAATTCGTACGGCCTACCCTGGACGGTGGCCTTCACGCATACCGCTGCCCCGCCTTCCTCCTCGTCAAATTTCAGAATCAGGCTGAATCCTTCCATCACTCAATTGTCTGCCACCAGAAAGGCCAGCTCTGTCTGCCATTTCTCTGGGTCCGGTTCCTCGGCCGGGTCGGTGAGGTAAAACTCGATCCGGGCGATCCAGAGTTCGTCGTGCTCGGCCGTGGACGTCTTCTGCCAGACGACGCCGTTCTCTTCGGCCCAGGCCAGAAATTGGGCCGTCGCCTCGACGAGGCCGTCATAAGGCCCGGTATACACCGTCACCGCGTAACGGCCGGCCAGAAAAACGCCGGCCGTGATGCGCTCCTCGCCTGGCACAGCGGCCGCCACAGGAACACCTACCTCGATGTCAAGCTTTTTGGTCATATCGGTGGTGAGATAGCGAATAAAGGGCGCACCGGCCGGTGCTATACCCTGCCTTCCCAACCAGGTAAACAGTTCGCCCCACAACGGCGGTAAGACAGCGCCGAATGGTATGGACACCTGCGTTCGAATCGCACCATAGGGCTGCTCGCCGCGATGCTCCAGTTTTGGTTTGGTTATCATGTTTCTTTCTCCTTATAAGAATAGCCACCAATTGCACGAATTAGACGAATTAATTTTTCGTTCGTCATGGTGCGCGGCGCGCAGGTGAACTCCTTAAGCCTGGTAGCCTGGTGGTCGTTGGAAAGGGCCGGTCACGGCCGACAGGGCTTTGGCTATTGCCAACAGGCGCGATTCAGCCCACCGTTTGCCTACAAGTTGTACCCCAAGGGGTAGGCCATCTCGATCCAGCCTGTACGGTAAGACGACGGCCGGGTGGCCGGTGTAATTGAACAGAGTCGCATGGGCGCCAACCAGCCAATATTCCACTTCCTGGCCGTCAAGGGGTAGTGGCGATCCCGTTTCGCAGTGGGGAAACGCGGTGGTCATGGACGGTGGGCTGAGGAGAACGTCCCACTCGTCGAAGAATTCCTCCCAGGCGATCATAGACTGGTCGCGCCGGTGAAGCGCGGCCAGGTATTGGGCCAGGGTGGCCGGCGGTTGGTTCTCTTCCGGCTGGAAGGCGCCGAGAACCATGCCGATTAATTCACCGGCGCTCGCCAGATCCTGGTTGAAATCTAACGCCGGCAAAGTCGCCTCTTCCACGGCCGCAGACAACGGTTGGAGTTGCCGGGCCAGTTCCTCGATGGCCTGGCGAATTCCGGCCGCGACCGGCAAGCCGGGAAAGGTTGGGGCCACGGCGATGCGCATGTCCTTCAGCTCGAGTTCTGGCACGCTGCCAACCGGTACAGGCTGCACTTCCGTATCGCGCCTATCCGGACCGGCGATGATGGCGTAAAGCAAGGCCAGGTCCTCGGCCGTGCGGGCCAGTGGCCCAATACAGGACAGGATGCGGACGCTGCGTGGCGGTGGCAGACCGGGGATAAGCCCGGCCGAGGAGACTCGATTTTCGGTTGGCTTGAGACCAAACAGGCCACAAAAATGGGCTGGGATGCGGATGGAACCGGCCAGATCGGTGCCAATTTCAAAGGGTGTCATCCCGGCCGCCAGGGCTGCGGCCGCGCCGCCGCTGGAGCCGCCCGGCGTGTACTCGATGTTCCAGGGGTTATTGGTGCGGCCGAAGAGGGGATTATTGGATTGGGCGGGGTCACCCAGCATCACGGCTACGTTCGTTTTGCCGGTGAGAATGCCGCCGGCCGCCTTGAGGCGGGCCGTCACCGTGCTATCTTCGTGAGGCACGTGGTCCAGCGGGGGGAAGCCAGTGGTGGTGCGCATCCCGGCCGTCGCATGGGCATCTTTCAGGGTAAAGGGCACGCCATGCAGCGGCCCCCATACCTGGCCGCGGGCCAGGGCTGCATCTGCTTGCCGCGCCCGTTCGCGTGCCCCACCGGCATCCAGGGTGACGACGGCGTTCAGCGCCGGATTGTGTCTTTCAATCTGCGCCAAATGCGCTTCCAGTACTTCTGTGGCTGAAACGCGGCCGGCCCGGACGGCGGCGGCTATTTCTTTCGTGCTGGAGAAAACAATGTCCATCATGATTGCTCCTGAATAACCTCCCGGAGGTTAATGCCTACGCCGACCTCTAGTTTCAAACCTACGGGAGGTTATCCAATGCTACTGTATCGGAATGAGGATTTCTGTGCGCAACTCTTCTGGTCGCGTCTTTCTGGCGTCAGTCAGATAGACCTCCACCGGCGGCACGTCGCGCGGCGTCTCGCCGCTGCGCGGCAGCCAGTCCCGGTAGACCGCGTTCCAGCTCTGCCACAGCGTGTCGTAAGGTCCCTTGTGCAGGAAGACAGACCAACGGCCGCCGGGCAGCAGTTGCACACCCACCTTCCCCACCGGTTGAACGTCTACGCCATCCTTGAGGACGACGCCGGCATTATACCGGCATTGGTCATGTGGGACGACGTTGGGGTCGTCTGGGGTAATGCCCAGGCACATCGTCAATTTATCCATGAGGTCATGATCGCGCAGATAGGCCATCAAGGTCGTGAAGGCCTCCCTGGCCGCCTGGTTGAAGTTGTGGTCAACCAGACCTATGCTGCGGGCGTAGAGCACCTGTTGGTCGGGCAGCGTGCGAATCTCAGGATGCAGCTTGCGGCTTTTGAGCCGGCTCCTTAGCCCATGCACGGCCGGTGGTTCCAGGAGCAAGGCGTAGGCTTCCGTCCGCTCCATGGTGCGCAGCGTCGTTGGCGCGATCCCGAAGCGCTGGCGAAAGGCCTTGGCGAAGGCCGCGGGCGTCTCGTAGCCCACGGCCAGGGCGATCCCGGTCACCGGCTCGGTCGAGTGGAGCAAACGCTGCACGGCCGCCCCCAGCCGCACCCGGCGCACGTACTCGGCCACCGTCTCGCCCATAAGCCCGGCAAAGATGCGGTGAAAATGAAAGGGCGAAAAGCCGGCCAGCCCGGCCAGCCGTTCCAACTGGAGTTCGCCATTGATGTGGCTGTGAATGTAGGAGGTGACTACATCAATGCAATGGCGATAATGGCGATAATCGCCATCATCCACCCTACCCCCAGTTGTTGCTATGAGGCTGTGCCCGGCCGAATACGTACTCATAGCCCAATGATAGCACAAGCGTTCTATTGCCGCTATTCCAAAGTTGCGCACTTCACCGGCCGGAAAAATTTCCCAGCCCAAATAGGAGACCAGCCCCCATTGACAATAGGAAAGGACCTGTACTAAGCTTCCTGCATCTTATCTCTGCTTCTATAGCAGCCAGGCTATTCCGAGTGCCGGTCGTCAAATATGCGTTGTGTCGCCAGCTTACGGACGCCAGGAG
>JAKEFB010000228.1 GCA_022616275.1 Chloroflexota bacterium
GGCGCCGCCACCCCAATCGCCTCCACCAACGCCGGGTCTATCGCCTCCGGGTCCTCCGCGTTCAACACCGCCGAGCAGCCCGCAATCAGCGGCGCGATCACCCCGCTGTAGTAGGAACCGATGTTCGGGTCGCAGGCTCGCTTGATGCCGTAGACAAAGTCGTTGGCCGTCACAAAGCGCGGTCCGACCTCGTTCCCGTCGGCGTCAAACTCGATTTCCTGGGTCGTCTCGCCGGTCACCGGGTTGTGGTAGACCCAGGGGATGTCGGTCCGCAGGTGGAAGGTGTAGACCAGTCCATCCTCGCTGACTTCCCAACTGGTGGCCGCGTCGGGGACGACTTCGGCCGTGTCCAGGTCATAGTTGGTCAGGTGGACAAAGAGGTTCTCGATGTAGGTGATGGACACGGCATCTTCGGCCACCTGGGGATCCAGGCTGGGGATGTCGGTCGTGTCGTAACCACGCCGGGTGACAGGCTCTTCCGGGGCTGCTTCTTCTTCCTCCTCGGCCGGCACTTCGACGACCTCGGTCACGACGCGGGTCACCTCAACCTGCCCGCCAGGGACTTCCACTTCTTCGGTCACAACACGGGTCACCTCGCTTTCCACGACGCGGGTCACTTCCTGGACCGCCGGCTGGCAGGCAGCCAACAGAAGGCCCAGCAGCAAAAAGGCGACCACTAACAGGCTTTTTCTTTTAGACATTTGCTTACTCCTCCATTAAGTAGAATAAAGTTAGCCAATTTTCGAGTGAGTGTCGTTCAAACGTTTGCCTCATCTATCGTTCGGCCTCACCTCCTTATCGTTAGAGTTATCAGCTATAAGCTGTCAGCCATCAGCTTTCAGTTATCAGTTGCCAGCTATCAACCACCAACTATCAACTAGCAAAATTTACCCGGCAAGCGCAAAGAAGCGCCTAAAAAGCTTATTCATTCTATGCCAAAGCCGGAAGGCTGTCAATATGGTGACAGCAAGGTGACAAAAGGGAGTTAAGTGAACCAAGATAAAAATTGTATCTGGGTACTAAACAATTGGCAACGATTTGGTGACAGAAGGGGGATCAGTGAGGGGCAGAAAGCGCCGGTACCCGGCCGGCAACCATATTCCTGGCCCCGTTTTCTGGCTGGCAGGGGAGAAGAACGCTAAAGGTGCTCCCCCTTCCCGGGGCGCTGTCCACCTCTATCCGGCCACCGTGCCGTTCGACAATGAACTTGGCAATGGCCAACCCTACCCCCAGGCCGGAGAAAAGGCGATTGGCTCCGGCCCCTTCCAGGCGGACGAACGGGTCAAAGATGCGTTCCTGCCACTCGGCCGGAATGCCGACTCCCTGGTCGGTGACGTCTACCCGGATGGCGCTCTCCTCCAGCCGGTAGATGCGGATACGCACCGGGGTCTTTTCCGGGCTGAACTTGATGGCATTCTCGATGAGCGAACGAATAGCCAGCAGTAACCCGTTCCAGTCGCCGTGGATGGCCGGCAAATCGGCCGCGCTCTCCAGGATAACCGGAAGTTGTTCCTCTTCGGCCAGCAGGGCCTGCGCCTCGGCCAGGGCTTCCTGAACCACCTGGGCCAGAGACAGCACCTGGAACTCAGGTGAAATAAGGTGCATTTCGTACAGCACCAGCAAATTATTGATCAAGTGGACCATTTTTTCCACGTTGCGCGTCACCGATTCCAGGGCCGATTCCAGCCCCGCTCCCTCCAATTTGCCCCTGGTGATCAGGTGCAAAAACCCCTGGGCCGAGGTCAGGGGAGTCCGCAGCTCGTGGGACAGGGTAGCGATAAATTCGGTCCGCAACCGCTCTTGCTCGGCCAGGTCGGCGTAGGCCATTTGCAAGGCCAGGTTCTTCTGGCGCAGCTCGTTGATGATGCTGCGGTCATTGTTGCGCAGGTGGTCGCTCAGTTGTTTCACCAGCGCCCGAAGCAGCGCCGGGTTGTGGTCGGCAATAGGGATAAAGGTTTCCCGCTCGATTTCCAGCGTGAGACAGGGCGTCGTGGCCCGCACGGTCGCCGCGCGGGGCCTCTCGCTGAGCAAGGCCATTTCCCCAAAATAATCGGCCGGGTAAACCCGCTTGACCAGGATTTCGTGGTTGTCGTCGGCCTGGACAAAAATTTCTGCCTCTCCCCGGCCGATAATAAACAATCGTGTCCCCGGCTCCCCCTGGCGGCACAAGATCGCCCCGGCCGGGTAGACCTGCATCTCGGCCGCTCTTTCCAGTTCCAGCAACTCCGCGTCGCCCAATTCGGGAAACGTGCGCTGCAATAACGCCAGGCGATCCAACTTTTGCTCAACCATGTAGCTTCATTTTAGCATGGCGGAAAGGGGCAGACAATTCTGGATTTTAGATTTTCGATTTTGGATTGAAGATTTCAGTTGGGATTGTTTCCTGGATCGCTTGTGTCAATTCCAGGTGGGTGGCCGGCCCACTCCCGGTGCAGCAGGCCATAGAGCAGCATGTCGTAGCGCCGGCCGTCACGCAGCAAATGCTCCCGGTAGACTCCCTCCCGGGTAAAGCCCAACTTCTCGTACAGGGCAATGGCCCGCTCGTTGTAGCTGAAGACCGTCAACTGCACCCGGTGCAGATTCAACTCGTCAAAAGCAAACTTGAGGATCAGCGCCATCGCCTCCCGGCCATATCCCTTCCCCCAACTCCCCCGGTCGCCCAGGCCAATGCCGATCCAGCCGTTCCCATGCGTCCACAGGATGCCGTTAATATCCGCATAGCCCAGCAGCTCGTTGCCGTTAACCGGCCGGATGCCAAAGAGAAAGACATTCTTGTCCCCTTGCTGCTCCTCCAACCACTTGGCCCACTGCTCGGCGCTGCGCGGCATGGCTGGCGCGGCGTCAGACAACCGGCCGAAAGCGGCGTCCTCGTACCACCGGGCAATCGCCGGCAAATCATCCTTCGTCACGGCCGTCAGCCGGACCTTCTCACCCTGCAAGATGTTATCCATAGATGCTCCTCAAGAAATCGCGAATGACGCCAATAAGCGAATGCCGCGAATGTCTTCCCTTAATTAAAAAGAAAAATTCGCGTGATTCGCCCATTCGTATGATTCGCGTTTTTAGACCATCCCCGTCGGCTATTCAGGTTTATAACCGGCCGGCGGCGCGGGCTGTTCGGGCGGGCGGGCCTGCTTCTGCCGCTCTTTGCGGCGCTTTTCCCACTGCTCGTACCACCAGGGAGCCGTCAACATCGGACCCAGGAACGTAGCCAGGACAGACAACACCTGCGCCTGGCCGGCTGTCAACCCCAGGACCGTCGTCACAACAATACCCAGCGTCTGGCTCTCGAAATCGGTAGTAACAACGATCTCAAAAGACCCGGTCCTTCTGGGTGAGAGAATCCAGGCCAGCACCAGCGGCTCGCCACTCACCGGGACCACGACGTTCCGCTCGGCCGTCGGTGGCGCCAGGTCAAAATTGGGGGCCAGCAAACTAACCGTCACCGGGCAGTCCACGACGCCACTGCCGTTCACCAGGGTAACGTTAAGGGCCTGGCTTTCTCGCTCGGTCATGACCCGGTCGGACAGAAACACGTCGCTCAGCAGACGGCCGCACGGCGTCTCAACCGGCCGGGGGCCAACCGCGTCTTGCCCTCGGGCGTAGACCTGGCTCCGGCCGAAGAGCAGCAATAAACTAACGCCAATGAGGAAAAGAATCAGGCCAATGACGGCCAGCGCTTTGCTCAACACCAGAAGATCCTCCCTTGAACACCTTCAATCTCTCAGCTTCAACCTCCCGGAGGTTGGTGATTTCACCGCTTCAACCTCCGGGAGGTTCGCCGAGCAAGCGCTTACCAGGATAACATGGCGGTCGGCCGCCGGCAATTGCCGCCTTCTATTTCTACGTCCGGGCCATCCTCTGGTACAATGAATCAAAAATATTCGCGCCATTCGCTCATTCGTGCCATTCGCGATGAAAAAGGAAACAATCCCAACCATGAATCCAATTAACGAAACCCACCGTATCCAGACCGGCCAGCTCGACGTGCCGCCCCGCCTCCTGCTCGGCCCCGGCCCGTCCAACGCCCACCCCCGCGTCCTGCAGGCCCTGGGCATGCGCCAGGTCGGCCACCTAGACCCCCACTTCATCGCCCTCATGAACGACATCCAGGAGCTGCTCCGCTACGCCTGGCAAACCGACAACGAGCTGACCATCCCCGTCAGCGGCACGGGCAGCGCAGCCATGGAAGCCAGCCTGGCTAACACCGTCGAGCCCGGCGACGTCGTCCTCGTCGGCGTCAACGGCTACTTCGGCGAGCGGCTGGTGGACATGGCCGGCCGCTACGGGGCCGACGTCCGCCGCCTGGAAAAAGAATGGGGCCAGACCTTTACCCTGGACGAACTGCGCGCCGGACTGGAAAAGCACCGGCCGGCCATCCTGGCCCTCGTCCACGCCGAGACCTCCACCGGGGCGCGCCAGCCGCTCGAAGGGGTCGGCCAACTGTGTCGCGAATTAGACTGCCTGCTCCTGGTAGACACCGTCACCAGTCTGGGCGGCGTTCCCCTCTTCCTGGACGCCTGGGACATTGACCTGGCCTACAGCGGCTCGCAAAAGTGCCTGAGTTGCCCGCCCGGCCTGGCCCCCCTCACCCTGGGGCCGCGAGCCGTGGCCCGGCTCCACAACCGCCAGACGAAAGTGGCCAACTGGTATCTGGACATGAGCCAGCTCGGCCGATACTGGGGCAGCGAGCGCACTTACCACCACACGGCCCCCATCAACATGAACTACGCCCTCCGCGAAGCCTTGCGCCTGGTAGCCGGGGAAGGGCTGGAAGCCCGCTGGGCCCGCCACCAGGCCAACGCCGAACTGCTCTGGGACGGCCTGGAAGCACTGGGCCTGGCCTGCCACGTCGCCCGCGAGTTCCGCCTGCCCAGCCTGACCACCGTCCGCGTGCCCGAAGGGGTGGACGCCAGGGTCGTGGCCCGCACCCTGCTCAACGATTACAACATCGAGATTGCCGGCGGCTTCGGCCCCCTGGCCGGCAAAATCTGGCGCATCGGCCTCATGGGCTTCAACAGCCGCCGCGAAAACGTCCTCCTGCTCCTCAGCGCCCTGGAACGAGTCTTGAGTTAGAGTCTCAGTTCACTCCCCAAGCGATTTACGCATGAGAATGTCCCGCTCTTCGAAGCCAAGCTTCTGATACATCTCTCGCGCGCCTGCATTATGAGCAAACACGTGCAGCGCTACTGATTTTACCCCCGCCGCTCGAAGCGCTTCCTCCATCAATGCTAACGCCCGGCTACCATATCCACGGCGGCGGTATTCCTCATAAACCCGAATGTCATAGATGAAGGCGCTTTTATCCGGTGAGCTGTCGTTAATGTGATACCAAATCATGCCCACCTTCGCTTCGGAGGCAACATCCACCAGCGAATAGAAGTAGTGATTGGGTGTAGCTACTCCCTGGGGAAGCAGACGATCATATTCTTGCCTGGCCTTTTCATAGCCTTCCTCCCTGCTCCAGCTTCCAGCTTTAATATGCTCGTCGGCATACTCGGCGACGCCAACAGCCAGGTAGGAACGGAATTCATCGTCAGTCATTGGAATTAAGCGAACATCATATTGAGAAGGCATCATCTTCCCTCTAGGCAGAAAGTTGGTCAAGGGGTATTTGCATATGGCTCAAGAGTTAAAAGCCATTCAAGCATCTTACGAGCTTCACTTGAGTTATTCTCAATCTTATGACCATAATCTGACCTTTGAACCAGCAAAATTGGTTCGTAGTTATTCTCTATTTCGTCAAATAAGTAGGCGATAAATGAATAAGTTCCGGCGTCAGCGGTATAAGCATCAGGGCTAACTCTAACTAAATCACCTTTTGTTTCCTTTCTCACCAGATCAAGAGTCAGGACGTTACTACAAAAAATATGATCCGTTTTGTCGGGTTGGCTATCTTACTCCAGTGGCTTCCCACACTTCCACACCCCTACACCCCCACACCCCGACACCCCTACATTCTTTCCGCGAATCGCCGCTGCCACCCCACCATCAACCCCGGCATCATCGCAAACCGGCCGGCCAACTCCCGGTCAAAGTCGTGGAAATAGCAGCGAAGCAGAGCGGCAATCGTTCCTTCCGGGTTCGGCCGTTCCACCAGGTGTAACGCGTCCCCGGCCTGGACCATGCCCGGTTCCAGCACCCGCAAATAAATGCCCGTCCGCCCTTCCTGCAACGTCAACTTCACCCAATCCGCCCGGCCGACCCGCCGCGCCTGCGTCTCGCATGGCGTTCGCGGCCCACTCACCTGCACCAGCCCCGTCCCCACCCGGTACACGTCGCCGATACAAACCGTCTCTTCCGTGCCGTTCTCCAGCGTCCAGTTTTCCCCCACGCCTCCCGGTTGCAGCGCCATCCCATACTGCTCATTCCAGAAGCGATAATGGTCCAGGAAGTGGCAGCACACCGCCAGGTCAGCCGTTCCGTGATAAGGCTGCGTCGCCCGGTCGCCGACCAGCCCGTGCAGCTCCAACGCCACCGGGCCATCAACCAGGCTCCGGTAAATCGAAGACCGCCACGTCCCCTGCTTGTCAGTGAGCGTCTGCGGCCGGCCGATGTAGATGGAGTGAATGAAGGGGCCTTTGTTCATGGGTTAAACAGTTATACTGCCTCCATCATCTGATGGCGCCTCGATAATTTCTTTCTTGAAGTCCACTGCCTGCTCAGGATGTGCCAGGCGAGGGCTGTAAACGCGTACCTGCTCTGTCAGGTTGACCTCCTCGCGCAACAGCCCCATGATAACCCGGTCCACGTACCGGCCGTCAATCCAGATGTGCTGCCGCAAGCGGGCCTCCTCCACAAAGCCGCAGGCCCGATAGCAGCGAATGGCCCGCTCGTTTTCGCTATGCGTCTTCAGCCACACCCGGTTCATGTTCCGGTGGCGAAAGGCGTAATCCAGCAACAGTTGCACCACGTCCCGGCCGTACCCCTGCCCCCAATAGGCCTTATCCCCAATCTCCACGCTCAACTCACAGCTCCGGCCGACCTCGTCAAAGTGGTGCAGCCCGCAGTGGCCAATGTACTTGCCGTCCGCCTCAATGGCAAACGACAGCGCGCTGTCGTCCGATACGTTGCTGCCACCCCCCTTGCCCGCGTTCTGGTCAAAATCGGCCAGCAACTGTTCCAGCGACGCCGGCCGGGGCGTGCCTCCATCCCAGAACCACATCTCCGGATCATTTTCAAACTCCCACTGCCGGAGCATATCCTCCCGTTTCGTGGCTCGTAACAACACTTTTTGCCCCTTCAGCATAGGTGAACTCCTGTTTCTCCGCTTTTACCCTGACCACAGCTTCACGGCCGCTTCCAAAAGCACTTGCTGGCTCCTACTCATCTTCAGTTGCCGGGCCGCCTGCAGCGGCACAAAGCTCGACGCCACCACGTACTCGTCGTTTATCGTCGCTTGCGGCGTAAACCGGCCGGCCCGGGCCACGTAGATCAGTTGAAGAAAGTCAGGATAAAGATAAGTGAATCCGGCCGGGCGCGGCCCTAAATGGTGGTAGTGGACAAAGCCCAGGTAGGCCGGCCGGACAATCTGCCAGCCCGTTTCCTCCACTATCTCCCGCCTCAGCGTCGCCTCTATCGCCTCGCCAGCCTCCCGCCTGCCCCCTGGAACGACGAAGTAGTTGCCGTCGCCATCCCGGATGACCAGCACGGCCCCGTCGTTAAAGACAACCGCCCGTACAGACGTAACGTAATCGAGTGACGGTAGTTTATCGGCCAGGTAATAGGTCGCTTCCAACGGCAAGCCGCCCCACATGGCCGGTTCCCTGATCAATGGGACAAAGAGCGACAGGAATCCTTTCAGATCCGGTTTCATCTTTCTGTTAGCTTTACCGAAGTTATGCCCGCTGGTTACGTAAGTTCCCCCGCTTTTGATAGGTTCAGCATTTGCCAGATGAAAAATCCATCAATTAATATCATGATCGGGTTGAAGCCACGCCCCATTATTGCGGCGTACAAAACGGCAATAATGCCAATGACACCCAGGAGATAAATAACCTCGCGTTTTCCAGCTTTAACCAGCCTGGAGCAGATGAAAAAACCAACAGCGGCTACAAGATGATAAATTGTATCGGCAACATTCACCGTTTCAGGGCCAGAAGTCAAGATTGACGAGAAATGTATACCACTAACCACAACAAGACCTGCTGCTATAATGGTAAAAAGCCTTACATACTGAAGTCTACGACTTTGGTTGTCAGCCTGTTGAGTTATCATCGTCTTTCTCCCGAGATTTTATTAGTCAAGCGCCAATAACCAATAACACATAACTCTTAATCAACCCGCAATGGCCCACGCGCGACACACTCCCGCACTTTCTCCAGTTCTTCCTCGTCTGGCGGAATGTATTCGTGCCACCAGGTGACGCCCGCCTCGGCCAGCGACCGGATGTACGCTCGCTCCTCCTCCCACTCCGGCCGGCGCGGGCTACCACCGGCGGCAATGTCGTAGCCCTCTAATGAGCCCCGCTGCTCCTCGACAAACGCTTTCAAGGCCCGGATGTCCTCCGGCGTCATCGTGTGGACCTGATGCTTGTAGAGGCAGGCCCCATCCCAGCGCGCCGCCCGCCGCGCCGGCCCCTTGAGCGGCCACCCGCCGCCGACCCAGATCGGAATGCGCGGCCGTTGCACCGGGCGCGGCAAAAAGGTCATCTCCTTGACCTGGTAATACCGGCCGTCGTAACGAAACGGCTCGCCACGCCACAACCCCGCCATCACCTCCAGCGCCTCGTCCAGCATCGCCGCCCGCTGTCTGGCATCCATCACCTCGCCAAAATGGGTGAAACTGGAGTCAGAGCCAACCGATTCGCCGGTATCACCCAGGCCGACCCCCAGAATGACACGGCCGTTCGACAGATGGTCCAGCGTCACCACTTCCCGCGCCACCTTCCACGGCCGGCGGCGAGCCAGCGGCGTCACCATTGTCCCCAGCCGGATCCGTTTCGTCCGCATGGCCATCGCCGCCAGCGCTACCCAGGGATCGTACGTCGCCACCTCCTGGTGGCCCTGCCAGACGATGTAATCCTCCAAAAAGACCCCATCCCAGCCCGACGTTTCGGCTAGTTCGGCCAGCTCGGCCAGCGTCCCTGCGTCCCCCCACGGCCCACCATTGGGAAAATCAAGTGCATAGCGCATACACACCTCACTTACTCATCGTCACCACACCGCCGTCGCCGTCCACCGTGACCTGTTGCCCACTGCGAATGCGCTCGGTCGCTACGCCCGTCCCCAGCACGGCCGGAATATGATATTCGCGCGCGACGATAGAGCTGTGGCTAAGCGGGCCACCCACGTCGGTGACAACGCCCGCCGCCAGCGCGAACAGCGGCGTCCAGGCCGGCGTCGTAATCTTGGCCACGAGAATATCGCCCGGCCGCATCTGGTTGAATTCGTTCGGTCCGTGAATCACGCGCGCCACGCCGGCTACACGACCCGGGCTCGCGCCAATTCCCTTGATCGTGTCACCCGCCGCCTGATCGGTGCGCGCCGGCATCCAACTGCTAAAGTCAATCCCCAGGAAACGCCCGCCGCCTTTGATGGGCAGCGTGACGGGTGGCGTCACCAGGCGCTCGCGCTCCCACGTCGCCCGCCGGTCGGCCACCAGGCGACGAAAATCTTGTAGGGGCTGATTTGCATCCAGCGCGCCCGTCGCTGCTTCCACCTCGTCCACTTTCAACCAGAACACGTCGTCGTGCCCGGCGATGGCCCCCGCCTCGACCAATCGCCGCCCTATCTCCCGCATCATCCGGCGCAGCAACGGCCAGCCCAGGCCCACATCCGCCAGCGCGTCTTCGCGTAGGGGTGCGTAGCGCTGCGCCCGTTCCACCAATCCCATGAACCATCGCCGGCGCACTCCTTTCAGACGGGCCAGCAGCGATTGTGTGGCCTGCTCGCGGGCGACGGCCGCGCTGGCCTGCCGCTCATAAGGATTGCGCGCCTGCCCGGTAAGAAAATATTTGAGCGTTTCCAGCAGCGGCCTGGGGTCATCGGCCGGGAGACTTTTGGCGAAATCCAAGTCGTAGACCGTGTGGCCGAAGCGCTGGAGATGTTCGGTGAACCGGCGGCTGAACTCGCCCCAACTCTCGGCGTCAGCGATGGGCGCAGCCAGCGACTGGTACGCGGCGACAATTTCCTCGCTGGTCGCCTGGGTGAGATAACTGGCCAGCGCCGGCTGCGTGCGCGCCCACGTCGCCAGGTCATATAACGATTTCTCGGCCTGAATCGGCGCGCTGTCGAAGCCGAGCATGAACGTCAGCGCCGGCGGGTCGTCCTGGCGCTTGATGAGCCGGTTGTAGACGCCGGTAAACAGCGCCTCGCTCATGTACGAGACGGGCAGGATACCGCTCTGGATGGTCAGGTAATGATCGGCTGTCGCCTGCACAATCTCGCGCCCGCCAGCCAGTAGTTGCGTCGCGGGCGTCGCGCTCAGGTCGCGCGCGGCCCATTCGTCCACGATGGCGGCGTAACGCGGCCGCGCCTCGTCGGCCCAGCGCGCCTGCGCCCGGCGCAGCCAGTCGCTCGCCCGCCCTATGAATCCGGGCACTCCCAGCATCACCCGTGCATATTGCGACGGGCTGATACCAAAATCGTAGTAGGCGTAATCGTTGAGGGTGAGTAGCAACTGCAGCTCAGACATCATGCGCTCCATTGCCGTTCCCTTTACCAGGCCGCGCATGGCGTCATTCCACAGCGGCAGCGCCAGCGTGGCGAACAACGGCGAGAGCGGGTCGGGCAGCAACTCGATGACGCTGCTGCGCCAGTAACTCCCTCGCTTGCGCGGCACTGTCCAATCGAGCGTCACGCGTGGCTCAGGCAGCGCGGTGATCGGCCGCGCCTGGACGATGAAAAGGCGTCCGTCCTGCATCGCCCATTCAATGTCCATCGGCTGGCTGTAAAGTTGCTCAATCTGCACGCCCAGCCGCGCCAGCTCGGCGGCCTGTTGGGGGTCAAGCGCAGCCTGGGTGCGCCTGCCGGCCGGGACAGGCTCTTCGCCCGTGCCTTCCGGCAACTGTACTGTCATCACTTCTTTGTCGGCGATCTCCTCCGACTCAATCGTGCCCGTCTGCTTGTTGACGACGAGTGTGTCGGGCGTGACCAGCCCGCCCACAATCGCCTCCCCCAGACCCCACGCTGCGTTGATCACCATCTGGTCGCGCGCGCCCGTTAGCGGATTCGCGGTGAAGAGAATGCCGGCCACGTCGGCCGCGACGAGTTGCTGCACGACGACGGCGAGGGCGACTTCGTCGGGGCGGATGCCCTGCCGCGCGCGGTAGCTGATGGCGCGCGCCGTCCACAGCGACGCCCAGCAACGCTTAACCGCAGCCAGCACGTTGTCGCCGCCGCGCACATTGAGATACGTTTCTTGCTGGCCGGCGAACGACATCCCTGGCAAATCTTCGGCCGTAGCCGACGAGCGCACGGCGACGGGCGGATCGTCTGCGCCCAATTCGCCATACCACTGGCGAATCAAGGCGGCCATGTCAGCCGGTATCGTGCCCTGGGCCATGAGCGACCGGATTTGGGCTGAGACACTTTCGAGCGAGGCGGGGTCGTCGGCCTTCGCCTGCGCCGCGGCCGGCAAAATCGCGTCGCCGAGATGGTTCTCGTCTACGAAGCGGCGATAGGCATAGGTGGTGATGTGGAAGCCGGGCGGCACAGGCCGGCCGGCCGACGCCAGGCGCGCCAGCGAGGCGCCCTTGCCGCCGACCAATTCGAGCGTCGCCTCAGGACTATCCAGTTTGAGAATGAGTGGACTGGTTTGAATTGAAATCATCATGTCACCCCAACTACTTGACCTGAATTGTACAATAGTTGGTATGGCCTCCAAGTGATTGTACAATCGCCATATGACTACCCTCCTGGAGCGCGCTCAACGAGAAGGAACCCCGCTGATTGACGGCGAGACCGTCACCTTTGTCTGGGCAGGGGTAGCGCCGCCGTGCCTGCTGGGCGATTTCAACCACTGGGACCCCGAGCGCGCCGGGCCAATGGTCGAAGCTGAATCGGGGGTCTGGACCCACCAGGAAACCTTTCCCCGCGCGGCTTACATGGAGTACGCCTACATCCTGGATCCGGACACGTCGGAGACGGACGCCGGCCGGGGGCGCGACCCTTACAATCCCCGCCTCAAGTGGAACGGCCTCAGCGCCACCAACCATTACTTCTACATGCCCGACGCCCAGCCCACCCCGCTTGTCCGCCGCCGGCGCGGTGTGCCCAAAGGCACCCTTACCCACCACCGGGTGCAGACCGGCGAGCTGACCACCGGCCGCCGCCGCGACGTCTACCTCTACCGGCCGTCCGCTGCTGACCCGGTCCCTCTGCTCGTCGTCCTGGACGGGCCAGACTATCTGCGCCAGGGCAAAATCGCCGCCATCGTAGACAACCTGATTGCCCAACAGCGTATCCGGCCTATCGCCCTGGCCCTGCCCCAAAACGGCCGGCAGGCCCGCTTTCTGGAGTACGCTTGCAGCGACGCCACCGTCGGCTTCCTGGTCTACTGCCTCCTGCCCCTGGCCTATGACGAACTGAACCTGCTGGATCCGGCCGAGGTCCCCGGCGCCTACGGCATCCTCGGCGCCTCGCTGGGCGGCGTCATGGCCGTCTATGCCGGCTACCGCGTCCCTCAGCTCTTCGGCCGGGTCTTCAGCCAGGCCGGCGCTTTCTCCCTGGCTGGGAACGACCTGGTCATTTACGACCTGGTCACCTCCCGGCCGGCCCCGCCCCTCCAGGTCCGGCTCGACGTGGGCACGTATGACTTTCTCTACCAGACCAACCAACGCCTGTGTAACCTGTTAATCGAGAAAGGAGTCAACGTCTCTTACCACGAGTACCCGGCCGGCCACAACTTCTTCGCCTGGCGCGACCAACTCGCCGCCGGCCTGGAATTCCTGTTCCCAACCTCTAATCTCTAATCCCCAATCTCCGCCATGATCATCGTCAGCCTAGCCGACATCCACAGCGTCCTAAAAAACCTCGATGCCCTGGCCAGCGACCTGGCCGTGGCCGACCTCGTCTTGCTGACCGGCGACCTGACTATGAACGACTCCGCCAGGCACGCCGCCCGGATCGTGGACGCCGTCCGGCAATTCAACGAACGCATCCTGGCCGTGCCCGGCAACTGGGACCCACCGGCCGTAGCCGGCTACCTCACTCGCGAAGGCCTCAACCTTGACCGCCGCCACGTCGTCCTCGACGGCCTGGCCTTCGCCGGCGTCGGTGGCTCGCTGCCCAGCCCGGCGCGCGGCGTCAACGAAGCGCCAGAAGCCAGCTTCCAACACTTCCTCGAAGAAGCCACCGCCGGCCTGGACCCCCAGCTCCCCCTGGTGTTGGTCAGCCACCAGCCGCCCAAAAACACCCTGAACGACCGCACCTGGAGCGGGCAGCACGTTGGCAGCGTTTCGCTGCGCGCCTTCATTGAAACCCGCCAGCCCCTGGTCTGCTTTGCCGGCCACATCCACGAAGCGGTCGGCATTGACGCCATTGGCCCCACCAAAATCGTCAACCCCGGCCCGCTGTGGGAAGGCGGCTACGCCTACGCCGAAATCAACGGCCGGTTAGAGTCGCTGGAGATTCGAGGGCGGCAATGACAACTTACCCCGCTTATTCAGGTGACTGCCACTTGCGGAAGTGACAGTCACCTCTGAACCTAAGAGGATGGGTAGAAAGATGATCACTCAAACGGCACAACTAACTGATTTCTTAAACGATCTCCAGAAACACGTCGCCGGCGAGTTGCGCACCGACGACTATAGCCGCGTCCTCTACAGCACCGACGCCAGCATTTTCCAGGTTATGCCCACCGGCGTGCTCATCCCCCGGACGGTTGAGGACGTCCAGGCCGCCGTCTCCCTCGCCGCCCAATACAAGGCGCCGATTCTGCCACGTACGGCCGGCAGCAGCCTGGCCGGCCAGGCCACCAATCAGGCCCTGGTCATAGACATGAGCCGCCACCTCGACCAGGTGTTAGAGCTAAACCCGGAGGAACAGTGGGTTAGGGTCCAACCGGGCATCGTCCTGGACGAGTTAAACGTCTACCTGCAGCCCTACGGCCTGCAGTTCGGCCCTGACCCGGCCAGCAGCAACCGGGCCTGTCTGGGTGGTATCGTCTCCAATAACTCCACCGGCAGCCACTCCATTCTCTACGGCATGACCGCCGACCACGTCCTGGAAGCGAACGTTATTTTGAGCGACGGTTCAACCACCCACTTTGGCCCCCTGGAAACGGCCGAGCTGGCCCAACGGCTGGAGCTGAACGGCCTGGAGGGCAAAATCTACCGGGGCATTACGGCCCTGGCCCAGGATCCGGCCAACCAGGAAATCATCCGCGCCGGCACGCCCCGCCACTGGCGGCGCTGCGGCGGCTATAACCTTGACCGCTTCATCCAGGGCGGCGTCTCCTTCAAGGTCCCCCAGGACCCGCGCTTCAACCTGGCCAGAATGGTCTGCGGGGCCGAGGGTACCCTGGCCGTGATGACCGACATCAAGCTCAACCTGGTCCCCCTACCCCGGATGACCGCCCTGGCCATCGTCCACTTCGACAGCCTCTTCACCGCCCTTTCGGCCGTGCCCACCATCCTGGAAGTGGAGCCGTCGGCCGTCGAGCTGCTGGACAACCTGGGGCTGACGATGTGCCGCGACGTGCCGGAGTATGCCCGGCTGCTAACCACCTTCGTCGAGGGCCAGCCCAACTGCATCCTCATCACCGAGTTTTACGGCGAGAGCGAAGCCGAACTGAAGGCCAAAATCGAGCGGCTGCGCGACCACTTACAACAGGAAAAGGTTGGCGCCACGGCCGTCACCCCCGCCTACACCCCTCAACTGCAAAACAACGTCTGGACGGTGCGCAAAGTCGGGCTGGGGCTGATGATGAGCATCAAGGGCGACTACAAGCCCATTCCCTTCATCGAAGACGCCGCCGTGCCGGTCACCCATCTGGCCGAGTATGTCACCAAAATCGAGCAGTTCTGCAACAGCATCGGCAGCAACGTGGCCTACTACGCCCACGCCAGCGCCGGCTGCATCCACATCCGGCCGCTGATCAACACCAAGCTGGCCGCCGAAGTGGCCAAGCTGCCGGAAATCCTCTCCTTTTCCATTGAGCTGCTGCACGGTTACGGCGGCTCCCTCTCCAGCGAGCACGGCGACGGCCGGGCCAGGAGCTGGATGAACCAGCGCTTCTTCGGTCCAGACCTCTACCGCCTCTACCAGGAAGTTAAACGGACCTTCGACCCGGACAACCTGCTCAACCCCGGCAACGTCGTCAACGCCGTACCCTTGACGGAAAATTTGCGCTACGGCGCTGCCTACCAGGTCACTCCCCTCAAAAGCCACCTCGACTTCAGCCACGACCACGGCTTTGACCGGGCGGTGGAGATGTGCAACGGGGCCGGCATCTGCCGCAAGAAGATCACCGGCACGATGTGTCCCAGCTTCATGGTCACCCGCGAAGAGGAGCACAGCACCCGCGGCCGGGCCAACGCGCTGCGGGCGGCCATGTCCGGCCGGTTGCCGGCCGAAGAATTCACCAGCCCGCGCATGTACCAGGTCATGGACCTGTGCGTCGAGTGCAAAGCCTGCAAGGCCGAGTGCCCCTCCTCAGTAGACATGGCCAAGATTAAATTTGAATTCCTGGCCCACTATCACGAGGCCCACGGCACGCCGCTGCGCGCCCGCCTCTTTGGCCACATCGCCCGGCTCAGCCGCCTGGGCAGCGGCCCCCTGGCCCCCCTGGCCAACTGGAGCCTGGGCAACACGCTCACCCGCGCCCTCATGGAAAAAACCGTCGGCCTCAGCCGCCGCCGCTCCCTCCCCCCCTTCGCCCGCCAGCCCTTCACGACGTGGTTCAAGAAGAGGGGGAGACAAGGAGACAAGGAGACAAGGGGACAAAAGGACCTCTCCCCCTCTCCCCCTCTCCCCCTCTCCCCCTCCCAGGTAGTTCTCTTCCACGACACCTTCAACACCTACAACGACCCGCACATCGCCATTGCCGCTACCCAGGTGCTCGAAGCGGCCGGCTTTGAAGTACTCTTGCCAGGGCATCGCTGCTGCGGCCGGCCGATGATCTCCAAGGGGCTAGTCAAGGAAGCGCGGGCCGCCGCCCAGGACACCGTCGCCCGCCTGGCCCCCTTGGCCGAAGCCGGCCTACCCATCGTCGGCCTGGAACCTAGCTGCCTGTTGACCCTGCGCGACGAGTATCTGTACCTGCTGCCCAACGACCCCCGGGCCAGACTGGTGGCCGAGCACGCTTATCTGTTTGAAGAATTTATCGCCCGGCTGGCCGACGAGGGGAAGCTGAATCTGGCCTTCACCGACACCCCCCGCCGGCTCCTGCTGCACGGCCACTGCCACCAAAAAGCCCTGGTCGGCACCGGCCCGACGAAGCGTGTCCTGACCCTGCCGCCCAATTACACTGTCACCGAGGTAGACTCCGGCTGCTGCGGCATGGCCGGCTCCTTCGGCTACGAGGCCGAGCACTACGACATCTCGCTGAAGATGGCTGAGCGCCGCCTGCTGCCGGCCGTCCGCTCCGCCACCGCCGAGACGATCATTGTCGCCCCCGGCACCAGTTGCCGCCACCAGATTGCCCACGGCGCCGGCCGCCAGGCCCTCCACCCGGCCGAAGTCCTGCGCGACGCGCTTGTGAATCTTTGACACGAATTTCACTAATTTACACTATTTTTTTTCGTGTCATTCGTGGCAAAAAAAGATTCTGGCCCATTCAGATAGGAACTGTCGTTATGCTACCCGTTCTGCTCTCTCCCCTCATCCTGGCCTCGGCCGGGCTGCACCTGCGGGCCGAGTATCGTGGGCTGCGCCGCCACGTCTACCTCTTCAAGCCACTGACCACCGGCCTCATCCTGCTCCTGGCTCTCCTGACGGCCGATCCGCCCAGCCCCTTCTACAAGCTGGCTATCGTCGCCAGCCTGGCCTTCTCCTTGGCCGGCGACATCTTCCTGATGCTGCCCGCCGACCGTTTCCTGGCCGGGCTGGTCAGCTTCCTGCTGGCCCACCTTGGCTACATTGCCGCCTTTGCCGACCCGGCCGGCTTCTATCTCTCTCCCTGGGGGCTGCTGCCCTTCCTGCTCTACGGTGGCTTTATTTACCGGCTTCTCTGGCCGCGCCTGGGCTCGATGAAGCTCCCCGCCCTGGTCTACATGGTCGCCATTGTCGTCATGGCCTGGCAGGCGCTGGGCCAATGGGTCCAGACCGGGCAGAGCCGGGCTTTGCTGGCTTTTGTTGGTGCGCTCCTTTTCGTCGCTTCCGATTCCGTCCTGGCCCTGAACCGCTTCCGCAAGCCCATCCCCCACGCCCAGGCCATCATTATGAGCACCTACTTCGCGGCCCAGTGGCTCATCGCCCTGTCGGTCGGCGGCGCTTAGCCGGCCGCAACCGCCATGCAACCTGCCCTGCCCATCCCGCCGCCCCTCCGGGGCGCTGAAATCGGCTCCTTCACCCACGACACCGTCGTGCGGCGACTGCCGGAGATCGGCCGGCGCATCCTGGCCGAGAACGACTTTCCGCCTGAGATAGTCGAACGCCTGGAAGCCCTCATCCATGATATTCCCGATGCCTTCATTCGTCCCCTGGTGGACGAGACCGCCCCCGACGCGGCCGGTTGGCAGCGCTACGTCGAGCAATACATTGCCCCCTACCGGGAACAAAACTGGCTCCAGGTCCCCTGGTTCTTCGCCGAGACCTACTTTTACCGCCGCATCCTGGAGGCCACCGGCTACTTCCAGACCGGCCCGGGAGAAGGAGTGGATCCCTTCGCCTGGCAAAAACAGCAAGGACTGGCCGAGGGGCGGGCCGCTGGCCAGATCTTAAGCGTCCAGCTTCAGCAAGCCTTGCAGCGCCTGCACGAGCAGCCCGAAATGTTGGCCCGGCTGTTCCACGTCGCCCTGTGGGGCAACCAGGCTGACCTGAGCCTTTGGCCGGCCGGCAGCGCGGGGCCGTCCCAGGGGTTGGCCGAGGCCGAACGGCAGCGCTACCTGCTGGTGGACGATGCCCCGGCCGCCGCCCGTTACCTGGCTGAGCTTCCTCCCCATATCGTCCAGGTGGACGTCCTGGCCGATAACGCCGGCTTCGAGCTGGTCTGCGACCTGGGGCTGGTGGATTTTCTATTGAGTGGCAGCCTGGCCGAGACTGTCAACCTGCGCCTGAAAGCCCACCCCACTTTTGTTTCTGACGCTCTGCCGGCCGACGTCCACCAGGCCATCCTTTTCCTGGCCGGGGACGACGAGCCGGCCGGCCGCGCCCTGGCCGGCCGGCTACAGGACCACCTGGCCGCCGGCCGGCTGGCGCTGCCAACCGATTTCTTCTGGACCTCGCCCCTCAGCGGCTGGGAAATGCCCCCGGCCCTGCACCAGGAACTCGGCCGGGCCAGCCTGGTTATCAGCAAAGGCGACGCCAACTATCGCCGGCTGTTGGGCGACCGCCATTGGCCCTTCACCACGCCCCTGGCTGCCATCCTGGCCTACTTCCCCACCTCCCTGCTCGCCCTGCGCACCCTTAAATCCGAGGTCGCCGCCGGGCTGGCCCCAGACCAACCGGCCACGCTGGCCCAGACCGACCCCCACTGGCTGACCAACGGCCGCTGGGGTGTGGTACAATTTGTGCAACCGCTCGAGCCGGTCTCCTGACCGCGCCCGGTGTAGCCCCGACACGGCTTAAGTGATGTGAGGTTCCTGCCATGCGCCGACTCCTTTTCCTCTCCCTCCTGCTCGTCCTGGCCGCCTGCAACCCTGAAGAAACCGGGACGCCGACGGCTGAGCTGGCGGCCACGCTGACCCTCGGCCCTTCGGTCACGCCCCCGCCAACCGAAACGGCCAGCCCGACGCCGGCCACTGCCGTCGCAACTACCCCGGCCGCCTCGCCCGCGCCGCCAACGCACACCCCGGCCGGCCAGCTCACGCCGGTTGCCCCGACCACCGTAACGCCGGCCGCGACCATTACTACACCGCCCAACATCCCCTTTCAACTGGCCGAAGATTTCCCGGCCGGGGTCATCCGCCAGTTGTGGGTCGCTCCCGACGGGGCATTGTGGGTCCTGACCGACGAGGCCCTCTACGCCCGCGGCGTGGACGGCTGGGAAACGCTATCGCTGGCTACACCGACGCTGATTCTTGACGCCGACCGGGAGTTGAGGGTCTGGGCCCTCTTTGACGAGGGGCGGACGGTCGCCTACTTACCATCCGGCGGCGACTGGTTCAGTTACGGCCCGCTGCAAGGCTGGACCTCCCAAGAGCCGGACTACGCCCGCATGGCTTACGCCGACGAAGTAACAGTAGATCGGCTGGGCCAGGTCTGGCTGGCCGACGGCCGCAACGGTCTGCACCGCCTCGACCCGACCAGCGGCGCCTGGACGACGCTCGAAGCGGCCGCCCTAGGCTTCCCCCCGCCGCCGGCCGCTGGCGGCGCGCTTGACTACGACGAACGCCTCTTCTTTACCGACGTGGCTGTGGACGACCTGGGCCAGGTCTGGGCCAGCGCCTGCGCCGTCCGCCTGGACGAAGAAGGCCCTATCCCGGTCCAGGTCTGGGGCGGCGAGGGAGTGCGCTGGTTCGACGGCGCCACCTGGCAGGCCCCGGCCGAGGTCGCTGATACCTGCATCTACGACATCGAAGTAGACGCCAACGGCCTTGTCTGGCTGGGCGGCCGGCCGGCCGATCCGTTTTCAGGCAATTACAACCTTTACCGCCACAACCCGGCCGCTGGCGACTGGCTGGCGCTGCCTATCCCGGAGAGTCCGGCTTATGCCGGCCAGTCAAATCCGCGCTATATCAATGACATTCACCTGGATGGTGCCGGCCGGCCGTGGATCCTCGTCGAGCAGGGTGGCGGCGCTGGTCACCTGCCCGGCGCGCTTTATTACCTCGAAGGAGAGGAGTGGATCACAGCCCTGGAGACGCTCCCTGAGTTCAGCCAGGTGGTCCTGGGCCCGGCCGGCGAAGCGGCCATCTACCTGTTCGAGCCGGTCCCTTACCAGGACACCCTCCTGGACGGCCTGGTCTACTACCGGAACGGAGAACTCACAGCGATTGGCCCATTGCCCGGCATCTCGGTGACTTCCCTGGCCATAGACGGCGCCGGCCGCACCTGGCTGGTTGGCACCCCCTTCGACCGGCCGGAAATGACCACCCTTTGGTATCACGACCCGGCCAATTAATACGGATTAATTCAAATCTCTACTGGCCAGTTCCTCCACCGCCATCAAGGTAGCCTGGTTCGTCTCTACAATCTCGGCCGCCAGCGCTCCGTGAGATAGTTCCCGCAGTGCCTCCTGGAAGGCCGGGAAGCGCTCCACCGCAAATTGGGCCGTCATCGTCACCCCGGCGGCAAACTCCTCGTCCAGGATGCGGCCGCCATGCGCCGCTATCAACAGGCGCGTCTGCTCAAACAAGGGGTAGGGCACGTCCATCATGACTGTGTGAGTAGGAACCTTAGCCGCCCGGGGGGCGGCCGCCAGCGCCGCCCGGACCGCGTCGCCGTAGGCCCGCACCAGCCCCCCGGTCCCCAGCTTCGTCCCCCCAAAGTAGCGCGTCACCACCACCACGGCATCCCCCAGGCCGCTGCCCTGAAGCACTGCCAGCGCCGGCCGCCCGGCCGTGCCGGCCGGCTCGCCGTCGTCGTTGCAGTGAGCAATCACCGACTGGCCGTGGCCGACGACGTATGCCGGCACGTTATGTGTGGCGTCGGCAAACTCGGCCTTGATCCGCTCGACAAAAGCCCTGGCCTCGGTCACGTTGAAAGCCGGGGCCAGTGTGGCAATAAAGCGCGAGTTAGCCACCCGAATTTCCACCCGCGTCTCCCCGGCCGGCACCAACCGCACATTGCTATCAGACATGCCATCATTATACCCGTAATGAATCGCGAATAACGCGAATGGACGAAAGGCGCGAATAAAATCCCTTAAAAAACTCGCCCAATTCCCTCCTTCGCGCTATCCTATTATTCACCATGGCACTTACCACTCATCACTGATTACTCGTTGCTCATTGCTCGTAGTTGGCTTTGCCAACTGCGCTCATCGCTCACCATGACTGATCGCGCTATCCTCACCCCCTACTTCATTGACCGCCAAAGCCCGCGCCTGGAGCAACTCTTGGCCCGGCCGGAGTGGCAGATCAACCGCGTCGAGCTGCCGGCCGGCACGGCCCAGGAACGGCTCATCCCCCTCTACCAGCCCCTGGCCGCCTTCGTGGCCGAGACGGTGGCCCGAGGGCAGCGGCCGGTCAGCCTGGCCGGCGACTGCTGCACCAGCCTGGGCGTCCTGGCCGGCCTGCAGCGGGCCAGCCTGAGCCCCACCCTCATCTGGTTCGACGCTCATGGCGACTTCAACACCTGGGAAACGACCCCCAGCGGCTTCCTCGGCGGCATGCCCCTGGCCATGCTCGTCGGCCGGGGCGAGCAGAGTATCGCCGCCGGCCTCGACCTCCGGCCGCTACCCGAAGCCCAGGTCATCCTGACCGACGCCCGCGACCTGGACCCTGGCGAGCGCGAAGCCGTGGCCGGCTCGGCCGTCACTCACCTGCCGGCGGTTGAGATGCTATTGGACCACCCCCTGCCGGCCGGCCCCCTTTACACTCACTTCGACACCGATGTGATCAACCCCGACGAAGCCCCGGCTATGAGCTACCGGACGGCCGGCGGACCCTCGGCTGCCACCCTCCACCGCGCCTTCGGCCGCCTGGCCGCCACCGGCCAGATTGCCGCTGTGTCCTTCTCCAGTTGGAACCCCGACCTCGACCCCGACGGCCGGACCCAGGCCGTCTGCCTGGAGCTGCTGCAAACCCTCCTGGCTGGTTAACCCCTAGAGCCAGTCGTCGCGATTTCCAAATTGCGCTACTGGCTTTATCCCAGGCAGGTATACTCGAAGTCCGAGTTCCCGCCGCTGCCTACGGTCACCGAGCCGTCGTCGAACACCAGCACCAGGATACTATAGACTGGCCCCTCAATAGTCACCCGCGAATTGTCCGAGCCGCGCAGATCCATCGTCAGGAAGACGTCGAACTGGTAGAAGGTGAATGTCGGCTCCTCAAAGACAAACGTCGGCGTCGTGAACGTCTCTGTATTCAACTCGTTGTGGCCGGCATAGTCCGGCAGGGCAGGGTCGTCGGGTTGAAATGTAACTTTTATCGCGTGCTTCGGCGTCACCGTTGGGACGCCTGCCTCGTCCAGGTGAACGATGGTGATGCCCCGAGTTGTAAAACGCAGCTCACCCTGGCCGCCGAGGCAAGGAATGTTCTCCTGAAAGGCCTGCGACATAAAATGCGGCGCCACAATCGGCTGATCGGCCCGAACACCCGGCACGGCCGCCAGCCCGGCAACAGCCGTAAAAAGAGTAAATAAAATCAACAGAACCAATCTTTTCCGAGCTACTGTGACCATTGAAAATCTCCTCTAAGACAACCCAAAGACACGCCCATCATACGCTTAAAGCGCCAGGCACTGCTATTCCCTGGTCCTATCTTTATCCAGTACTCCAGCACTAACTTTAAAGATGAAATGCTCCTCCACTTACTTATTTTTCCTCCTCATTACCCTCCTCCCGGCCGCCTGCCGCTCCCACCCCAACCAGACCCCACCCGGCCGCACCTTACCTAATCACACGCCATCCCCACCTCTTTACACCCCTACACCCCCACACCCCTACACCTCCACACCTCTTCCCCCGCTCCCCCGCTCCTCTGCTCCCCCTCTCCCTGTCCCTCCCTCTCCCACCCCCACCCCCGCCTACCCCATCTACACCGGCCGCCCCCTCGACCGCGACGACTTCGGCGTCCAGGTCCACATCCACCGCGAAGATTTAGACGCCGTTTTTGCCCACCTGCGGACGCTGAACGTCGGCTGGGTCAAGGTCCAGGTCTCCTGGAAGCTCTACCAGCCCGAACCGGCCCGCCTGGACGACTTTCTCTTTACCGAGCTGGACCGCCTGGTGGCCCTGGCCGCCGCTAACGACGTCAAAGTCCTCCTCGGCGTGGCCAAAGCGCCCGAATGGAGCCGGCCGGTGACCGAGCTGGACGGCCCGCCAACCGACTCCACCCGCTACCGGGCCTTCATGGAGCTGCTGGCCGCCCGCTACCGCGGCCGGGTGGCGGCCTACGAGTTATGGAACGAGCCTAATTTGCAGCGCGAGTGGAACGGCTACCCTCTCGACGCGGCCGACTTTGTGGAATTGGTCCGGGCCGGTGCGGCCGGCGTGCGGGCCGCCGATCCGGCCGCCATTCTGGTCAGCGGCGCGCCGGCCGTCACTGGCGTCAACGATGGCGTGGTGGCGATTGACGACCGGCTCTACTTGCAGCAAATGGTCGCCGCCGGCATCCTGGACGTAATAGACGCTGTTGGCGCCCACCCCTACGGCTGGGCCAACCCGCCCGGCAGCCGGGCGGCCGACCCCGACCAGGCCGCTCCCACCCACAACGACCACCCCAGCTTCTTCTTTGCCGACACCCTGCTGGATTACCGGGCCATTCTCGACCAGGCCGGCCGGGCCGAGATGCCCATTTGGGTCACTGAGTTTGGTTGGGGCAGCTTTGAGGGAGTTGGCGGGCCGCCGCCGGCCGGCGTCGAGTTCATGGCCAACGTCAGCGAATGGCAGCAGGCCACCTACACCCTCCGCGCCTACGAGCTGGCCAGCCAGTGGCCCGGCGTCGGGCCGCTCTTCCTCTGGAACCTCAACTTCGGCCCCCTCCTCGGCCCCGACTACAGCGAGACCGGCTTCAGCCTCCTCCGCCCCGACGCCTCCCCCCGGCCAATCTACTACTCCCTATCAACCATCCCAAAAAAGTGACCCTGTTTTCTCCAAGCAATCCTTGATTGCCAAGCAATCCTTGATTGCCAAGCAATCCTTGATTGCCAAGCAATCCTTGATTGCCGCTCTCTGTGTTTCCTCTGTGAACTCTGTTTTCCCTCTGTGAACTCTGTGTTCCCGTAATCAACATCCTACCCAGCCTCAGCATTCCGGTTCTTCCTGAGGGCGATGAACACGGCCGCGACCAGCAGGACGACGCCCCCGAAAGACAGCCCAGCGCCAATGATCCCAAAAAGAACGACAAAAATGTTGCCGACCACCTGCCCGGCGCCACCCTTCAGTCGGGCGCGCTGTGGCTCCTGGGGGTCGTAATAAACTTCGACGCTGTCGCCCCGCTCGTACTGCGGCGGCGTGGAGCATTCGTTCAGGTTGGCGTCAATCGTCTGGCCATCGGCCGTCGTGTATTCCACCGAGACGCAGTAAGTAGTGTAGTACGACCCCGAGTTGGAATCGTAAGCCTCGCTCTGGCGCATACCCGTCACCGTGCCGGGGACCAGCACCCAGTCGCTGGACGAATAGTCCACGAAATAATACAGCCCGGCCGCGCCGGCCAGAAACGGGCAGCCGATCATCAATAAGACAACACCGATAATACCGGTCATCGAACTGAAAAGCAGTCGCATAATCCTTACCTCCCACAAATAACCAAAAAACTGTCACCTGTTCCCTGTCACCTGTTCCCTTGCTTTATTGTATCCGGGAGGGCCGGGATCGTGTATGATATAGGACTGTATGGCCGGCCGGCTGAGCGACTTACGCCACTTTATCGCCAACCAGTACGACGAAGAGGGGCTCCACACCCTCTGCTTCGACCTGGCCGTGCCCTCCGGGGAGCTGGGCGGCGGCCGGGTCAGCGACCAGGCGCGGGAACTGCTGCTCTACCTGGGGCAGCGCCGCCGGCTGGAAACGCTCTTGCGCCAGTTGCGCGCCACCCGGCCGGCTGCCTTTAATGCGGCCGGCTTTAGCCTGGACCAGGCGGCCGTAGCCGAACTGTACGCCAGGCTGCCGGCCTTTGCAGCAGACCCGGGCAGGCCCCAGGTTGATCTGGTAGCCGAAGCCCAGAAGCGGCTGGAGGCGATGCCCATTGACCAGCCGGTTGCGCCCGGTGACCTGCCGCCCGGCTCGCGCCTGCCCCTGGCCCGCAACCCGCTCTTCACCGGCCGGGAGGAAGCGCTGCAACAACTGGCGGCCGTCGTCAAAGCCGGCGGGACGGTGGCCATGCACCAGGCCGCCGCCATCACCGGGCTGGGCGGGGTGGGCAAGAGCCAACTGGCCACCGAGTTCGTCTACCGCTACGGCCGCTACTTTGCCGGCGGCGTCTACTGGCTGAGCCTGGCCGACCCGGCCGGCGTCCCGGCCGAGGTCGTCACCTGCGGCGCGGCTATGGGGCTGCCACTCGACGGGCTGGACCTGGCCAGGCAGGTGGCCGCCGTGCGCCGGGCCTGGCAGGAACCGCTGCCCCGGCTGCTCGTCTTCGACAACTGCGAAGACGAGGCCCTGCTGGCCGAGTGGCGGCCAACCAGCGGCGGCGGCCGGGTGCTCGTCACCAGCCGGCGCGGCCGCTGGGACGCGGCCCTGGGCGTGGCCGTCCTGGCGCTGGATGTCCTGCCCCGGCCGGAGAGCGTCGCCCTGCTGCAAAACCTCGCAGGTTTTCGAGGGTACGCTTCGTATCCCAACCTGCGAGGTTTGGAGGCCGAGGCCATTGCCGCCGAGCTGGGCGACTTCCCCCTGGCCCTCAGCCTGGCCGGCAGCTTCCTGGCCCGCTACCGCACCGTCACCCCGGCCGCTTACCTGGCCCAACTGCGAGACCAGACATTGCTTGACCATCCCTCGCTGCAAGGCCGGGGCAGCGGCCATTCGCCCACCGGCCACGAACAACACGTCGGCCGGACCTTCGCCCTCAGCTACGACAAGCTGGACCCGGCCGGGGAGACGGACCGGGCCGCCCTGGCCCTGCTGGCCAGGGCGGCCTGCTTTGCGCCTGGGCTGCCCATTCCCCACGACTTACTCGTGGCTACCTTAGAACAAGATGGCGAAGTAACCGAATCGAAATCCGCTTTCGGGCGAATAGCCAACGTCCTGCTTCAGGCAGTGTCGCCAGGACGCCAAAGGAAACAAAAGGTCCAGGAGGACGATAAGCTCCTGGTCGAGGACGGGCTGGCCCGGCTGGTGGAGCTGGGGCTGGTGGAGGGGGAAGCCGGCGGGGGAGCGCGGCTGCACCCGTTGGTGGCGGCCTTTGTCCGGCAAGCGTTGGCTGAGGCCATGGGCGAGGCGGCCGGGGCAGTGGCCGAAGCCGTGGTGCAGGCGGCCAGCACCATTAACC
Source organism: Chloroflexota bacterium (assembly GCA_022616275.1). Taxonomy (GTDB): domain Bacteria; phylum Chloroflexota; class Anaerolineae; order Promineifilales; family Promineifilaceae. The sequence continues at coordinate 26,135 of JAKEFB010000228.1, forward strand.
AGGCTGGCTATCCCCGACCGCTGCTGGCCTGGCAGGAGCACCTGCGCTACGTAGCCGGGGTGGCCGCCGAACGGGCAGATGAGCGGGCCGGCTGGCTGTGGAACGAGTTAGGCTACCATCTAGACCTGGCCGGCGACTACGGCGGGGCGCGGACCGCTTACGAGCGGGCGCTGGCCATTGACGAGGCCAC